>CAZPMW010000040.1:0-9997 GCA_964587805.1 uncultured Elusimicrobiaceae bacterium
AAGCGGCTGTTCTGGGTCTTTTGCTTATTTTGAATTCCTTTCCGGGGTTTCTGTTAGCTCAGATGATACCTGGCGGGAAAGATTATTTTATCGGCGCCGGAGATGTGCTTAACGTTAAAGTTTTCCCGGCTGAGGAATTTTCCAGGGAGGTCACCGTCAGGCCGGACGGGACCATAGACGTGCCGCTTCTGGGCGCGGTCAAAGTTGACGGGATGCGGAGCGGCGAGCTTGAGTCCACGCTTACCGCCAAATTCGCGAAATACGTGTCCGATCCCCGCATAACAATCAACGTGCGCAGGTTCTCCTCCGACACGATAGCGATCATAGGCGAGTCGCGCGGAACCGGCTATTTCACCTACCATGAAGGGATGAAACTTCTGGACCTGGTGGCCAGCGCGGGCGGGCTGGCTGATTACCCAAAGGCTGACAAGATCAAGATTTACAGGCGAGTCAAGGACGCCGAAGGCAAGGTCAGAGAAGAGGTGATAAAGGCTAACATCTCCGCCGTCATGGAAGGGCGCATGGAATACAATATCCCTCTGGCCGCCGGTGATATAGTATATGTGCCTAGAACTAAGTTTTACAAGGGCGGCAAGTGGCTGACCGATAATTTGGTCCCCTGGTTCACTTTGATCACAATGGCGATCACGCTTGGTCTGGTCGCAAGAAAGTAGCGAAGACTATGAATTCTGAGCTTACCCTCTACGACTATTGGCGCATTATTAACAGACGTAAATGGGTCGCCCTGCTGATTTTTATTGTCACGCTGGGCTCCACCAGTTTTTATACCCACCTTCAGCCGGTGATCTACCAGAGCCAGGCTATTATAAAATTCCAGCCTCCGGCCTCTTATTCCAGGATACCAGGCTCTGACCTGACAGAATTCGACCCATGGAATGCTGTCTCCACCGAGATCCGCGTAATCACTTCAATGGAGATCGCGGACCGGGCCGCCAGGAAACTCGGCTGGCTCGAAGAGAGCGCGGGCCAGCTTCAGAATTCCAGGGTGGTTAGTTCCCTGCAAGCCTCTTGTAAGGCGGAGCGCCTGCAGGACTCGAACCTAATCACCATTACCGGCAGCAATTCCGATCCGCTCAAGGCCAGCGACATGGTGAACGCGGTTATAGAGGCTTACCGTGATTACGACCTGGAGCAGAAAAGCAAGCAGGGCCGCAAAACGCTTGAGGATATTGCCTCCAGAAAAGCTGAAGTTGAAGAAAACCTCCGCTCGCTCGAAAGATCGAAACAGAATTTCATGGAGAAAAACCCCAACACCGGCCTGGGCTCGGCTCTGGCTAACCAGCTCGCCGACCTGGAGATACGGAAAAAGGAATTGCGGGATAAATACACCCCTAATCATCCGGACGTGATAGAACTTCAACAGCGCATAAAGGTTGTGGAATCCAGACTGGGTGAGATCCCGGCGCGCGAATTAGACCTGGCCAGAATAAGCCGCGAGCTGCGCCTGCAGGAAGAGCTCTACACCACCCTGAACAAGCAGTATGAAGAGGCGAAACTCGGTCTTTCTTCGGTCGTTTCCTTCGTGAGCGTGGTAAATCCGGCAGTGGCAAGCGGCTCGCCGGTGTCTCCGAACAAGCGGCTGAATCTGATGGTCGGGAGCATCCTGGGCTTTTTTCTGGCGATAGTCGTGGTGTTCCTGCTTGAAAATCTGGATGTCTCGATAAGTACGATAGAGGACATTGAATCGTTCCTGAAACTGCCGGTCCTGGGCCTTATTCCGCATATCTCCAGCGAGCGCCGTCTGGACAATTGGCTGACCCAGATGTTCAGTAAAGAGAGGTACACGGTGGAGGGCTTCAGGAGCGGCCTATTAATTGACAGGCGCTATTCTTCCGGCGTTATAGAGGCGTATCATGCTCTCAGGACGAATATCATGTCGCAGCTGAACACGCATGAGAGCGTGTCCCTGGTGTTCAGTTCCTCCGGCCCCGCCGAGGGCAAAACCCTCACGGCGGTCAACTTCGCCCTCGCCAGCGCCCACGCCGGGCTTAAAACGCTGCTGATAGACGCCGATATGCGGCGGCCGACCATTCACCAGATCTTCGGTTCAAAAAAGGAGCCCGGTCTCAGCGATGTGCTTGCAGGTAAGACAGAGTGGAGAGATGTGGCGCTTGAAAGCGAGGATTTCATGCTCGGCGGTCTTGATTTTGACAGCCTTATGCGGTTTCAGGGCATAGAGAACCTGAAGATAATCAATGCCGGCACCATGCCGGGTAACGTGGTTGATATTATGGACTCCGCCAAATGGACAGAGTTGATGGCCAGCCTTAAGAGCGAGTTCGATCTGATAATCTTTGACGCTCCGCCGGTGCTGTTGTTCGTGGATTCCATTCTTATCGCTAAGCATATGGACGGAGTAGTGCTTGTCTATAAAGCCGGAAAAATAGCTCGCAGCGCTCTCCGGCGCGCCAAGGAGCAGGTAACCTCGGGCGGCCACGGCGCACGTATGCTGGGAGTGGTTTTTAACGGCATGCGGGCGACCGAAATGGGCCCGCAGTACGGCTACTATTCCTCCGATTACAAGAACTATTCCCGGCGTTAGTTCCTTTTCATGCCTATCATCCTGGTAATCCTAGCTACAGCGGCCGCCATAGCCGCCGGATTCATGTCCTCTAACGTGCACGCTTTCACTCTGTTGGTCGCAGTCGGATGTGTTCTGGTTTCCATATTCGCGTTCCTTTCCCCAAAGCTGAGCCTGCTGCTTCTGGTCTTTTCCATGCTGCTCTCTCCTGAGATAGGAGGCGGAGCCGTCTCCGGCGGCCGCAGCGTTGTTTTGCGCTATGACGATATATTGATAGTCATTATTTTCTTTTCCTGGCTGGCCCGTACGGCCATTCGCAAGGATAAACCGTTCATAACAGGCACTCCGGTACAGATCCCTATGCTGATCTATACGGCGCTGGCTATTATTTCCACCTCGCTTGGGGTACTGAGGGGGGATGTGGAGTTTAATAGATCTGTCTTTTACGTGTTGAAATATGTCGAATATTTCCTGCTATATTTCATGGTGGTGAATGTACTGGATTCAAAAGAGGAAATAAAAAAATATCTGAAATATGGGTTTTTGGTGGCGCTTATCGTGACCGCATATGCCTATTATTTTTACCACAGCGCCGGATCTACGGCGCGAGCGAGCGCACCGTTCGAGACTACTATAGATAAACCCGGTGATGCCGAGCCGGCGTCGCTGGGCGGTTATTATCTTCTGCTTTTCGGTTTCATTATCGCTTCCATGACCGAGTATTCAGGCCGTTATTTGCTTCTGGGCTTTGCGTCCATGCTTTTCATGTTTCCGGCTTTTCTTTTGACTTTTTCCCGTTCCTCTTACATAGGCTTTATTTTTATGGTGCTTACAATGCTGGTTAGTGTGAGGCGCAGAAGGTTTGCCCTGGCTTTTTTTATCTGCACAGGAGTGGCGGCAGCGTTCCTGATCCCCGGCTTATCAAAGAAGGTGGAAGATAGGGTAACAATGACCTATAAGGGTGCGGAAGCGGTTAATGTATACAAGGTGGGTTCGGCCGGCCAGATAAAGATCGAGGGGTCCGCCGCCGCCCGCGTGGATTCCATCAACCGGACTCTTTTTGAAAAACTGCCGAAGCATCCGCTGCTGGGCTGGGGTGTAACCGGCGTCGGGTTGGGAGACACCCAGTACGCCCTTGTACTGGGAGAAATGGGCCTTGCCGGATTTGCTGTGTTCCTGTGGATGCTTTTCATAATAGTCCGTACCGCACTGGCTGTCTACATCGCTTACGAAGAGCCCTGGATAAAGGCGCTCGGTCTCGGGCTCATGTCCTCCATAATCGGCCTGCTGTTCCAGGCCCTAGGCGTAAATAATTTCATCATAGTCCGGATAATGGAGCCGTTCTGGTTCCTGACCGCGATAGTGATGGTGCTGAACAAACAAATCCAGCCAGGGGAAAAAAGTATTTAAGAAGGGTCGGCGCGCACACCGATGACACAGAGCCTTTCGCACAGGATAATCATAAACACTCTCTTCAACGCCGTAGGGCGTTTTTGGGGTGTGCTGGTTGCTATACTCCTGACGCCGTATATCATCAGGCATATCGGATTGGAAAGATACGGCATATTAGCTTTGGTGGGCGCGACAACAGGCTACTTCGGATTGCTCGATTTCGGTATCGGAACTTCTTACGTGAAGTTTATCGCCGAATTTTATGCGCGCAAGGATTACGAGAAGATAAATAAGGTTATAGTAACCGGGTTTACGTTTTATTCGGGTTTTGCGGTATTCCTGACCGCTATGAGTTTTTTTGCGGCCAAACCCCTTGCGCTGCTGCTCAAGACTCAACCGAATTTATATTCGGAGACGGTTGCCGTGTTCACTCTGGGAATCGTTGTCTTCGGTCTTGCGAATGCGCTCAGCCCGTTCGCCGCTCTTCAGACCGGTCTGCAGCGCATGGACATCGCCAATAAGGTGGGAATAGTCATGTCAGTGCTGAATGCTTTTGGTACAGTGGCATGTCTGGAGAGCGGTTTCGGGCTTGTCGGGCTTATGCTGCTGAATGCCGGGATAGTGCTCCTATGCGGCTGCTGCAATATCCTCATAGCGTACAGGATATTGCCGGGGTTATCGCTCAGGTTCAGGCATTACAGCGGCGAAATGTTTAGAGAAATGTTTCAGCTGGGTTATAAACTTCAAATATCAGCCATCGCGAATCTGTTCCACTTTCAGGTGGATAAGGTGATTCTTGCGTATCTGATAAATGTTGAGTTTGTCGGATATTATAATGTCGCCTCACAGCTGGCGTCAAAGGCCAGGGAATTCCCTCTTATGGTTATTTCCGCGATATTCCCCGCCGCCTCTGAGCTTGGGGCCAGAACCGATAAGGCTGGGTTGGAAAAACTATACTTCCGCTCTTTGAAATATGTCGTTCTATCGGGCCTGCCTCTTTCCGTGGCGGTGATCGTGTTTGCAAGGCCGTTTATTGTATTGTGGCTCGGACAGGGATACGGCAAGGCGGTTTTTACTCTCCAGGTGCTTATGCTCGCTTACTTTATCAATATGCTTTCAGGTCCGGGATTCACAATCCTGAACGGCATAGGAATTCCGAAGTACGGCATGCTCAGTTCAGGGTTGGCCGCCTTTCTCAATTTGGCCCTTAGCGCCCCGCTCGCTCTGCTAATCGGTTACAATGGGGTTGTGTTCGGAACGGCGGCCTCTATGATAGTAGCCTCGATGTATTTTATTATCCAGTTCCACAAATTTATGACTATTCCACTCCTGCGTACTGTGCGGCAGGTGTTCCTTAAGCCTCTGATGTCCAGCCTGGCAGCCTGCGCGGTGGTTTATCTAATTGAACCATGTGTTGGTTTTACCCGCTGGTCCGCGCTCGCGGGGACCAGTCTGACATACCTTTCGGTTTTCTCCGCGGCGATTCTGGCGCTGGGGCATCTTGATGATTTCGATAAAATGCTGGCCAAAAACTACATGCTTAAGGTCCGCCGCCGGCTGGGCTTTGCGGACCGGGAAGCTATTTCATGAAAGCGACACTCATTTTTCCGGGTATCACTTTGGGGGGGTGGCGGACTTTCGGCCGCAGCTCTTCATGCGAGGCTAACTATACCCCCTATGGTCTGGCTTATATTTCTTCTTATGCCCGCAAAGAGGGGCATGTGGTGGATGTTATAGATTTGAGAAAATTGGACGGCTGGGATGAATTCCGTTCTGAGATAGCGGAGCGCTCGCCGGGAGTTTTCGGCATTTCCGCTATGAGCGTCGACTATGGCGCTGCCGCTGAAGCTGCAAAAATTATTAAACAAATAAACAGTTCTTCGATTATCGTGCTCGGCGGCGTGCATGCCACGGTGGCAACCGAAGAGGCCGATAAGGCGGGCTTGTTCGACTACATTATAACAGGGGAAGGAGAGGTGGGTTTCTCACGGCTTTTGTCGGAGCTTGAGAAACATGGTGCTACAGCAAGAATTATCAGCGGTATTCCCTCTGAACTTGGTGAGCTTCCTTATCCGGATAGGGAAGCTTTTGATTATGAAAATGGTGAAGCCGCTCATCCCTGGTTGCCCTTTATGGATCGCCCGTTTGTTTCCATTATTGCCGGCAGAGGGTGTCCTTTCAGGTGCGCTTTCTGTCAGCCGGCAGAGCGCATGGTTTTTGGCGGCAGAGCTAGAATCCGGCCTGCCAGCGATATAATTGCAGAACTCGGTTTTTTGAGACGGAGATATAATTTCCAAAGTCTGCTTATTCATGACGATCTGTTTACACTGGACAGAGCACAGGTGCTTGAATTTTGCCGTGCTTACAGAAAAGAAGGGTTTCCCGCGATGTTCACCTGCCAGGCAAGAGCGGATTTTATTGTGAATAACGAGGACGTTGTGGAGGAAATGGTTAAAACCGGGCTTAAATGTTTCATGATAGGTTTTGAAAGTGGCAGTCGGCGGGTTCTTGAGTATCTTAAGAAAGGAACCACTCCGGAACAAAATCTTGCGGCGGCGGAGATATGCGCAAAGCACGGAATCAAAATCTTCGCCAATTATATGTTCGGTGTGCCGACCGAAACGGATGACGAGGTCCGGAGTACGGTGAACTTTATCAGGAGCATAAGACCCGACTATCCAAGTCCCTGTTTTTTTACTCCGTACCCAGGCACCGAACTGGGGGATTACTGTCTCCAGAACAATTTGCTGCTGGATAAATCCGAGACGTATTACAACAGGTCGGCTGCCGCTCAGGGCAAATTAACGGGGGTGGATTATGCCTTCCTGAGAGCGGCTGTGGAGCGATCACTTGATTATCCACGCAGAGACTACGAAAGACAGGAAGCGGCGCTGGATACCGGGAACATACCGGCTGGTCGGCTTATCCGGAGAATCAGCGCGAAGCTCAATGGAAAAAGTCCCCTAATGATGCTGAAAGCTGCAGCGGGCCTTGTTCGACGCAGATTTAGGTATATAAAGTACGGTTTATAAGGAATGGCGATGAGAGTGCTCGTTACGGGCGGATCAGGTTTTATTGGTAAAAGTCTGATACGGCTGCTTCTTCAGGAGCGGATAGGGGTTTCAGTCCTCACCAGGAGCAAATCCGGATTTGCTGCGGAGTTTTCCGGTGCCCTGCATATTTATGAAGTGGCGTGCACGGACGCCGCGGCCTTATCTGAATTTTCTTTACCGGAAAAGATGGATGCCGTGATTCACTTGGCCGCAGATCTGAACTATTTTGGCGACAGGGCCGCGCTGTTCGGTGTAAATGTCGGCGGTACGGCCAATATGCTGGAGTGGGCGCGGAAGAACGGCGTAGGCAAGTTCATATTTATCAGCAGTATTGAGGCTATCGGACCTGTGGGGAATGCCGGCCAGCCGGCTGATGAGCTGTCCGCCACCGACCCTTGGAGTTCGTACGGCGAATCTAAATTGGAGGCGGAGCGGCTGGTATCGCTGTTTCCCGGAGATAAAGTCATACTCAGGCTCGGCAATGTTTACGGACCGCCATCCCCGGCATTCATACGGCCGATTGCCGAAGCCATTCTTGGCTATGGGGATTTGTTGAGATTATTGCCTGATTGGGGCGAATCCCGCGTTTCCCCGGTTTTTATAAGCGATGCCGCGGGCGGGATTATAAAGGCGTTGAGGCCCGGAACCCCGGACGGCGTTTACATAATAGCAGGCGCGGACCCAGTGACCTTATCTGAGTTGTTCGGTACCGTGGCGCACGAACTGGGCGTAATGATAGGCCGGCCGTACGCTCACGCCGGGATTATCAACAGGCTGATACTTTTCGTACATGTCTGGATATGCAGGATCAGAAGACGAGCGGATCTGCTGGCCTATCTGGCTATCGGGGCCGGGGGCAGGAAGCACAGGGCGTATTCCATAGCGAAAGCCCGCCGGGAGCTGGGCTACGATCCGGTGGTCACCATTAAAGATGGTGTCCGCCGTACTGTTGAGTGGGAGAAACAAGCGGGGATATTGCGTCAATGAACCGAATCAAGGCATTTATCAGGGGGCGATTGCTGAAGCTTATAGGAGGATTAAGCCGACGGTTGATCGCGTATGAGTATCTTAAAGGAGAGGGGTTGGAAATAGGTGTACTTGCCCATCCGCTGGAGTTGCCATGTGGCGCGCGTGTGCGGTATGTCGACCGGCTATCCCTGCCGGAACTCCGGAAGCATTATCCGGAGCTTACAGGAAGCCGGTTAGTCCCGGTGGATATTCTGGACGATGGGCAATTCCTGACCTCGGTTGCAGATGGTTCGCAGGATTTTATTATCGCCAACCATTTTCTTGAGCATTGCGACAACCCCATTCAGGCGCTTAAAACAATATTTCGTGTCCTCCGGGCTGGCGGCATTGCCTATCTTGCAATTCCGGACAAAAGATTCACTTTCGACAAGGACCGCTCCGAGACCGGGCCAGAACACCTTTTGAAAGATTACAAAGAAGGCCCGGCCGGTTCCAGAAAAGAGCATTTTAACGAATGGGTCCGGAAAGTGGAAAAGATAAAAGACGAGGAAGCTGTGCGGGGAAAAACGGAATATCTTATGGGTATTGGCTACAGCATACATTTCCATGTGTTCACGCAGAATGGAATGCTTGGGTTGATCGCCGCAGCCAGGGCGGCAGCCGGGGTGGAATTTGAACTCAGACTCTTCGTGAGCCTTGGTGCCGAAATGGTTTTCGTTCTTGAGAAAGCAGGCGGGGGCGACAAATGAGGATACTGCTTATCAATGCGCCCAGTTTGAAGCATCCCGTAGTAAGGGACATGGCGGGAGGGCTTGGATTCGACGGAGGAAATTCAGTGGTCCTGCCACCGCTGGACCTGGCGTATATGGCCGCGGTCCTGCTAGGCAAAGGGCACGAGGCGGAGATAATGGATGCGGGTGCAGCCGGCTGGTCGCGGGAGGAGGCCCTCGGACGCATTCGTTTGAAAGAGGTCGATGCTGTAATATCTACCGTTTCTTTGCCTACGCTATATGAGGATTGCACGTTTTTAAAGGAGATTCGTTCATTATGTAAGGGCCGGCTTCTAGCGAAAACCGGCATAACCCATCAGCCGATTCTTAAGGAAATACTTGAAAAAAGCACAGCTGACATCTGTGTATACGGAGAATGCGAGCTGGAAATAGATAAAGTCATAACGGGTGAGGAAAAGCGCGGAACAGCTTATGTCTCCGAAGGTGTTTTTCGGATGGAGGCCAATCTCCTGGTAGATGATATGGACATGCTGCCCCTGCCGGCACGTTCTTTACTGGAGAACAGCCTGTACAGATATGCGCTCCTGGGTGAAGGCTCCACCGTAATGCAGACCACCCGCGGATGCCCATATCCCTGCGCGTATTACTGTGCGTATCCCCTTGTCCAGGGGCGAAAGTGGCGGCACCGGAGCCCTGGACACGTTTTGCATGAGATCAGGAATATAGTGTGTGACCATGGAATTTCTAGCATACTTTTTAGGGATGCGACCTTCACCATAGATAAGGCCAGGACGCTGGCCATCTGCGACCTGATAATTTCCGGCAATATAAAATTCCGGTGGTGGTGCGAGACCAGGGTCGATTGCCTTGACGAAGAGCTAATGCGGAAAATGCGTGCGGCAGGCTGTGAAGGAGTAAATATCGGAGTTGAAAGCGGTTACCCAGAGATTATGGAGACCCAGGCCAAGATAGGTATGACCCTGGATAAGCTTAGGTTTATAAGGGATAAAGGCAGGGAGATAGGCTTGAAGCTGCATTTCCTGCTTATGCTCGGTCTGCCGAAAGAAACAAAAGCGTCGGTTTACCGGACATACAGGCTTGTGGAGGAATTAAATCCAGACAGCATAGGCGTCACGATTCTGACCCCGTATCCCGGCACCCCCTTTTATTTTGAGGCGCAGGAAAAGGGCTGGATAGAAACAGAGAACTGGGCGGAGTTCGGAGGCCACATGCCTGTTATGCATACAGCCAATCTCACTTCCCGGGACCTGTGTTTTGCCAGGGAAATTATGAGCCGATTGTCCTTGCCG
>CAZPMW010000040.1:10007-17501 GCA_964587805.1 uncultured Elusimicrobiaceae bacterium
TTGAACGTCTACTAGCATTCCTTGCCGCGATCAAGCACTGGGTGGTTGTCTAAGTTTAGGGCAGTAATTACTAGGCTGCGTCTTAAAATCTGGACCTTGTTATGATGCTTATTGTATGACGACCAAGTCCCTGACAGTAATAATACCTACGTGTAACAGGGTTGAGACTCTGGAGCGGTGCCTGCAGGCCCTGGCATCACAGGCGCCGTACGGATCCGGGTTTGAAGTTATAGTAGTGGATGACGGCTCCACAGACGGAACGGCGCAATCGATATCGGCATTGATCGGTGGCGGAGGCATGAACCTCAGGTGTTTCAGGCAAGGCAACAGAGGCCCAGCGGCGGCAAGGAACCTTGGAATAAAGAACGCGTCAGGAGACGTTGTGCTGTTTATCGGCGACGACATAATACCCGCTCCTGACCTTCTGGCCGCGCATGACTACTGGCATCGACAGAATCGGGACCCTGGCGCAGCGCTGCTCGGCTACGCAACCTGGGACCCGCAGCTTGAAATCACCCCGTTCATGCGTTGGCTGGAGAACGGCGGACCGCAGTTTAATTTTTCAGAACTTCAGGATGGCGCCGAAGCAGATCCATGCAGATTTTTCTATACATGCAACATTTCGCTTAAGCGCAGCTTTATGGTAGATAATGGCTTATTCGATGAAGAATTTCCGCATGCGGCTTACGAGGACATGGAGCTTGGTCGCAGGCTCGGGGCCTTGGGGTTAAAATTGATTTTCAATAAAAAGGCCGTCGCTTTACACCATCACTACACAAGCCTTGAAGAGGCTTGCAAAAGAATGATTAAAGTAGGGGAAGCCAGGGTTATATTCAACAGGAAGCTCGGACTCCCAACGAATTTATACTCCAGACCGCTGATCAGGCGGGTTTTATCAAAAATCAAGATACTGCTGTATTACCGGCTCGCGGCCTTTTTTGAAAAAAAGAATATAGCTGCCGGTATCTTCGGGTATGTTATGGAATATTATTTCATCATGGGGATGGATCGGTTTCGCGGGGGGACAAAATGACTCGCCCGGTCTTTTCAGTAATATGCGTATACAATGACAAGAACATTTTTAACGAGTGGCTTCTGGCCGGTCTGAAGGGGCAGACGCGTGAGTATGAGCTGATAACGGTGGATAATACGGCCTGCGCGTTCAGATCGGCCGCGGCGGCGCTCAACCACGGGGCAGCAAAGGCGAAAGGAGACTATCTGATGTTCATCCATCAGGATGTCCGCCTTCTGTCCGATGACTGGCTTGAAAAGGCGGAGGCTTTTTTGCGGACCGAGCCTTGGCTGGGTGTGGCCGGAGTAGCGGGAATGATCAAAACACGCGCCTGCGGAATTATGAATGTCGGCACAATACCGGAGGCCAACCGCGTATGGGTGGTTTATCACGGCCGGGATAAAGAGGCTAATATATACGATAAAGCGCTATCCGGATCTACTGCGGAAGTGCAGACCTTGGATGAGCAGCTTGTTCTGGTGCCTGCCAAAGTGTTTTCGGCTATTAAATTCGACGAGGCGGCCTGTCCCGGATGGCATATGTACGGAGTAGATTATGCGCTTTCGGTCAGGAAATATGGATTGAAAGCATATGTCCTGCCTTTGCCTGTATGGCATCTCTCCAGGGGAGAAATGAACTCGGAATATTTTACGGCCCTTGAGAATGTAATTGCGAAGCACCGAGAAGAAAAGAAAATATATACTACCTGCGGGCTTTGGTATACTTCCAGGTTTCTCAATCGGCTATTCTTGTTGTTGCTCGCCGCGCGGAGCGAGGCCGGGCGATGGATTGGGAGGAACGATACCGGCGGGAAGCCGTCTATGGACCGGCTGAGATTTATGCTCGGAATAAAAAGATGAAGAGTGCCACACTTCCCAGAATTTCTGTTGTAATCCCCTACTACGAAGGCGCCCGCTGGCTGCCGGCTTCGGCCGCCAGTGTTCTGGCCCAGAAAGACGCGCCCCTAGAGCTTATTGTCGTAGATGACGGTTCCTCTGAACCGGTAGGGAAGGTTCTCAGGCTTCCGGCCGATCCCAGGCTCCGGTTTATCCGGATAGATCATCTTGGGAAAGGCGCCGCTGTAAACAGGGCGATAGCGGAGGCGCGCGGCGACCTAATCTGTGTTCTTGACCAGGACGATACTATGGCGGAGGGCCGGCTGTCACGCCAACTCCGCGTTCTGGATGCGGATCCGGCCGCGGCGGCGGTGTATTCGGATTATGAGCGAGTTACGGAGAAGGGGGAGCTGATAGATGCTTTTATCAGCCGGCAGGCTTCAAACCGGGAAATGCTGCATGCCATGGCCGCCGATACCGGCCTGATTTCCATGCAGACCATGCTGGTCCGTAAAAGCGCTGTTGTAAGACTGGGAGGATTCTCTGAAGAATACACGCTTACCGGAATGGATGACGGGGATTTTTTTGTAAAGTTAATGGCTTCCGGATACAAACTGGCCTATTGCCCGGGAGTATCCGCCCGCTGGACAAGCCACTGCGGTAACTATTCGAAGCAGGCGCAGTTCCAGGAAACCCGCCTTGTGTTCCTGAGGCGCTTGTCTGAGCTCAGCATTAAGTATCCGATGCTTTTAGGAGAAATGCGGTATTTCAGGCACCACGCTTTTTATATGCGGGGGATATATTTTATGGAACACGGCTCTCCGCGCCGTGCGATTGGAGAGTTTTTAAGGGCGCTCGCGGAGCGGCCGTTCCATATTAACACTTGCTATTTATGCTTTAAATCGTTGGCGATGGGACTTTTTGAGCGGCCATTTTAAACGACAATGAAAGTGCTTTTTTGCGGTTATCGCAACCCTAGCTTTCGGTCTATAACGGAATACGCCGAGAGCGCGTTCCGTTCGGCCGGCTGCGAGGAAATATTCTTCGGTGACCGCAGCTTCCTTATCCCCGGCAGGGTTCGACAGCTGGTTCCGGGGCTGGATACGCTGGAACTGCTGCGTATAAACAGGCTGCTGGTAAGAACAGCTACCGAGATACAACCGGATATGATGTTCGCGTGCGGTGGGCTCCGCGTGCTCCCATTCGCACTGAAAGCTCTGGAAAAGATGGATGTGCGGAGGGTTTTATGGACAATTGACCCACCTATGTCAGTTGCTTCGCGGGTCGATCATTTCAGCTCCCTTCTGAAAACGGCCCCGCTGTACGATGAAGTCTTCTGTGGGGGGAGCGAAGCCGTAGTGGCGCTTCGCGGCGCCGGAGCGGATAAGGCCGAATTGCTCCCCTTCGCCTGCGATCCGGAGACACATGTGCGTAGGGAATTATGCGAGGAGGACCGGGAACAGCTGGGAAGCGATATTTGTTTTGTAGGTACGGTTAATCCTGCTATCTACCCTGGCAGGATCGCCATGCTGGAGAGCATAAGCGATATGCACCTGAAGGTCTGGGGCCCTGGGGCAGAAGCCGTTTCGGTTGGTTCACCGCTGCGTAAGTGTATTGCGGGTGGGAAAATACCTCCGGAGCTCTGGACCGGGATATATTCCGCCTCCAAAATCGCCCTGTGCATGCATTATTCCGATCCGGACCCGCGTTATTCCTGTTATCAGGCGAGTCCAAGGGTTTTCGAAGCTTTGGCCAGCGGCGCTTTCCTTATGTGCGACGCGCAAAAAGACGTTATTTCTCTTTTTGAGGATGGGAAGCATTTGGTAATCTTCAGGAATAAAAGCGAGCTCCGTGACAAAATCGCCTATTATCTGGCTCGTCCGGAAAAAAGAAGAGACATAGCCGAAGCCGGGCGGGCCGAAGTGCTAGCCAAGCACACGTACATCAGACGGATCGAACGAATTCTGGGAAAGCGCGGGGAAATATGAAAAACGAACGGACTAAGTATTTTGACGAATATCTGGAATCGATTTTTTCCTCCGGCGTTCTTCTTACCCCGGAGGAGTTTGAGCGCAATGCGGCTGAATATGATTCGCAGTACGGACGGTTCCTTCCGTCCTCGCGGGACGCGGCTATACTGGATGCCGGATGCGGAACCGGCCACTTCCTGTACTTTCTAAAAAAGAAGGGGTATACCAACTTTACCGGTATAGACCTTTCTCCGCAGCAACTTGAGTACTGCCGTAAAAATATATGGGAAAAGGCGGAGGAGGCGGATATCTTTGAATATCTGCGCAGCAGAAGCGGGACCTTTGACCTTGTGGTTCTCAATGACGTGCTGGAGCATATTCCGAAGGACAAGGTGGTGGACCTGCTGGCGTTGTGCCGCAATGCCCTCACGACAGGCGGGCGTTTGCTGCTCAGAACGCCTAATATGGGCAACTTTTTCTCCCTCTATGCCCAGGTACAAGGATTTCACACACGAGTTGGGGTTTACGGAGCGTAGTCTGCGGCAGGTACTGTGGCTGGCAGGCTTCAGGGATATCATCGTTTTCGGGCCGGATTCTCCCTGCCCGCGGACGTTAAAGGGGGCGATACAGAATATGATAAGGATTTGCATACGGTTCATGTTTGTCAAACTTTTCTGGCATCAGGGTTATGTCGCGCCCGAGATCATAACGCCTCTTGTAGCGGCGTCGGCGCTCAAATAAGTTTGCAGGGGTACACGGGTGTTTGACGTAAGTATTAATATGGCCGCTCAAAAAATACAAGTGCTCCAGATAGTGGAAGATCTCAAAATCGGAGGTCTGGAGAGGGTTATACAGTGTCTGGCTCTGGGGCTTCCGAAAGATAAATATGAGGTGCAGGTCTGGTGCCTGACAAGAGGCGGTAAGATAGCCGACGAGTTGAAGGATGCTGGTGTTCACGTTGAAATCCTGGGCATGGGAGAGAGGTGCACTCTTCCTTTTTTTCTTGGTCTTCGAGGCAAATTAATGTCCGCTCACATAGATATTCTGCACGCGCATGGCTATACTGCTTGCGCTATAGGCCGGACGGCCGGATTCCTGGCAAAAGTGCCGGCGTTGATTGCTCATGTTCACACCCCTTACTGGGATTTAACCCGCAAGCAGATAATCGTGGAAAAGCTGCTGGCTATGGCGACCGATAAGATCCTGTGCTGTTCCAGGGCAGTGTCAAATTTTGTGGTGGAGCGGGAAAAAATATCCGCCGCTAAGGTCGCAGTGGTATACAATGGCGCGGCCGATATGCGGCGTCCGGCGTCCGTGGCGGCGCGTGCCGCGTTCGGGCTTTCACCTGATGATTTTGTGGTGGGGATGGCTGCCTCATTCGTGGGGAATAAAGGGCACTCTTGCTTTATTGAGGCTCTTGCTCAGACCGTGAAAGTCCGGCCATACATCAAAGCCCTCTTTGCCGGTGACGGGCCGCTGCGGGGGGAGATAACGGAGCGGGTGAAAAGAGCCGGGCTCGCCGGGAATGTGGTGTTCTGCGGAATTATGACCGATATGGCGTCTTTTTTCTCAGCGCTGGATCTGCTGGCGCAGGTTTCCGTGGAGCGGGAGGGTCTGTCTATTTCCGTGCTTGAAGCGATGTCCGCCGGCAGAGCTGTTATAGGTACGAAAGTCGGTGGAATACCGGAGGCCGTTTATGACGGGGATACGGGGATACTTGTCCCTCCCAGGAACCCATCGGCTTTGGCCTCGGCCATACTGGCGCTGGCCGGGGACAGGGCCCGGATGGAAAAAATGGGCAGCGCCGGCCGGGAGTTGTATGAAAAACAATTTACGAACGGAGACATGGTGGCCGGGGTGACGGGTATTTATGAACAATTCTTTCCCTGACGCGCGAACTGTGCTGTACGTATCCGGGTTCTCGGATATAGCCGGAGGCGGACAAAGGAGTTTGTTTCTTCTGCTGAAAAATCTGGACCGCTCCAGATTCAGGCCGCTTGTACTTTGTCCTTCACCGGGGGAAGTGTCGCGCGGCGTTTTAGGAATCGGGATCGAAACTATTTTTCTTGAACAGCCGCGCCCGAAATCCTGTAAGTTGTGGAAGCTCCCGGCTTATATTCTGGCGCTGCGACGGATCGCGGTTTCAGCCGGAGCGGCCCTTATTCATTGCGATACGCTGAATTCGGCTTTTTTCTCCGGTCTGGCGACCGCCGGTTCTGGGATCAGGGTTATTTTTCACGCCAGGGTCTCGGATAGCGGGGGGCTGCTGGACAGGCTGGTGCCATTTTTTAGTGACAGAATAATCTGCGTTTCAAAGGCTGTTGCCGCGCGGTTTTCCCGGAGCACACGGGTGAGGGTTATATACAACGGCGTAGACACAGAGTTGTTTCGACCTCTTCCGCCCGCGAGTCCCGGACTGGAGCGGTCGGTCATCGGCTATTGCGGGCAATTGTTGAAACAAAAAGGTCTGGCCGATCTGATTGTGGCGTTCAGCATGGTAAGGGCGAAATTACCGGAAGCCATGTTGATGTTGGCAGGACGAGGGCCCTTTGAAGACGGGATGAAAGAGAAAATAGGGGAGTCGGGCCTGGAGGGGACAGTCGTGTTTTCTGGATTTGTGGACGATATCAGCGGCTTTATGGCCGCTCTGGATATATTCGTGGCCCCTACCAGATTCAAAGAGGGACTGTCACGCGTATTGATCGAAGCTATGGCCTGCGGCAAGCCTGTGATAACCACAACGCTGGGAGGAAACCCTGAAACTGTGGTTGAAGGGGAAACCGGGTTTATGGTTCCGCCAGGGGACGTCACCGCCCTGTCTGAAAAGATCATCCTTCTGCTGCGTGACAGGGAACTATCCGCTAGAATGGGGGCCAGCGGCAGGGCGCGCGCTATTGATATATTCGATGCGCGAAAGGCGACCGCCGCCATACATGGGCTTTACTCGGAATTAATTAACTAAAAGTTATATGGAAAAAAAGCAGCAGCCGTGCAACTTATGCGGCGGAAATGACTTCAGAGTGCGTGAAACAGCCGAGGATCCGTTCAGGGTGCTTGAATGTGTTTCATGCGGCCTGATTTTTGTTAGGCCTTTGCCGGAATCCGGAGTTTTGGCTGCGCACTATGATGAATCGTACTACAAGGACTGGATAGCTGCAGCCGGTAAAAAGCGCCTGGCTATGTGGAAAAACCGCCTTGACGGGCTGGAAAAATCCCTTTCACCGGGCCGTCTCTTAGATGTGGGCTGCGCCGACGGCGCCTTTCTGTCTCTTGCCGCAGGGCGGGGCTGGAAGATAAGCGGGACCGAGGTTTCTTCCTTTGCCGCCGCTTATGCGGCAAAAGTGTCAGGCGCTGAGGTCTTTTGCGGAGAGCTTTATCAGGCCGGGTTTGCTGCAAATTCTTTCGATGCCGTCACCCTGTGGCACGTGCTGGAGCATATGGCCGATCCCAGGCGATGTCTGGAAGAGGTGTTCCGAATATTGGCGCCAGGCGGCCTGCTGGTGCTGGCTGTCCCCAACGTTAACGACCTTGTAATGCGGGCCGCGTATATGGCGGTCCGCTTCCGGCGTCCTAAATTGTTTTCGGTGGGGGACCGGGAGGTGCATTTATACCATTTTTCGCTAAAAACTATAAAAGTTATGATAGAGACTGCGGGGTTCGAATGTGTTAGTGCGGG
>CAZPMW010000041.1:0-7783 GCA_964587805.1 uncultured Elusimicrobiaceae bacterium
CCCTCCTTCAATACAATCCTCTGGCGCAGGATTGGCCGGTTTGCCTGCCTTGGTGGGGCGGATTTCTCTACGAAGCCAGTTCGTGGGAATACTCCTTCTCTGTGCCCCACGACGTAGCCGGGCTCATCGGCAAATGCGGCGGCAAAGAGGCCTTCAGGCGCAGGCTGGACACCTTTTTCGACAACGGGTATTACAACGTCAGCAACGAACCGTCGTTCCTTACCCCCTGCCTTTACCACTGGATCGGGCGGCCGGATTTAAGCGGAGAGCGGATAAAAGCTATTGTCGCCAGGCACTTCACGGCTGCGCGCGGCGGCATACCCGGCAATGACGACTCCGGGGCGATGTCGTCCTGGCTGGCGTTCCATATGCTCGGTCTTTATCCGAACGCGGGCCATTCGTACTATTTGATCCATGCGCCACTGGTAAAGAGCTCGGTTTTCCACCTAGAGAACGGCAGGGAATTCAGAATTTCGGCAAGGAACTTCTCTCCGAAGAACGGATATATCAAATCGGCCGCCCTGAATGGCAAGCCTTTCCGCCAGGCGTGGATCGGGCACTCCGATATTGTCGCCGGGGGAGAGCTGGTTTTAGAAATGGATTCGAAGCCGTCCGACTGGGGGAGCGAGATCCTTCCGCCTTCCAAAGAAACCGATTAAGCGCCGCGGGCGCCGGCCCGGGCTTTACCGCTTAAGTTCACGAATGAACCAATCCTCGACTTTCTTGCGGGCCCACGGAGTTTTCCGCAGGAACGTCAGGCTGGACTTGATGCTGGGCTCATATTGAAAACAGCGCGTTTTCACGCGCCGCGCCAGCTCTTCCCAGCCATGGCGAAGCACAAGCTGGGACAGGAGGTTCTCCAGCGTGATGCCGTGCAGCGGATCTTTAGGATTTTTATCGTACGGTGACATATTTTCCCGGCTACGCCAGGGACTCAGCTAAAGCCTTAAGCTCTTCCGGCGTGCCCAGCGCGACCAGGACATCGCCCTTCTTCAGCTTTACCGAAGGCAGCGGATTTATCTCGTAGGTATTCTCTCCGGAGTTCTTCAGCGCCACAACAAGCGCGCCCTTTGCCTCCGCGCCTTTGAACTCACGAAGCGGGCGGCCCTCCGCTCTGGCGCCGGTTTCCATGTCTTCAAACCGCGCGCTCGCTTTATGGCCGCGCAACATTGAATCCAGAAACTGGACCGTGGCCGGGCGCAGCATCTCTGAGGCCATGCGCAGGCCGCCTATATGCGAAGGGTTTATCACCATGTTCGCGCCGGCGCGGAGGAGCTTATCCTCCATTTCGGGGCTATGCTCATTCTGCACCGCTACTATTTTTATGTTCCGGTTCAGGCCGCGGGCGGTGATGGCGACAAAGGCGTTGTCCTTGTCGTTCGAGAGCGCGGAAAAAACGCCAACGGCTTTCTTAAGCCCGGCCGTCTCCAGCGCGGCGCAGGAAGTGGCGTCCCCGGCCACCGCGCACCAGCCAAGCGCCATAAATTTCTTAACCTCCTCGTCCGTCAGAACTAGCAGAACGAAAGGCCGTAATGTTTTTGCCAGCTCTTCGCAGATGCTGAGCCCGGACCTGCTGGCGCCGCATACAATATAATGTCCCTCAAGGTTCTCTATTTTGTCCTGCATTTTTTGCCTCCGGAAAGCCTCACTGAACCCGCCTTTTAACAGAAGTTCTGTTATGCTGGTGAAAATATAGGTCATTATTCCTATGCCGCCCATTATAAGGACTATGGTAAAAATGCGCCCCGCGTCGGAGAGCGGGTGAGTTTCCCCGTATCCTATAGTGGCCAGCGTTATGACCGTCATATAAAGGCCGTCCAGCAGGTTCCAGCCCTCGATCAGGGCGTAGCCTGCCATTCCGGCGGTTAAAATAACCGATAATAGCGCCAGCGTGGTGAATAATTCCCGTTTAAGATTTTTCATTGATCCGGCTCTCAGCTCAACCCGGTTTCGGCCCGTCCGGACTACAGCCCGGCCTGCTGACTTAAAGCGCCTCTCATCGTATTATAGCGATAGAAAGCGGGTGTTGGCAACTTTACTGAAGTGGCGGCGCAAACCAACGCCCTCGCACGACCGCCGCAGCTCAGGGCGAAGAAAGCGGCTTAAAAAGTTCCAGCTCGCCGCCACGGCGCCTGCGGTCCATCTCCGAACGAAGGGAGGTGAGCGACAGTTCGAAATACGTCTTTGCTTTTCCCCTCCGCTCCGGGCTGCTCCAGAACAGCCTCTCATTTTCGTATGTATTGAAGAGTCTCTGGTAATGCAATTCCGGGGCCTGTTTGGAAGCGCCGGATTCCTGCCGGTCCTTGTCGGCCTTCATCTTATGATAATCGGCGCGGGCCTTTTCCTGCTTGCCGCCTGCCGCCACGATATTCCCCTCTGGATCGCCGTAGACGCCGGGGATATCAGGATACATATCCCTGACCCTGGCCTCGAAATCCGCGTTAGAGACCGAGAGCTTTTCCATGAGGATAAGCGCTTCAAGCCTTGAGGAGCTCTCAGCTTCAGTGCCGCCGGCTTTCAGGGAGTGGATAGACTGAAGCAGTTGTTTTATCCGCCCGTGTTCCTTCGCGCTCAGCGCGCCCCCGGCGCGCATGGCAATTTCAAAATACCTGTCTTTCAGCCCGGCCAGCTGTCTGCCGCGTGGCAGGCACTGCGCCAGCTTATCGAATTCCGGTATAGCTTTAAGCGCGTCAAGCAGAAAGATATGTTCCCTGTAGTAAGCTACGACTTCGCTCTCCTGCAGGTAGGGCATATCAGGCTGCGCCTCTATATCGCGTGCGTGGCTGACCTCGTGCACAAAAGAGCCGGAGATCGCGTCGGCGAATTCCCGCTGGATCTTAGGGCTGGTTATAAAGCACTTCTCATCGCAGACTCCGGAATGCAAAAAAGCATGGTTTATGCTGAACAGGGATTCTGACCCTGATCTGCTAAAAAGCATGAAGACTTCGGCGGGTATCGTTCGGCGGCCGAGCCGGGCCGCCCGCGCCGGGGCCGCAAAGGCCGCGGCCAGCGGGATATTGGGGTGCTTGCCCAGGAACAAGGAGGCCGCCTTCCCCTCCTCCGACTGTATCTGGCGCATGCGCCTCATAATGATATTAGGCAATGAAATCTCTATAGCGGCGATATTGGCGTGGGTGCAGGCGGGAGTTTCCGGGTCCGGTCTCTGTGCCGGCGCCGATGGGCAGAGGCAGATGAGATACAGGGCCGAGCACAAGCCTATACTGACCCGGCATCTTTTTTTACGGGCCCTCCCGGCCTCCGGCCCGCTCGGGGCCGCGGTCTTCCGCAAGGGCAATATTGTTTTCATCATGATTTAGGCGCGGCGCGCATTTTTTTTCTGGCCGCGGCGGCGGCTTTGCGCACGGCCGGTGAGGGATCCGCGAGCCGGGCTTTAAGCGCGGGCATCGCGCGCTTGTCGCCCAGAAAGCCCAAAGCCTTGGCAGCCGAGGCCCGGACATAAGCTGACGCATCTTCCAGCTTCTCGATAAGCGGACCGAAAGCCCGTTTATCACCGATCCTGCCCAACGCCATTGCGGAGACGCCGCACACTTTATCGTTTTCATCTTCTAACAGCTCCAAAAGCCGATCGACAGCCTCTTCCGCCTTGATCCCCCCCAGATCAAAAGCGGCCTTGCTGCGCACCCGCCAGTCCTGGCTGTCCAGCATGGAAATAAGCCGCCCCGCTTCAAGGCCGGGAGCCGGCGCGGCAGCTGCGCTTTGCGTAACAGGCGCAGCCGGAGGGATTTCCTCCACGGTGCGCTGCGGGGCGATACCCGGCTCCGGGTCCGGGGTCTCCGCCCGTTTGATTTCTATTTCTTTGAAGCTTTTGCTCACCATTTCCGAGGATGAAAGCTCCCACCTGCCTATGGAGTTCTTTCTGGCGCTGGCTTTGGTGATCCATTTCCAGGTAAGATTCCGGACGTCGAAGAAACCGATATTCAAATGCACCATCCCGCCGGAGTTATATTCCCTCTCACCACCTTCAATAAGGGCGAAGCCCAGGTTGCTGCCGCCGAGCAATAAAGCGATAGACGCAAGGGCGTCCCTTATCTCCGGATTTTGATGAATCTGCTCCAAGGCGCTCATATTATCCAGCGACCTGATGAGCGCGGCAAATCCGGCGCTGCCGGAAAGCTTTTCAAAGGCCGGCCCGGCCGGGATAATATTGGACACGCCATAAAGCGCGGACCATTTGCTCAGAAGCGCCATTTCCACTCCGCGCGCTCCTGTGTTTTTCCTGCCGTCAAAGCTCAGCACCGGGAATACGATGATCTTGCCGGCTGCAGTAGCCAGATCGCTTCTGTAATATACATCCACAGGCGACTTAGGGCCTAATGTCGCGCAGGAACTCAGGATCAGGGCCATGCCCGCGATAGTCCATATTTTTTTCATATCATCCTCCGGAATACGGCGGCCCCTGCCGCCTGCACTGACCGCCCGTCCGCTGACACGTGCGGCAAACAGCGGGTGGCCGGATATTCATGAGCTTAGCCGGCCGGGGAATTGGTATTGCGTCACCAATTTATATAGAATTCAATAATGCCAAGATCGCTGCTGATAATCGACGACAACGAGGAGATATCCTCACTGCTGAAAGGTAATTTTCAGGCCAAAGGCTACACTATTTACACAGCTTTCGAAGGCGCGTCAGGAATAGAAAAAGCCATGAGCCTGAAGCCCGACGTGATCACGCTGGATTTCAACATGCCCGGGATGAACGGCGTGGAGGTTTATAACGAATTGCATAAACATCCCGAAACGGCAGGCATCCCTATCATTTTTTTCTCTTCCACCCTGCTGGGGCTCATTAAAAGGATGATGCTGGAAAACCCCCGTGTGCAATTTCTGAAAAAGCCCTGCAATATGAAGGATATTGAAAAATGCATTTACGAAATGCTGGCGCTGCCCAAACTGGCCCCGCCGCCCCCTCCTCCTCCTTCCGCCGGCTGTCCGGATAACAACTCCTAGGCAGGCACGGGAGTCAAACCGTTATAACCCCGACGCGTTTTAATTCCCAGAAGCATTTAATCGTGGCTGAAACGTCAGCGGCGGCGTTGTGGGCGCCGTCGAAGCCTGTTTGGAACAGCTTATAATGAAGTTCGGTCAGTTTCGGCCACTTGTTGCCGTAGGGCCCGGGAATGGCGCAATAGTCCGCGGCGCTTTTCATGGTGCAGATCCTGTTTTTTGCGGGAAGGCTGTCCCGCATATTGCTCCGCAGGAATTCAGCCCCTACGATCTTCTCATCAAAGCTCATATTGTGGGCGACCAGATATTCCGACTGATCTATCGCCGCCTGGAAATCCAGCAAAACCCCGCCCAGATCCCTGCCCTCTCTCTTCGCCCTTGCCGTTGTTATGCCGTGTATAAGGGCAGCCGCGTCCGGGATAGTGAACCCCTCCGGTTTTATAATAAAATCCCCTCCGGAGATCCTGTTCCCGCCGCCATCATACAGCCAAAAAGCCAGCTGCACCATCCTGGGCCAGTTATTCAGGTCGGTCAACGGGGCCTTCCAATTACCGGGAAGGCCGGTGGTTTCAGTGTCGAAAAACAAGTACATCAGCCTATAGCTCCGCTGCCGCGCTCTTATACTTTAAAAAACCATTATACTTAAAATCTCCTCCCGGCCGCCTGATACCCGCCGGGTATTGCGATGCCGCGGGCCTCGCAAAAAGCGAGCATATCCGCGGCCATGGGGGCGAAGAACACGCGGTCTATCCCCGCGCTTCTCAGATCGACAGAGGAGCAATGCAGCGCCTGGCGGGGCAGAAGAAGTTTCTCCGCCAGCTCGGTGGTCCAGCCATGATCTATAAAATCCAGGAAGCAGCGCTCTCCGGGGCCGTAGATCTTATCCCCGACCAGGTATTTCCCCAGCCATTGGGCGTGGGCCCTTATCTGATGCTTGCGGCCTGTTCCGGTAACTACGCCGGCGAGCGTAAAGCCGCCGCCGACGGAAAGCGGGGTAAAGTGCGTGATGGCTGCCTTGCCTCCCGGTCGCACGGCTGATTTAGCCAGGACCGCACTGTTCTCGTCGTCGCCAAGGGGCTGGTCTACCGTGACCGGCTCCCTGAGCTCGCCCGTCATTATAGCCAGGTAGGCCTTTTCTGCCCTGCGGAGCCGCACAGCTTCCTGCAGGCGGGCGGCCACGGCAGCTGTTTTTGCGAATACCACCACTCCGCTCGTCTCACGATCCAGGCGGGAAACCAGATGCGATACCGCCAGACCAAGGTATTCGCGAACAGCCCCGGCCAGGCTGGACCAGGGCCCCGCCTTGGACGGGTGGCAGACTACGTCGCCCGGTTTATTAATGACGAGAATATCCGCATCATCATGGAGTATCCAGGCGGTGAGTTCATCCGGAGTGATCAGGCGCGTCCGCACCGGCTTAATCCGGCGCGGCCAGGCACTGGCTTTTCTGGGGTGGAAATCAGGATCGCGGCCGGAGTCCGCCGCGGGGTCTGGCACTGAAGTGGACGGGAGGTTGGGCGGGTATGCTGACATTTTACGCTGCCGGGAGCGCCGCCGTGCCCGGCTATTTTACCGAGACGGACGCTGAAACCACGCTTCTGAACGCGGCTTTTACATTACCGTCCGCGCCCAGGAAATTGGCGGATATGAATGCTGTCAGCCTCTGATAATCGAAAGGGTTAACCGCTGGCGGCACGGCCCCTCTCTCGGTATCGGTTGTGGAAAGTTCGCCTATTAAATACGCGTCAGCCCGGTCTTCCTTACGCTCCGCATTTATCCCGAAATAGGCATATCCATACTGCATCCAGTCCCCGCCAGTATAGTAAACCTCCAGGCGGCGTTCGTCGCCTCTGGCATCCTTTAGCCGGAACACTTTAATAATCCTCATGTTTTCTTCGTTGGGGATAATCCTGTACAGCCCGGGATAGGCGGAAACGACTTCAAAATTGGACACGCACTGTTCGGTGATATCCTCGATCCGTATAGCTCCGGAGCCGGAGATCGGCGCGGCAGGAGCCGGGACGGCGATGTCCTGATACTGCCCGCCGGCGCGGTTCAGCTCCGACGCGAACTGCGGGTCGGTATTGGCGATGATTGTATTGAGTATAGGCTCACTGCGCTCCGCCCGGGCGAAAGCGGCGCCGAATAAAACAAACAATGAGACACAGGATGCTAGCTTGACCGTTTTTTTCATAAAAGCACAAAGCCTCCGAAATATAATTTCCGTTATATTCCCGATACTTTGTGCCAAGTTTCGTTGAAGGTAGGTGAAACTTAACGCGCCTCACGGATCAGATCCGGAAGGACATCACTGCGGAGGGTAGTCTTTGGTGTTTACGGATACCCGCACAGCTTGTAAGATACGGAAAACACTTTACTGCTTACTTCACTAACCAGATTATAGCATAGTTGGCGCGGAGCTGTCACGCGATTACCGGTTTCATCCGCCCGGCCGCGCGGCTATGCCGCCGGCTCTACAGGTCCACTGTCGATATAGCCTCTATTCTGGCCCAGTCTACAAAGCTGCGGCTGCCCTGGCCCCTGTTGACCACAAGGCACTCTTCGGTGTCGGTCAGCGATTCGGCCCTGAGCGCGCCGGACGGGGTGGACGCTCTGATGATTACATAGACCTGCTTATCTTTGATCGTGTATGTGGACTCGCCCGGCAGGGAATCCGTGCTATGCGGGTCCAGGATGAAACGCTTTTTAAATAAATTCTGCCACGCTGTCCTGTCCATGCTGTCCTCCTCCTATAACTGCCCGCATGCTCAAGGTTGAAAGCGCCGGTGAGCGGTCTGCGGCTGCTAGATCTTCCCCG
>CAZPMW010000041.1:7793-10473 GCA_964587805.1 uncultured Elusimicrobiaceae bacterium
CCGCGGCCGCGGCCTGCCCTATCTCAAGCGCCATCGCTTTCGGGACCAGGGTGAATGTTTCGCTGGTGGTCTCACACTCTCCGGACCGGATAGCCAGCGTGCCCTTGATCACATAGGCCCGCGGCTCCGCACCCGCCGCAGCCCCCATCTCCGCTGCCAGGCTTGCGGCGTCGCTCTCCATGAATTGCGGTACCGCGGGTATAGAGAATTTCTTAAGAGCGTTTAACACTGAACTGGCCAGGGCGTTCAGCACTATGTTGCCCAGCTCCAGCAGCATGACCTCTTCAGCCGGTGTAGTGCGCTGCCCCTTAGGGAATGAATGTCCGGTAAAAGCTTTGGATACACACTCTATATCCTCATGATCGAACAGCATCAGCATGGTGAGCGCGGATCCGGCTTTGAGATTGAAATAGACGGCAGAGACCGGGCGTTTGATATCGAGACGCTTAAGCGCCTCTTCAAGCGTGCCCTCAGAGACCTCTATGCCAAGCACCCGCCAGGTCCCCGCGGAAACCCTGGAGAGCCTGAGCAAGCACTTTTCAATGCTTATGGCCGCCAGCTGCTGCAGTATTACGTCGGTATCGGCTTGCATAAAATTAACCAGTTCTCAGGCTAGCCGCTTCAGGGCCTCCGCGAATTCCGGATAGGAGAACGGCTTGCGAAGTATCGCGATGGCGCCCTTGGCGAGCAGCTCCTGGTTGATGCCGTCCTGCTGCACCGCCGTCACCATTACGACCCTGGCCGCCGGATCCATGGCCCGTATCTCCTGAAGCGCTTCAAGGCCCGTTTTGACAGGCATCACCAGGTCCATCAGCACCAGATCCGGCTTTAGCTCTGCGAAGCTTCTGACCGCTTCAGCGCCGTTCTCCGCCTCGCCCACGATCTCGTGTCCGCCTGCCTCCTGCAAAAAAGCCCGCATCAGTTCCCTGGTCAGTTCGTTGTCGTCAGCTATAAGTATCTTCATTATTAAAATCCCTGCGCGGCGCGCGGTCCAGCCTCTACAATATGAGATTATAATATAAAAGTCACCCGTCTGGCTCGCCGCGCTGCGTTATTCCGCTTTCATTCTGCGCCGAGAAAGTGTTAAATTAGATTAAGATGCCGGCAGCGCATCCGGTAAACTGCCCCGCTATAATGACTACCGAGAAGACGCATAGCAGCGCCCCGCTTCACCTGGCTATAGCCTGGCTGATTATCTTTGCCGCGCTGGCGGCTGTGGCCGCGCGCGGCCTGATGCGGCTTCACCTTGCAACGGAGAAGCTGGATTCGCTCAATGCCGGGATCGGCGTCAGCTCCGCTCAGGCGGCGGAGCTTGGCAGGGAAATAAGCCAGGCCGACTCGGACCTCTCCTACTTCCATAAACTGGCGGCCATATATCCGGAAAACAAGGGCTATCTCAGAACCCAGACCGCTATTTCCGGAGAAGTGATTGAATTGCGCAAAAAAGTCGGGCAGAAAGTTGGGAACAGGCTCTATATCGCCGTGGACAGCAGGGCAAATAAACTTTATCTCAAGCGCGGGACGCTTCTTCTGTGGGAGGCCGATTGCTCGGTCGGCAGGGGCGGCACGCTGCGTGACAGGAAAACAGGCCGCATATGGGAGTTCGCCACACCGCGCGGAGAATTCACGGTCCGCTACAAGATAGACGCCCCGGCCTGGCTGAAACCTGACTGGGCTTATGTAGAGAACAGCGAACCGGTGCCCCCGCGCGACGACCCCTCCCGCATAGTCCGGGGAGAGCTAGGCGAGTATGCGCTGGACATCGGGAACGGCTACCTTATCCACGGCACCAGAAGCGAGGACGCGCTTGGCAGAGCCGTATCTCACGGCTGCGTGCGGCTCGGCGCCGGCGCTCTTGAGAAACTTTACAAGGCTGCCCCGGTCGGGACTAAAGTCTACATCTATTAATTATGAATATCGCCGAAATATCTAACGGCAAGGCGCGCGATGGCTGGCTGCTGACGTTGGCGGGACTCCTGCTCGCGTCGCTGCTGGTCTGCAACGCCGTTATCGCGCGGCGGCTGACGGAAGCGGAAGAGAGCGTCAGGGCTATCGGTCAGGCCGGCGTAAGATCCTTGGGCCACACGGAGGAGCTGCGCTCGATCAGGGATTTGCGGGTTCTCTCAGCAAAACGCATGAAAGACTCCCTGACGGACATGGCGAAAGCTAAAAAGGCCGTATATGAGACCGGGCTTTCGCTTCAGGAGGAAAAACGCCTTCTGGAAAAACAGCTCGAGATCATGACCACTTATCTGGAGGCGGACGAGGGAGCCGCGAAGATACATCTGCTGAGGGGCGATCAGGCGCTCAAGAGTTTTTCCTTCACCTCTCCGCTGCGCATCCTGGGAGGAGAAAAGCGCGCTGTCGGGCAGGTTTGCCGCATAACCTCAAAGGAGCGCTACGCCTACATAGAGCGCGGGAAAGCGGAAGCGACCTCCGCGGGCCTTAATTGGAACCCGCCGCAGGTCGGAGACGGACCACGCGCCAGCCCTCTGGGAGAATACGTGTTATTCACCGACGGTCCCCTGGTGCTGCACGCGCCAGTGGCGGACGCAGCGCTGCACAGCTCTTATCCGCATCTCTGCGCCGGCCTTACTTTCAGTTCTGCCAAAAGGCTGTACGAAAACGTTTTCATAGGGAATAAGCTGCTGATTAAAAAAATCTCCTCTTCCGTCAGGAC
>CAZPMW010000041.1:10483-16818 GCA_964587805.1 uncultured Elusimicrobiaceae bacterium
AAGCAGACACAAAACGACACCGCCGCGCGCCGGCGCATAGGCTTCACTACGCGGCTGAAATTTACTAATATTACTCGAGGGGCGAATAGGATGAAAACATTTAAGACAGTCTGGTTCCTGCTTCTCACGTGCGCCTGCGTGTGGGCTGGTTTGGAAGGCTATAAATATCTGGCTAACACGCTTACACGTTCCGCGGTAGGCGAATCAAAAAAACGCGTGGTCGTGATGGGGTTTCTCTCAGAGACAGGCGACAAGAGCCGGGCAAGCGCCATAGTAACCGAGCGTCTCACATCTGAAATAGCCGCCAACCCCAGGATGGAAGTCATAGAACGCACCCGCCTCAATGAGGTGCTGCGCGAACAGGATCTGGCGGCCCAGGGCGTTCTGGACCCCGGCACAGCCAAAAAAATCGGGAATATCCTTGGCGCGGACGCCGTAGTAACAGGCAGCGTGATAGAGCTCAACGGGAAAGAAGTCGAAGTGAATGCCAGGCTGGTAGACACGCAGGACGCCCGCATAATTAAAGCCGTGACAAAAAAAGTGAGCAAGGACTGGGAAGAGAAGAAAGTTGAAAAAACCGGCGGCTGGGATGTAGTCGGCTTCGACATGAACATTACTCTGGACTCCCCGATACCTCTGTTACCCGAAGGCTTTATGGAGGATGATACCTGCAGCAGGCTGACTCAGGAAGAGACGGCGCTGGTCCACGACAGCGTGGAACTCCGGGCCCGCAAGACGGCCTGGGAACTAAAAACGGGGGCGATGAAACTTGACCAGATCACTAAGAATCCCGGTTCCGAGATAAAGGACCGTGGCCTGAAAAACCTGTTTTATTCGAAAATAAAGGAATGGTATTATTCCAGACAGCTTCAACCCCTGTCACAGAACGAAGAGGACGCCCTGGAGCGAGCCTCCCAGCTGATAGAGACCTATCCCTGCCGCTGACCCGCGATGAGTCAAGCGGAAACCGCCCGCCTCCGGGCGGCTCCCGCTAAAAGACTCTCCTCTTACTTTTTAGCAGTCAATTGGAAGGAGTACAGCTTGTCAGTGGCGGATTTTATTCCGCTATGCACTGCATCCACTTTGTCTTTCGCCCATTTGGCCTTATCCTCGCGCAGGAACGACGTCTTATCCACGCGGTTATCGAAGCGGCCTACGGGAATATTAAACCTGCCTCCGCGCGACTCTATCGTGATGGCGCCGGATACTGCGGAATTCTTCTCAAGCCAGTCCATATCGTCGCAGCCGTAGTCGTTCATCATAACGTCTATCGGCACGCCGTGATGCAGGATGGAGCCGGGGTCGTTGGGGTCGGTGCGGGCGTTATTTTTCCTGCGGCTCTCTTCCGGAGTCACCCAGACGTAGAGAACAGAGGCGCGCCTGAGTATCTCCGGATCGAATTGCCCGATGGAATATTGGTAGCCGAACGGCGCGCTGAGCGGCATGGATGATCCGTGCGGGCCGCCGCGGGCTGCTTCCATGATTATGGTTTTCCCCTCAAACGAGGACGGATACGCGGCGTGCTTTTCATCCAGCATGGCGCGGGCCTCTTTTTCGAGAGCGGCGGCCGCTTTAAGCCGCAACTCCCCGCTCAGTCCTGTCAGCCTTGGCGCCAGACCGGCCTTCTCACCGGCCTGGTCTATGCGCGTCAGCAGAAGATCGGCGGCGGACCCGGGCCGCTCCGTCTTTTTAGCCATCAGATCGCGGTAATCCTCATTTATAAGATGTATCAGCGTCCCCCAGTCCCGGGGGTCTATAAAGGGCTTATCGCCTGACTGGAAAAAGACCCGGGGCTGTCCGAGCTTAAGCAGCTCATCGTCAGCGCGGCGCATCATGTGGACATAGGGGAAGTCGTCCAGCTGCAGGGTCTCCCCTATGTGAAAATCCTTACGGAGTGAATCCGCCGGGACATTGGCCAGATATCTCCTGACCTCCGACTTGCCTGAAGCCGGCAGCGCCAGCAACAGCACTATTTCCAATGGTTTATCCATTTTTGCCTCCGCTATTTCTATAGGATACGCATTAATTTTAAACTATACTGCCGGCGTTTGCAAGCGCAAAAAACGCGGCGCAGCCTCCATCCTCCCTCCGCAATTTAGGTATAATTTATTCATGACACACCTTGAAATAATGTGGATCGTCTTCGCAGTTACCGCAACCGCTCTGTTCATGGCTGACATCAGGCTCTCATCCGGCCGTGCCCACGAGATCTCCCGCAGAGAAGCCCTGATCCTTTGTTCTTTCTGGGTACTTGTCGCCAGTCTTTTCGGTGCTTTGACCGGCTGGATGCTGGGCCGCGAGCGGATGCTGGAATTCTTCACCGCCTACGTGATAGAGTATTCTCTCTCGATGGATAATATGTTCGTGTTCATCATGATCTTTGCTTACTTCAACGTCCCGAAGAAGCACCAGCCGAAGATCCTGACCTGGGGGATACTCGGCGCGGTCTTTATGCGCCTCATCCTTATTTTCGCCGGCGTCGGCCTGATACGCGCTTTCAGCTGGATAATCTATATTTTTGGCGCCATCCTTATCTACACGGCCGTCAAAATGTTTCTGCAGAAGGATGAAGAGATGGACCCGGGCAAAAACCCGGTGCTGAAACTGCTGGCTAAAGTTATGCCCCTGGACAGCGCCTCCGACTCAGGGGCGTTTTTTACAAAAAAAGGGGTATGGCACGCCACGCCGCTTTTCGCCACGCTGCTGGTGATAGAGACCTCCGACCTCATCTTCGCCGTGGACTCCATCCCGGCGGTCCTGGCCATCTCAAAGGAGACCTTTATAGTCTATACCTCTAATGTATTCGCTGTGGTAGGACTGCGCTCGCTCTACTTCTTCCTGGCCGCTATCATGGACTCTTTCCGCTTCCTTAAAACCGGCATCGCCGTTATACTTTTCTATGTAGGCACCAAAATGCTGGCCTCCGATTTCATTCATATCCCGGCAGGCATGTCGCTCGCAGTAGTGCTGGGCATCCTCGCCCTCGCCATTCTGCTTTCCGTGCTGATCCCCTCCGCGCGCGAGGACTCCGCAGCCGCGCGCTGACGCTTTTTGCCTGCAAAAGAAGGAGCCGGAAGCGGCTCTTTGCCAGCTCCCGGCTCCTTTATCTCTGTAATGTTTATTTTTTATCAGCCGGCGCGGGCTTATCGGCCTGCTTACCCACCGGGGCGGCTTCAGGCTTAACGATCTCAAGCAGCTCCACCTCGAACACTAAAGTGGCTCCGCCGGGAATGGCGCCGGGCATGCCCTGGTCTCCGTAGGCGGTATCGGAAGGGCAGACAAGCTTTGCCTTGCCTCCGATCTTCATTTTCTGCACGCCTTCAGTCCAGCAGGGAATCACGCCGTTAAGCGGGAATTCAGCCGGCGTCTTGCGGTCCACCGAGCTGTCGAACACCTTCCCCTCCGGGAAAGTGCCATGGTAATGCACTTTCACCATATCCGTGGCTTTAGGGCTGGCGCCTTTGCCCTCTTTAACAGGAATATAGATCACGCCGCTGGCAAGCCGCTTAGCGCCCTTTTCTTTGGCCATTTTTTCAAGGAACGCGCGACCTTTGCCTTTTTCCAGCTGCGCTACGGCCGCCTGCTTCTTGGTGATAAGCTCGTTGATTTTAGGGCCGTAGGACTCGTCCACCTTAGCGGGGACGTTATTCAGGGAATCCGTGAGCCCCTGAAGAATATATTTAGACTCGTCAGGGGTGAAGTTAAACTGCTTCAGATTCCTGGAGAGTACGCTGTGTCCCAGAAAATACAGAGTTTTCTGGTCTTCCGTCATAGTTTTTTCCTGCGCGGCGGCCAAAGCGGGCAGCAGCAGCATAAGACCAAGCAATACGGCGTTTTTCATAATTACATCTCCTTTAAGGGTTTAAGCGGCTTTCCAAAGCCCACAACCGACCGCTTAAATGATAGCAAATTTGCGCCGGGCCGTTGAAACCGCCGCAGCACACCGCGCGATTTCATTAAGGCGCTCGCCGCCGGCGTTTCCCATGCCGGCGTATAAAATTATATCATTCAACAGTCATACCGAATAACAGCAACTATGGCAGGAGAAAAACCATGACCGCAGCAGGCGAAGAAAAAATGCCCCTGAAAGAAGTGTTCAGAATGTTATTTAAGGCCTCAAAAGGCTTCTGGCTTGTGAACGTGGTTAATTTCGGCGACGGCATAGCCTATTTCGGCATCTTGAACCTGATGACCTTGTTCCTCGGCCTCAAGGGGCTCGGTATGTCTGACTCCCTGACGGGCTGGAGCGTTTCCCTTTTCACCGGTCTCGTCACGCTGTTTATGTTCGGCGGAGGATTTATTTCCGACCGGATAGGCGTGCGGCGCGCCTTCACTCTATGCCTTGTGATGCTGCTGGGCGGGCGGCTTATGCTCGTTATGGCGCCGGGGCTCTCGGCGGGCGCCTTAGCCTCCTTCAGCCTGTTCGGCACCGACGTCATACTGTCCCCCTCCTTCCTGCTATGCTGGGGCGGACTGCTGCTTATGGCTTTCGGCGAAGGAGTCATCCAGCCCGCGCTTTACGCCGGAGTAAAAGAATACACCGACGCGCGGACCGCGACAATCAGCTACAGCATCCTGTACGCGATCATGAACCTGGGTATAGTCATGGAGAGCTTTGTCTCCCCGCTGATACGGACCAGCGGGCCGTTCGTTAAAGTAGGCAGCCGGCAGGTCCTGGGCCTCGGCTTCGGCATCTCCGGAGTCTTCTGGCTTTGCATAGCGGTTACTCTTATCATGCTCGCGGTACATTTGTTATTCTTCACTGCGAAAGTGGAGCAGCGCGACAGGATGGTGGTTGACGCCCCCGTCAACAAGAACGAAAAAGCCAATACCATCGCGGAGAAGCTCAAAGAACTGCCTTTCCTGGACGCCCGCTTCATGTTCTTTATTTTTGCTCTGCTGCCGGTGCGCACTCTGTTCGCCCACCAATGGCTGACCCTTCCGGATTATATCATGCGCTGTTTCCCGGCTGAGGTGGGCGCGAAATATGAATGGATAACCGCGCTGAACCCGATTATCATAGTCATCTTCGTGCCGCTTATCGCCGCGTTCACGCGCAATGTCAACGTGGTCACCATGATGATAATCGGCACCGCCATCTCCGCGGTCACAACCTTCCTGCTTGTGCCGGGGCCGAACCTTACCGCCCTGCTGGCCTATGTGATACTTTTTTCCTTCGGGGAGGCCGTCTGGTCTTCGCGATTTCTGGAATACGTTGCGGATATCGCCCCGGCGGGCAGGGTTGGGGCCTATATGGGACTGGCCGGCATACCGTGGTTCCTGGCCAAGTTCACCACGGGGCTCTATTCAGGCAAGATGCTTTCTACTTTCGTACCGGCTGAGGGCGCGCACGACAGTTCCACGATGTGGCTTATTTACGCTCTTACAGCCTGCGTCACGCCGCTGATCCTCATCCTGGCCAGGCGCTGGCTGAACGCCCCTCTGGAGAACGGTTCAGCAGCAAAGGCCTAGCGGCGGCGCGGCCAGGCGGTGCGCCTGGCCGCAGGGCTTAAATCCGGTCAGAACGGGATATCTTCCATCCCCTCGCCGTCAGCTTTAGCTTTCTTGGTAGTCGCGCGCGCGGCCACCTCGGGAGTTCCGGCAGCCACGCCTTCGCGTTTTTCCAGAAACTCGATATCATCGACATAAACCACCATTTTAGACTGCTTTTTCCCGTCTTCCTTCCCGGCCCACTCTTCAAGCACAAGGTGCCCTTCCACGTAGACCTGGTTGCCCTTGTGCAGGCTTTTCTCTATCAGGTCGGCAAGCTTGCGCCCGGAATCGCGGTTAAACGCCTTGAGATCGACCCATACAGGGACCTCTTCCCACTGTCCGCTCTGCTGGTTCTTGCGCCGGTTATTGACGACAAAGCCGATATTAGCGACCTTACCGCCGTTACTGAATTCTTTGACCTCGGGGTCCCGTGTCAGACGACCGATCAGCATGACCTTGTTTAAGTTCGCCATATGATTTCTCCTGTTAGCGCTCCGGTTTTAGCGTTACCGAACCCGGTGCGGCAGCTTTTCTGAAAATAGTATAGCACATCACCCCGACAGCGTACTGTCGCCTGTCAGGGAGTCATTTTACGGAAGATCGTGGAGCTTGGACAGCAGCCAGGCCATATTCCCGCCAAGCACCCTCATGGTCTCCAGGCCTTCTTTGTCGGACTCAACTTCGCCTATAGCGCGCCCAACGCCGACGTTCCAGTAATTGGAGCCGGGGATTATCATCTGGCTTATTGTAAAAAAGTGATTTATTGTGTCGAAAGCGTGCACCGCCCCGCCGCGCCGCACGGCCACCACGGCCGCGCCGGCCTTGCGCCTTAAAAGCCCGCC
>CAZPMW010000042.1:0-16214 GCA_964587805.1 uncultured Elusimicrobiaceae bacterium
AGCTCGCCGGCTTCCGCGGCACCCCTGAAGCCGTGCTCCGGCGAGAAGATGGCGGTCAGGTTCACTTTTTTTGATCCGAAAAGAACGTCTACAGCGTTCCTGCCTTCGGCGTTTACCGAGCTATGGTTGGTGATGATCCCGACCCGCTTGCCTTTAAGGAGATTGAAGTCGCTGCGCTCAAGAACGTCCAGACCCGTAAGCGTCATCTGCGCCGCCCCGGCGGGAGCAGCCGGCAGCCAGCAGCCAGCGGCCAGCATTAAAAGCAAAATAGCCTGTTTCATTTTTTGTATGGTCATAGAATCTCCCTCCCACTGTGAATAAAAAAACGTCTGTCGTCCGCTGTTTACAGGCTGCCGCCAGCCGGTTTTTCCTTGAGCACCAGCAGGTGCAGCGTGCCCGGGTCCCAGAGCTTGAAGGCGAAGGTATGCGCTTTATCGCCGTTACCTGCGAAGAAGTCCACTCTGGCCGGGCCCTTGATCGCGCCTCCGGTGTCCTGGCAGAACACGAACCGCGAGTCCTGCTTGCGTCCGAGCAGCACGCCTTTTGCGTCTACATCCGGGGTGGTTACGCTCATGAAGGCCAGCGCTCCCATGGGCACCAGCGCGTTATCCACGGCTATGGAGCGCCAGCCGACCAGAGGCAGTCCGTAGGTGCCGTCCGGTCCGGTCTCGGGGTCCGTCATCTCCGAAAGTTTGAAGAAGGTGTAGCGGCGGTTCCGGCTCATGACATCCCGCACTTTATCCGGGTGTTCCTGCAGATACTGCCTGCCCTTCTCATCGGTCAGGCCTTCGCGCGGGAGTTCTCCCATCTCGATCAGTGCGGTCAGCCAGCCTTTGAATTTCAGGCTGTTTGTGGCGGCAAAATTGGCTTTCAGCTGCCGGCCGTCCTCAAGCTGCAGCCTGCCGGAGCCCTCAATGTGGAGGTCCATGATGTCAGGCCGGTCCTTAAGCCAGGCCAGTTCCAGTCCCCGGCCTTTAAGGCCGCCCTCAAAATCTATTTTGTCCCTGTCCATATACGGCACAAGCTCGTTCTTCTCCAGCCTGCCGGATATCTTCTCGCCCTTAAACTTCTCGTTAAAATCTTCCAGATTCACGCTGATCAGATCGTTCGGCCTGGCGTAGATGGGATAGGGATATTCCGGAGTTTGCTGAAGGCTGGCGCGGAGCGTCGGCTCGTAATAAGAGCTGAAGACCACGGTGCCGGTCGAATCCTTGCCGGCCAGCCGGTAGATGTCGAAGCTGTCCCGCAGGCGCCGGTCGAGCTCGCCCTGATCCTTAGCCTCAGAGATTATTTTTATGAACTCGCTGGTAGAGGCGGCCAGGTCCGCGGCGGTTATTTTTCTGGAACCGAAAGTATAGGGGATGGCCGGGACCTTGGATGACTGGAAGTATTTAAGGTTCAGCCCGGCCGCCTTCAGCAGAGGCTTTTTATCATCGAGGTCAACAAAAGACGGGATATTTTCTGGGGACACAGGTACGATCGCTCCGGCTTCAGCCGCGATCTTTACCGGCGTGCAGCCGGGAGGGCAGGCGCCGGCGGCTTCCGGCCGGTTTTTCACTCCGGCGCAGCCTGTTAAAACAAGGGCCAGAGCCGGCAGGAGCAGTTTTTTCATGGTTTATTCCCTCTCTTATTATACCCGTAAAAAGACGCTTGCTTTATAGCCCTATTATTCCAAATTAGCGGTTGTTGACACAAGGCCGGCTATCTATATAGAATTAATCTATATGAAGAGAAAAATACTGCTTATACCTATTTCAGTCTTTTTGGCGTCACTTCCCGCCTTAGCCGCGGCAGGGGAGGCGCGACTGCTCGCTTTCAGCGGGAATGTGGAGGTCCGAACTACCCGCGAAGGGCAATGGAGCCCGGCCGCCGATAAGGCGGAGATAGCGGAGGGCGGCGCAGTGCGCACCGGCGCAGACGGCGGGGCCGTGGTGCTCCTGCCCAACAAATCCAAAATTTGGATAAAGGAATCGTCCGCGCTTGAGATCGAGCAGCGGCAGACCCTGACCTCCAGACTGGCGCTGCTGTTCGGCAAAATGAAAGTACGCGTGCCGCATCTGATGCGCAAGGAAAAATTTGAAGTCAGAACACCCGCGGCCGTCTGCGCCGTCAGGGGCACGGAATTCACCGTGGAAACCGCCGACACAGGCGCCATGAGCATCAATGTCCTGTACGGCGAAGTGAAGCTCAGCTTTGTGATCCCTCCCGACAAAGGCGGCGCCGAGCTGTTCATACCACAGGGCCGCAATTTGAGCCTGGAGGAAAAGGGCAAGCCGGGCAAGCTGGCCATGATGACCGCCGAGCAGGAGAAATCCTCGCTTGAGAACTGGAACCCAGGCCTTTCGCCCGCGGAGCGTCAGAAGGATCAGAAAGAGAAGGATAACGACAGGGCGCAGCTGCGCGAATTTGCCAAGGTCACCAATGGCACCGAAAACTCGGTCAAGACCTTCCTTAACACCGTCCGGGAATCGGATATAGAAACCGGCAGGACCCTTAAAGATATACACGGCAATGTGGTGCGTGTAGCCCAGCTGCTGATGCGCCCGCACTCCGACGAGATACAATTCGTGAATCTGGTCAAGCGGCCGTCTTATAATGTTGCTAGCAATTACTCGGGGAGAGACGGCTTCACTTACAACGGCGGTCCGGTGGGCAATCGCCTTGACTACGTGCAGATGACCATGAATTTCAACCAGGACCTGCCGCAGAACATAGGGGAGTGGCCCGGTTTCTTCAGTGGCAATTCCGTCAAGCCGGAATGGGCTTCTTTCGTTGCGGCTAATAAAACCAAGAAGGACGAGATTTTCTTTATAGCGCAGCTTTCAAAATATGATGCCGTAAAGGATGAGCTCGTCAACAACGGTGCCGCCATCGGTCTCACTGTGACCCCGGCCACTGATAGAGAGGTGATTGTGACCGGTGTTATAAAGGACGATGTTGCTGGGATTTCAGCTGTTGAGGGCCTGAATCGGATATCTAGGCAGGAGGTAACGGATAGCGGCTCTGGCCTCCTCGCTTATAAGGCCGGAGGCGCCGTTGGAGGGACTGGCGGAGACGTGGTTTGGGCGAGGAGAATAGAGGCTGGCGCGGGGAATACAGTGACCAGCTACGAAAAGAAGGGCGACCCAAATATGTCTAATTATTCAGCGCAGCTTTATTATGTCGGAGATGCTATAGGCAATGGTGCCATATGGCTCGCCAATGAGTCCTATGTCATTAATAATAATGGCTCATTACAAAAAGGAGACGATCTCGTTAACTCCTCGCTGGACCCGTTCAGTCTTATGAAGAACATGGCCGGAGAGTCCATTATGTCCGTAAAGAAGTCCAAAGGAGTGGCTGGCTTGACTTCTGCGAACGTCTTTAGCGACATAGACACCGTCGACCGCTTCGCTTATGGTAATCGCGGAACTAATGGCACCAATATAGACATCGTAGTCATCCCGGACCTGCTTATGGCCGCGGTGCAGAGAATGCTGCCTGCGCTTACCAAGCTGGATTAACCAGAGGAACCTAATGAAAAAATTAACGCTATTTTTAACAGCTCTTGTGTGGCTAAACGGCGCGGCTTTCGCGGCCATTGACTGGGAATCCAAGGGTATGCAGATGGCCGGCGAAATAGTGGCCAATCCCGCGGCTTTCTTCTATGACTTCCAGCAGGATATGGAGACCACCACGCCGCTGCCGCCAGGTAAAACTTTCAGCGTCCAGACCGGGATATTCCCCGCTATGATCCCGATGACCAACCTTAACCTGTCCGGCAAGTACCGCCTGCACGGGGAGGGCCGCATAGCCCCCGGGGTGCCGCAGTTGGACATAATGGGCGGCTACGGCGACATGTACGGAGCCAGGATGGTCGCAAAGAACTCCGACGCCATAGAGAAAGCCAAGCTTAACGGCTATTACCTGGGCGCTATACTCAGTTCCTCGGTGAGCCCGAAGATACGCACTTTCTGGGGCTATAAGCGGTCGGTGCTCAAAGCCAAGTTCGAATTCGCGCCTGGCGAAGAGCTGGACCTGATGGGCACCAAGATCAGCAATGTCGACACCGGTTTCAAGGATGACTTTCTGATGGCCGGCATAGAGACGCCCAAGGGCATCAATAAGTTCTGGAGCATACAGCTGAACTACGGGGTCAGGACCCAGACCTTCTCCACCAAGCTCAGCTGGTACGGGCCGCATTTCGAGCTGGGACTTAATTTCTATCCGGAGGGCGTGCTGGTGGTTCACCCGGTGTGGAATTTCCACGTGAACTTCTGACCTGCGGGCCTGAACGAATGATGCGAATAGAATAGGAATGAACCGGACGAATTTATGAACGAATCGAACAGAGGAAAAGGAATGAAAAAAATAATAATTTCAGCATTGCTCATGGCGGCGGCCGCAAATTCATACGCGGCCGTAGCCGAGGATTCAAAGATCTTCACCCCGTACTTCGACATGACGATGATGGAGGCCGCCTATGTGCCTTCCGAGGGGAATATCTTCAGCGGCGGCAACATCAACACGCAGGTGGGGCTGCTGGCCAAAGCGACCAGGAAAGATTCCTTCTTCGGGCTCTATAATTTCAACTACAGCGGCCCGGCCTTCCAGCCGCAGGACGGGAAGCAGTTCACCGACCGCAATATGTCGCACGGTTTCAACGTCGAATACCGCAGGAACCTCGGCGCGAAGTTCCGCTTGCGCCCCGGCGTTTCCTATATGGTGGATTACGCGCGCAGCGGCGCCAATGAGGCCTGGGACAGCGGCCTCTACAACATGAACTCCAGGGGCGGCCAGCTGGCGGCTGACTACAACTTCGACTTTGAGCGGAACGGTTTTATTACCGTGGCCTTCCTCCGCAGGAACATAGCTTTCCCGAACTATACCGACCTCCTGAGGGAATTCCAGAACGCGGATAATACGGCGGAGACTTCAGGCGGCCTGCAGGACCAGTCGCTCACGCAGATCTCGGTGCGGCCCAACTGGAACGGCTTATTCGCCGGCTACACCTACACCGAGCAGCGCTATAAGAACCAGCGGGTAGTAGACGCCAACTCCGGCATCTACGGCGCGACGAAACAAAAGGATAAATCCGCCACGATCGACGGCGGCTTCCGGCAGAAGCTGTGGATATTCGACCTGTGGCCGATGATCTCCTACACCATGCGCCGCTCAAACCAGAATTTCCTGCGCTATAAGAGCGCGCTGGCCACCAACTTCGTCAACATGGCGGATGGCTCTAACGATATCACCATGGTGAAGAAGAACTACGATTATAACGAGATGTCCCTGAGCGTGCCTGTTGACCTTAACATCACCGGAAAATGGGCCATCGGCGGCTCCGTAAATATGACCAGGCGCGTCTATACCGACCGCGGCGCGAGGGATATCGACAACAATTATACGACCGCCAAGCAGAAGAACCTCATGAGCACGCTGACCGGCAGCATACGCAAGCGGATGAACGATGTCGCCACGATGCGTCTTTTCTACTCCCTGGTGGTGGCGTCCTCCAATAATAAATTCGAGAAGTACATGCCGTCCAACTACACCGGAAACACTTTCGGCGTGGCGTACCAGCTGTCGTATTAGATCAAGCGGGAAAACAGCCGCATACAGAGGCCCGGGATAAAACCCGGGCTTTTTTATGGGTCAAAACCGCCAAAATGATATAATAAACAGATAATTTACAAGCGGGGCCGCGCCCGGCAGGACCCGGACGGGCAGTTTTTTACTTATTAAAGGATATTCCATGTATTTAAAGGCTATTGAAATTTACGGTTTTAAATCGTTCGCCAATAAGGTCAAACTGCCGCTCAAACCCGGCATAACCTGCGTCGTGGGACCTAACGGCTGCGGCAAGTCTAACGTGGTGGATTCGCTTAAGTGGTGCATAGGCGAGATGTCCTGGAAGTCGCTCCGGCTTCCGTCCATGATGGACGTGATCTTCGCGGGCACCGCTAAGCGCTCACAGCAGAACATGGCCGAAGTCGCCATGACCTTCGATAACGAGTCCCGCAAGCTTCCGCTCGATTTCAGCGAGGTTACAATTACCCGCAAGATATACCGCTCCGAAGAATCCGAGTATTTTATAAATAAGGTGCAGTGCCGGCTGAAAGACATCCGTGAGATGTTCCTCGACACCGGGATCGGCTCTGACGGCTATGCCATAATAGACCAGGGCGAGGTGGAATACGTTCTCTCCGCCAGCCCGGAAGAGCGCCGCGAGCTTTTCGAAGAGGCGGCCGGCGTGTCCAAATATAAGGCCAAGCGCGAGGAGGCTTTGAGACGGCTGGAGAAAGTGGACGCCGACCTCGCCCGCCTGGCGGACGCCACCGCCCTTATAGATGAGCAGATAAAGAAGCTGGACGCCGAGGCCAAGCGCGCCCGTACCCGGCAGAAATACAAGGAAGAGCTGACCGCCGCGGAAGTCGCGATTCTGGTCATGGAGATATCCGGATTCAACAGCGAGGCCGGGAAGGAATCCGCCGCGCTTGAGCCGGTCCTTAAAGAGCTTTCCGAGATCGCTACCGGAATCACAGCCCTGGAGGGCGAGCTGGCGGCCATCAACCTGACCCTGGCCCAGCGGCAGGAGGAGGAGCGGGTGCTGCTCGAGGCCATAGCGGTTATAAAATTCGATAAAGTCCGTTATGAGGGCTCTGTCGTGAACAACGGCAAACTCTCCGAAGAGATCACCTCGCAGATCAGGACGATGGAGGCCGCTGGGATCAGGAACGAGGAAGCCATCGCCTCTTCCGCGCCGCGCATAGAGGCGCTGAAGGCGGCCCTGGCCAACAGCGAGTCCGGCCTGGCGGAGCTTAAAAATAACTATGACGCCGGCCTGGCGGAGCTGACGAAGATACAACAGGAGATGGAGGCCGTGGACACGGCCGCCGCGGGCGGAGAAAAGGATATCACCTCGGCCTATCAGGAAGAGATGAATATTTCCGCCGAGACCGCTTCCACCGGCTCAAGCATCGGGCACTATAATGACACTATCCTGGGCCTGAAGAAAGAGTTGGAAGGCCTTAACGCACGCCGCGCCGAAACGGAGGCCAGAGCAGGCGGAATTAAAGTCCGCATAATAGCAGGCGAGAACGCCATTAATTCCGAAAAGGCCCGTCTCTCGGAGGCCGGCACCGCCCGCAGCGCGGCATCAGAGCGGCTGAACGGTATAGATAAGCGGCTGGCCGAACTTAACGCCGAGAAGACCGGAGCCCGCGCGCACCTGGACGCTATCCTGGCCCAGGGTGAGAAGGACTCCTGCTGGGTGGGTATAAACGCCGTGCTCAACTCCGGCATAGCCGGGATACGGGGCACGCTCAGACACCTTTTGACCGTGAAAAAAGAAGACAGAGTTGTCGTGGAAGACGCCCTCGGCCGCTTCATGGACGCGGTGGTCTGCGACAGCGCTGAGCGGGCCCGGGAAGCTATAGAATACCTGAAGCATCTGGGCAAGGGCCGCTGTCGCTTTATTCTGCTGGACAAGGCAGGCCCGGCGCGGGCCGGGGACGCGCAGTGGTCCGTGCCCAACTCCGTTAAGGTGCGCGGGATGATAGACTGCCCGCAGGAATACGAGGCCGCGCTTGACCGGCTCCTTAGCGGCGTATACTCTTCAGAGGGGTCCGTGCTGGGGGATTTCTGGGTTTCAGGCGGAGTAGAAGCCGTGACCTCCAACGAGCCCTATTGGGAAGAGGAAGGGGACCTTAAAGAAAAGATCCGTTTGTTCGGGGAAGAAGAGGCGGCTCTTTCAGCCGAGAGGGTCGGCGTAGCCGGTCTTCTGGCCTCGTCCTCAGCGCTGGCCTCGGAACTGGAAGAAAAAATTACTGCCCTGAACCTGGACCTGCACCGCTCGCAAATGGAGGCGGAGACCGCCGAGGGAGAGGTCAGGGTGAACGCGCAAAACATTGAGCTTACTTCCTCCGATCTGGCAAAGGCGGAAGGCATGCTGGCGGCGGCTGCCGACAGGCTGGCCGCACTGAACGCCAGGCTGGAGGAGGCTCGTGCTATCTCTGAGCGGAAAAAGTCAGATATGTCGGCCCTGGCCGGCAGGAAAGACGCCCTGCACGCGGCGCACTCCAAAGCCAACGAGGATATCGGCTCCAGGAAGGCCCACCTGGACAACCACCGGAACAATCTGGAGCAGCTTAAGGAAGAGGTCTCGCGCAACGAGGCGCAGCTCACGGCCAGGTACGCCGAGCGCGAGCATTCTGCGGCTCTGAAATTGGAGCTGTCCGGCCGCCTGACTCAACTGGCAGCCGAGACCGAAGAGGCCGGCAAACGCCTGCTGGAAATAATGAGCGAACTGGCGGAAAAAGAGGTGCTTCAGACGCAGCTTTCAGGCGAGCTGCACGCTATCAGGAACGACTGCGGCCGGCTGAACGTGAATCTCAGCGATTCCAAGACGCTCAGTTCCGAGGGAGAGAAGAGACGCTACGGGATGGAGCTGAAGATCAATACTTTTAAAACGCGCAGCGAGGATCTTACCAAGCGCCTTAACGAGGAGTGGAATCTCTGTCTGGAAGACGCCAGAGAAAAATTCGGCGCGGTGGAAGTGGACGCTGAGCGGGTAAAACTCCTGCGCAAGCGGCTGGAGGCGATGGGCGCGGTCAATATGACGGCTCCGGAAGAATACGACGCTCTGATAAACCGCTTCAACTTCATAAACTCGCAGGTTGAGGATCTTAATAAGGCCAAGGCGGACCTGCGTTCCGCTATCGCGAAGATAAATGAAACCACCCGCGATAATTTCAAGACGACCTTCGATAAGGTGCAGGGCCACTTCAAACAGATCTACGGCCTGCTGTTCAACGGCGGCGAGGCTAATCTGATCCTGACCAAGCCCGACGACATCCTTGAGACCGGCGTGGAAATACTGGCGCATCCCCCGGGTAAGAAACTGGTAAGCATCTCCCAGCTTTCCGGAGGAGAGAAAGCTCTTACGGCGCTGGCGCTGCTGTTCAGCTTCTTCTGCGTCAATCCCTCGCCCTTCTGCGTCATGGACGAGGCTGACGCACCGCTTGACGAGGCCAATGTTGAGCGTTTCGTGCGCCTGCTGCGGGAATTTTCCGGCACCACCCAGTTCGTGGTCATAACCCATAACAAGCGAACCATGGAGGCCGCGGATGTGCTGTACGGCGTGACCATGGAGGAGCTGGGCGTTTCCAAGCTTATCTCGGTGGACCTTAAAAAAGCTTCCGCCATGACTGAGGGCGGAGGCAAAGTAAAAGCCCAGGTGGGCGCATGATCCTTTCTGTTCCCCGCTTATGATCTACGGAGTTTTTTCCGACGTTCACGGTAACTATGAAGCGCTGAAGGCGGTGCTGGATTTTTTCCGTAAAAACAAGGCGGAAGGCTTTATCTGCTGCGGAGATCTGGTGGGCTACGGACCCCAGCCTTCAGAGTGCGTGCGTGAAGTCATGGGCCTTAACAATGCCTATGTGGCGCTCGGGAATCACGACGCCGCTATCACAGGGCGACTGGAAATGCGGTGGTTCAACCAGAATGCGGTGGAAGCCCTTGAATTCGGGCGCAAAGCCCTTTCCGGCGCGGAGATGGCCTATCTGGCGGCTCTGCCGGAAACGATAAAAGCCGGTGATTTTACAGCGGTTCACGGCTCGCCGCGCAAGCCGCTTACCGAATATCTGCTGAGTGAGTCCCAGTTCTCCGAAAATATGCGCTATTGGGAAACTTCTCCCTGCTTTATAGGCCACAGCCACCTGCCGGTATATTTCCGGCAGAGCGACGGCGAGACGCCGGAAACCGGCTTTCTTCTGCCCATGGCCAGAGTGCTGCTGTCCGGCGTGCGCTATGTTTTAAATCCCGGCTCCGCCGGCCAGCCGCGGGACGGCAACCCGCGCGCTTCCTGCGGCCTGTATGATTCCGGCCGGAACACTTTTGAGGTCTTCCGCGTGGATTATGACTACGCAAAAACGCAGGGCCTGATGAAGACAGCCGGCCTTCCCCAGGCGCTGATAGAGCGCCTGTCTTTCGGACTGTAAGCGGCTTTTTAAGGAAACAATATCTCTATGAAAATGCATCTGCTGATAGTGGACGACGATAATAATTTTATAGATACGCTGGAGGACGGACTGAAGCTTAAAAATGTGGACGCCGAGATAACCGTGGCCAAGTCGGCGCGAGAAGCCCTGGCGACGCTGTCGAAGATACTGCCCTCGCTTATCATCCTGGACGTGCAGCTGCCGGACATGCACGGGGTGGAATTTATGCGGTCGATCAAGGCGATGGAGCGCCTGAAGGATGTGCCAGTCATTTTTATCTCCGCCAAATACACCGAGCCGGCGGACCGATCGGAGGCGATGCTGGCGGGCGGAGGCTCTTTCTTCTCAAAGCCCGTGGATATCGATGAACTGTGGTCTGAAGTTAAGTACCTTCTTGACAAGAAAAGGTAAGTCTTAATAGTATTTGTGAATAACGGAGGAAGCCTGATATGTCTAATGAAACACAACTGACGGACGCAACTTTTGAGCAGGAAGTGCTGAAGAGCTCAATCCCCGCGCTGGTGGATTTCTGGGCGCCCTGGTGCGGCCCCTGCAGGATGCTGGGCCCTGTGATTGAAGAGCTGGCCGGGGAATATGCAGGCAGAGTGAAGGTCTGTAAGATGAATACCGACGAGAACCCCGGCTCGGCTTCGACCTACAAGATCTCGGCCATCCCCACCGTGCTGCTGTTTAAGGGCGGCAAGCTGGTGCAGGAGCTGGTAGGCATGCAGTCCAAGGAAGCGCTCAAGCGCCACCTGGACGGACTTCTGGCCTGAAAAACCAGATTGAGTTTTTCAGGAAGGCCTAAGGACCAAGGATAAGGGATCAGGGCGGGACAAATTTCTTTGGTTTTCTGTGGGTTTTTCCTCATCCTTCATCCTTTGTCCTTTATCCTTCCGAAAACCGCTCGCGATTTTCGGCTGCCAATGTCTAAAAAAACCATATTCATCGTGGATGCGCATGCTTTTCTGCACCGCAGCTACCACGCCCTGCCCAGGCTCACCACTTCCAAAGGCGAGCCGGTGGGCGCGCTTTACGGTTTTTTGCGCCTGCTTTTAAAAATTAAAAAGGACCACCACCCTTATTACGCAGCCGTCTGCTTCGACGCGCCAGGCGCCACCTTCCGCGACGCCATGTACGCGCAATACAAGGCGAACCGAAAGGAGACAGAGCCGGAACTGAAAGCGCAGCTTAAGGTCTCTCCGGAACTGCCGAAAGCCGTGGGACTCAAGGCCGTGGTCCTGCCCGGCTATGAGGCGGACGATATTATCGCCGCCCTGGCGCGCAGGTTCTCCGCCGCCGGCCATGAAGTCGTCATTGTGACCGGGGATAAGGACGCCGCGCAGCTGGTAGGAGCAGGAATAAAGCTCTGGGACGGCGCTTCAGCATCCTTCTCCGGAGCGGAAGAGGTCCTGTTAAAATTCGGCGTAAACCCTTCCCAGATGGCGGATTACCTGGCTCTGACAGGAGATTCTTCCGATAACGTGCCCGGCGTGGCCGGCATAGGCCCGAAAGGCGCGGTCAAACTGTTAACCTCTTACGGTACGCTTGAGAATATCCTCTCCGCGGCTTCCGATCCCGGAAAAGCCGCGGGGGACAAACTGCTGGCCAAGGTGGCCGGCCATAAAGATGACGCCGCGCTTTCAAAACGCCTGGTCACGCTGGAGGGAAAAGCGCCGGTGGAAGGAGATATAGACGAATTTGAACTTAAAGCTCCGGATGCGGCCGTGGCTGCGGAATTAGCCCGGCGCTTCGAGTTCCGGGATCTGGCCTTGGTCAGCCAGCAGTCCGCTGCGCCCGACGCTCCGCTGCCGGCTGAGATAACCCTTGAGGAGGCGCTGGCCCGGGGCGGGAAAGACGGGTTCATCTGCCTGGCCGGCTCCGAGGGGGGAGTCTCCGCCGGCTCAGATAAGGGCGCGGCTTATTTCGGTCCCGGCGGGCTGGGCGTAAGGGAGAAGACGGGCTTGTCCGTGCTGGTCCAGGACCAGAAAATATTGAAAATGGCCGCGGACCTCAAAGGGGTGCTGCACTTTATAGGTTTCGATCCGGCCAGGGAAATAAACAACTTTTTTGAGCTGGAGGTCGCCCACTCGCTGCTGAGCGCGCGCAAGAGCGATCTCTCAAAACTGATCTTCGAGAAGACCGGAGTCCCGTCGCGGGAGGATGGGTCAAAAGAAGAGCTGCTCACGGCGGCCGGCGCGCTGGCGCGCATCTACCCGGAAATTAAAAAAGAACTGTCCGCGGCCGGGCTTGAGAAAGTCTACCTGGAACTGGAACTGCCTCTGCTTCCTGTCATCTACGCCATGGAGAGCTCCGGCTTTAAGGTGGACGTTCCCATGCTTAAAGATTTATCATCCGATTTTGAGGGCAGGCTGGCCGCTCTGGAGACTGAGGCGGAGCGGCTGACCGGCCAGAAGGTGAACCTGAACTCTCCGAAACAGGTGGCCTGGCTTTTATATGAAAAACTGAACATCCAGCTGGATGACGCGCAGAAGAAGATGTTCAAGATCAAGGACGGCTATTCCACGGCGGAAGAGGTGCTGCTCTTCCTTAAGCCGGCGCACCCTGTGGTGGAAAAGATAATGGAATTCCGCGAGCTTTCAAAGCTGAAGTCCTCGTTCGTGGATAACCTGCTGGCCGCGGCTGACGGGGAAGGGCGGGTGCACAGTACGTTCGAGCAGAGCGGTACTGCCACGGGCCGTTTCTCTAGTTCTAAGCCTAATCTTCAGAATATCCCGGTGCGCTCGGCCTATGGTCAGCTGGTGCGCCGCGCCTTCTGCGCGCGAAAAGGCTATTCGCTTCTGAGCGCGGACTATTCTCAGATAGATCTGCGCGTGCTGGCGCATATCTCCGGCGATAAGAACCTGACGGCGGCGTTTCTCTCTGACGAGGATATACATCTGCGCACTGCGGCGGAGGTTTTTCACTCCGATGCCGCCCTTGTCACCAAGGAGATGCGGCGATCCGCAAAGGCGATCAATTTCGGCATTGTGTACGGCCAGACGGCGCAGGGCCTGGCACGCGAGCTGGGCATACCGCGCCAGGACGCGGCCAGGTACATAAAACATTACTTTGAGGCGTATTCCGGCGTGAAGGCCTGGATAGATACTACGATACAGAATGCTAAGGCGAGCGGTTGCGTGACCACGCTCACCGGCAGGCGCCGGGCTGTGCCCGAGATAAATTCCGCTAACGGCAATCTGAGGGCTTTTGCCGAGCGCGTAGCGATGAATACGCCGGTGCAGGGCGGTTCGGCGGATATTATAAAGAAGGCGATGATAGACATCCACGCGAAGATAAAGGGCTCCGATAATATAATTCTGGTCCTCCAGGTGCACGACGAACTGGTCTTTGAAGTTAAAACCGGACAAGAGGTCGAAGCCGCCAAGTTGATAAAAGAAGGCATGGAGAACGCCTTCAAGCTCAATATCCCCCTGAAGGCCGACATTAAATCCGGCCCCAACTGGCAGGATATGAAGTCCGTATCTTTTTAAAAAGGATCCTGGCACCTTTTTTAAAGCATGGTGGCAAGGGCCTTAGGATGTAGAAGTTGCGCAAGTCGGCAGCGGGGGCCCTTTCCGCTCCGAGACCGGGTTTTTGGGGGCAGAAGCGCATGACCTTCCGCCGGCTGCGGAACTCGGCGAAAAACAAAGTTTTTCGCCTCAAACATCCTCGCCGTCCCGGAGGGATTCGCTCCAGGTCCAGCGCTTAAAACCCTAAATGGAGCGGAAAGGGCCCCCGCTGCCGCCTTTGTGGCTGGGCGAATGTCGGAAGCCGCAGAAAGTGGCAACAAGGGATTGATTATATGACACTATCGCTTCGGCCGTATGCTTTGAACGATCTGCCGCCGGTCACTAAGGGGCTGGTGGCGGCGTCATTTCTGGGGTGGGTTCTGGAATTAGCTTTCAGCGGCCCGCTCAACTATTACTTCGGGCTGGTGCCGCTTAAAGTGATCGGCATGGGCTGGCTCTGGCAGCCGTTCACCTATATCTTCATTCACGCCAGCTTCTGGCACTTCCTCTTCAACGCCTTCATGCTCTGGATGTTGGGCGCGATCATAGAGCCTGTTCTTGGCTCCAGGCAGTTTTTATTCTACTTCCTGTTCTGCGGAGTTGTAGCCGGTCTTTGCACGGTTCTGGCCAGCCCCGGCTCTACCAGGGCCGTGATCGGGGCTTCCGGCGCGGTCTACGGCCTGCTCTATGCCTATGCCGCGTTCTATCCCGGACATGTCGTATACGTATATTTTCTATTCCTTATGACCGTCCGCCAGTTCGTCATTATAATGGCCGTCCTTGCGCTGGTTCTGAGCTTCGCTACGCCGAATTCCGCGGTCGCCAATTTCACCCATTTAAGCGGTCTGGCCGCCGGCTGGGCGTATTTCATGTTCCGTGGAGCCATTCGCCGGGGAGTACGCGAGGCGGAAGACGAGCCGCAAGATGATGTGGTAAGAGCGCCTGTGACCGAGCTATGGTCGCAACTCTCTAGCGGCAAGCCGCAGTTCGCGCGCCGAAGCCTTCTGTCCAGATTAATCGGCCGTTTTTCACGGGAGAAAGAAGATACGGAAGGAGCCCGCGTAAGGGTGGACATCATCCTTGAAAAGATATCCCGTGAGGGTGAGGGTTCGCTTACGGCTTCAGAGCGCCGCGAGCTGGACGAATACGCTAGGCGTAAAGGGGGGAGGGCGTAAAAGAGAAAGAATTAAGGATGAAGGATAAAGGCTGAAAGGCGCATCATGAGCATTAAAGAAATTTGCCGCAAGTTCAAAAAAATAAAAGGCAAGACCATTGTGGGGCTGACGGGCGCTGTCGCTTCCGGCAAGAGCGCGGCCCTGGAGAGCTTCAGGCGGGCGGGAGCTTTCTGCGTTTCTACGGATTCCGTGGCAAAAGAAGTGTTGACATCCGGGGCCTGTTATCATAGAATTTTATTGAACTTTGGTCCCGGGGTATTCCTCAACGACGGTTCGATAGACAGAAATAAACTCGCCCAGGCGGTTTTTTCTGACAAATCCAAAAGAAAACGGCTTGAAAGCATACTTCACCCACAGATCCTTGACCGCACGCTCTCTTTAATCAAAAAGTCCCATGAAAATATAATCATAGTTGAAGTCCCGCTGCTGTTCGAAGCCGGCCTTACGAAGTGCTTCGATTTAACAGTCTGCGTGGACGCCCCTTACCGGGTCCGCAGCAGGCGGGCCGCCGCCAGGGGATGGGCCACCGGAGAGCTGAAGCGCCGCAGTTCGGCGCAATTCACGGCGGAAAAAAAAGCGGCGCTGGCGGATGTGGTGATCGGAAACGCGGGGACCTTGAAAGCTTTGGAGGCGCAAGCGGGGCGCCTGTACGCGGCCCTGAAGGGCGCTGGCGGAAAGCCGGGGGCGGGGGATTGCGGACAACAGCGCGGTAAAAATTTCAGACGAAGAAACAAGGAGAAATAACAAGATGGATAACCAGACTAGCGGCCAGGCTCATGGCCAGAACAGCGGCGCAGGCGGACAGAACGCTCCCAAAATGGATACCGCTGTCCTCTCAAAAATGACGGTGGCGGACCTGCTGAAGATCGCGGACCAGTTCAAGCTGGAGGGCGTGTCAGGCATGCGCAAGCAGGAGCTGATCGGCAAGCTGATGGAAGCCCAGGCCAAGCAGAACGGCATAGTGAAAGGCACGGGCGTGCTGGAGATCCTGCCGGACGGCTTCGGCTTCCTGCGCTCGCAGGAATACGATTACCTGTCAAGCCATGAGGATATTTATGTTTCTCCTTCACAGATAAAAAAGCTCGGCCTCCGCAAAGGCGACGAGGTCACCGGCCTGATCCGGCCGCCTAAGGAAGGCGAGCGGTTCTTCGCGCTGCTGCAGGTCAAAACCGTGAACGGCGTGGAAATAGAGAAAATTTTCAACCGGCAGCTTTTTGATAATCTTACGCCGCTGTATCCCAACCAGCGCTTTTATCTGGAGACCCTGCGCAACGAGATGACCTCACGCGTTGTGGACCTCATCTCGCCCATAGGCCGCGGGCAGCGCGCCCTCATCGTGGCCGCCCCTAAGACCGGCAAGACCATGATACTTCAGCGCATCGCCAACTCTCTGACCACGAACCATCCCGACATAGAGCTTATCGTTCTGCTGATCGACGAGCGCCCCGAAGAGGTCACGGATATGAAGCGTTCGGTGAAGGGCACGGTCATAGCCTCCACCTTCGACGAACCAGCCGACCGCCATGTGCAGGTGGCCGAGATCG
>CAZPMW010000042.1:16224-16635 GCA_964587805.1 uncultured Elusimicrobiaceae bacterium
AAAGCCAAGCGCTTGGTCGAGATGAAGAAGGATGTGGTCATCCTGCTCGACTCCGTGACCCGTCTGGCCCGGGCCTATAATACCATCTCGCCTTCTAGCGGCAGGGTGCTGTCAGGCGGCCTTGAATCCACCTCGCTCCAGCGGCCCAAGCGCTTTTTCGGCGCGGCCCGCAATATAGAGGAGGGTGGCTCGCTTACCATCATCGCCACCGCGCTGGTGGAAACCGGCAGCCGCATGGATGAAGTTATCTTTGAAGAGTTCAAGGGCACCGGCAACTCAGAGATCTATCTGGACCGCAAACTCTCCGACCGCAGAATGTTCCCGGCCATCGATATCAACAGGACCTCCACCCGAAAAGAGGAGCTCCTGATGAGCGAGGACGAGCTGAATAAAGTGTGGATACTCCGCAAG
>CAZPMW010000043.1:0-15943 GCA_964587805.1 uncultured Elusimicrobiaceae bacterium
TATCCCGGTTGCCCGCTGTTCTGCAAGGACCATCATGGTCATCCGGCGTGTAAGGGTGTTACAAAAGGAATATCAGAGGACGCGGAAACCTCGGATGAGTCCTTTGACAAGGGCCTGTCCAACGCTTTCTGTCAGGCACATCCTATGACCCCGGGCTGCCCTGGCTATTGCAAAGTAAGCCCTGCCTATCCCGGTTGCCCGCTGTTCTGCAAGGACCATCATGGTCATCCGGCGTGTAAGGGTGTTACAAAAGGAATATCAGAGGACGCGGAAACCTCGGATGAGTCCTTTGACAAGGGCCTGTCCAACGCTTTCTGTCAGGCACATCCTATGACCCCGGGCTGCCCTGGCTATTGCAAAGTAAGCCCTGCCTATCCCGGTTGCCCGCTGTTCTGCAAGGACCATCATGGTCATCCGGCGTGTAAGGCGGCTACAAAAGCGATAACAGATGGCTCAGATGAAAATGGCGACATGAAGAAGGTCATCCCAGGCTATCCCAAGCCCCCGCATCCGCAGTGGTGCAGCAATCACCACGGCTTCCCAGGCTGCAGGTAACCAGGGGACAAGGCGATATAGAGTGGCGGCGGGTATTAACCCCGCCGCCGCTTTTTTGCAGGGGCACGAACCGCGCCCCAAAACCCTCCTCAACCGTCAGAGCATTCTATAAACTGAATCCGCCAAGTGTTAAGAAATACAATCTGTAGGCCGCATAGATTCACAGGCCTTCGGTCCGGCGGCTGCCGGGACTAAAGACCCGTAGGCGGTTGGGCCTTAAGATAGTTGACCATTGTCAAGCCGTGGTATATGGTATATGCAGGAGATATTAATTTCGGTTCGGGGGATAAATATATGAAATTCTTAATCAGCCTGATCGTTGCGATGATTTTTAGCCCGGCGGTTTACGCGCAAAGTTCTCTGGACGGGTTGACTTTGCCCGAATACAACTTCGGCGACCTTACACCTCAAAATGTGGCTGCGGAGTTTCCGCTGGATGCGCCCCGCGCCGGCGGCTCTCTCAATGGCGCTACCTTCCGGTGGGAGCGCGACAAGCAGCGGCACGGGGTGGCGGCATCCCCGGCCTTACCATAAGCGAGGCGAAGGCGTCCTGCGGCCCGATCGCCGCCGAGGCGCTGGTTCGGTTCTTCCGGAATGACGCCCGTCTCAACATGATAGTCGATATCTTCAACTTAGCGAAGAGCAAAGGCTACTGGGACGGGGCCATGAAGGGCCCGGCTTCGGAGCAGGCGCTTTTAAGGGACCTTGGGATTCAAGTCGGCGACCCCGTCTGGGTCACCAATCTTGGCCCGGCCGAGCGAATGATACGCGAGAGCCTCGACAGGGGCAAACCCGTGATAATAAGCACAAACCGCCATTATTTCTTCGCGGAGGGCTATAATAACAATGGTCAGCTCTTCGTGGGCTATACCGGAGAAGTCATGCGCGGCGGGTCTGCGCAGATGACGCTTTCCGATATATCCCTCCTGGGCAACGGCGGTCTGGCGCTCCTCATCCCCTGATGAGACAGACACCACGATGAGGGCTCCGCCGGGATCTACAGGATAAGATGCAGTAGGTCATCAGCTGGACAAAAACTGGGCACTGGGCGGAGGCCAGGCAGGTTGTAGCCTCGCTCGACTAACTAGCCCTGACTTATATTCTTAGAATTCTCAAAAATCCCCGCTCACCGACCGGGGATTTTAATTGGCTGTGTTTCTGCCAGTCGCGTCAGACTTAATAGAATAGACTTATACAGGGCCATTTGCCCGGGCGGGCACAATCAGGGGAACCCGTCATGTTGCCCATGATCATGGAGAGGGAAAATGAAGGGATTAATAACAGCATCGCTACTTCTGCTCATCACTGCAACCGCATCCGCCGATCCCGTGCTTAACAAGCCCGGGATCATGTTCCAGCCTTCGCATCAGAGCGACACAGGCGACGGTTATATCGAGGCAGAGTCGTGCAACGCCATCGTGGAATATGCGATGAAGGCCGAGCCGTATTACAGGCAATTCAAAGTCTGGAGCTATCGCGTGCCGGGTCTGCATCATGCCCAGACGGGCACGAACACCATGATAGCGCATACCTCCGCAGTAGAGGCTGGCCTGTTATCGGGGTATGCTTGGGAGCTGAACCGGGCCAATGAACAAGGCGCGCAGGTGTTCATAGGCGTGCATCACAATGCGGGCACAGGGCGCCACGCTGTCTGGGGGTATATACACGACGGTGACAAGATGGAAACCGTGAACAGGCGGCTTTCAGATATACTGATAGAGGAGGTGGCCAGGGCCACCGATCTTGACAACAGGGGCACGCATCTGGACAGCTCCACCGGCCGAAACGACTACCGCTGCGCGACCACCGGCCGCCTGGCTTTCTATAGTCTTGACGAGAACGTTAACAAGGCGCCGTACAGGATTCTTCTGGAGATAGGCGACATGGGCAAAGACAGGGATTTTCTGCGGGACAAGAGAAATCAGAAGGCGATAGGCCGGGCGATAAAGCGTGGCGTAGAGAGATTCCTGGCGCAGTTGAAGTATTAACCTGAAGGCAACAAGAGTAAAGACCTGACCCCGATACACCGCCATGGGTTTTGAAAAAATATATAATATGGGCTGCCATTTACACCGCCTCGGCACGGCAGCCGGGCCACCCAGGGGAGATTATAATGATCGCAAAATATACCAATGACCCGCGCACGGTAATGACGCTGGACGCGGGCGGGACCAATCTCGTGTTCTCGGCAATCCGGGGAGGCCGGCCGGCCGCCGAGTCCGTAACCATTCCTTCCGCGCCTGATGATCTGAAAAAATGCCTGGACAACGTGGTTCAGGGTTTCGAACGGGTCAAAAAACAGCTGCCCGCGTCCCCGGCCGCTATCAGCTTCGCATTCCCCGGCCCCGCCGATTATCCCTCCGGCATTATAGGAGATCTGCCAAATCTGCCGGCGTTCCGCGGCGGTGTGGCGCTTGGCCCCATGCTGGAGGACAAGTTCAAGATCCCGGTTTTCATCAACAATGACGGCGACCTGTTCGTTTACGGAGAATCCGTCGCCGGTTTTCTGCCTTTCGTGAATGGCGAGATCGAAAAGGCGGGCGGCACCAAGCGCTACAAAAACCTTTTCGGCGTGACGCTGGGCACAGGTTTCGGCGGCGGCATCGTTCGGGACGGCGAGCTGTTCATGGGCGATAACTCGGCGGGCGGAGAAGTGTGGCTCCTCCGCAACAAGCTTGAGCCCGGCCTGAACGCCGAAGAAGGCTCCTGCATACGCGCGGTGCGCAGGGTATACTCACAACTGGCCGGCATCCCCTTTGAGCAGGCGCCTGAACCTAAGGTTATCTGTGATATAGGGACGGGCGTGACCGCGGGCGACCGCGCCGCGGCGACGGAGGCGTTCCGCAGGCTCGGCGAAACCGCGGGCGACGCCATGGCGCAGGCTCTGACGCTTGTGGACGGGCTGGCGGTGATAGGCGGCGGCGTTTCCGGCGCGCATAAACTGTTTCTGCCGGCCTTGGTCGACTCCGTTAACGACGTTTACCATAAGCCGGGCGGCCCGCTGCGCAGGCTTCTGGCCACCGCGTTTAACTTTGAGGACCCCGGCCAGCGCAACAAATTCCTTGAGGGTGGTAAGCGCGTAATCACCGTGCCAGGTTCAGGCCGCAAGGTGGAATACGATCCGCTTCAGCGCACTGCTATAGGCATATCGCGCCTGGGCACCAGCGAGGCCGTGTCTATCGGCGCTTACGCATTCGCACTGCATAAACTTTCAAAAACGGAGGCTTAAAAAATGAAAACCAAACCTGAGATAGTGAAAAAACCGTGGGGGCAGGAAACTATTTTTGCGTCCGCGCCCGGCCTGTATCTGGGCAAGGTGCTTACCATAAACAAGGGCGCCCGCCTGAGCCTGCAATACCACACAAAAAAACACGAGACCCTTTATGTGCTGAAGGGACGATGCCGTATGGAAATACACGGGAAAGCCGCCATTTATAAACCGGGAGAGGCTCTGCCCATCCCTACCGGCGCAAGACACCGCTTCGCCGCGCCTTACGGCAAGGTCACCCTGCTTGAAGTGTCAACCTACCACCCGGACGACACCGTAAGGCTAAAAGACGATTACGGGCGCTGAGAACATTTTTCCGTACAATTTCGGCGAAATGTGTCCTATTTTTTGGTATTATAAATATAATTAAATATGCAATCCAACATGTCCGAGAGGGCAGAACCTTCATTTCGGGGGCGGCGCAAGGGCGCGCCTCTTGTTGGCTGCTGGAGAAAAAAAAATGAAATTACTTTCAATGTTGTTTCCGCTGCTTATGATTAACTCTTTCGCAGGCGCCGCCGAAACCGACGTGGACAGGCTTGTGTCACGACTGGACGCGTCAGCCCTGGCGTCCATCGACTCGTGGAAGGTCAGCCCGGATATCGCCACGGCCCGCCTGGACAGCGACAGTTACGCGGCGCCGGGATTCGACGACTCGGCGTGGGACACGCTCCGGCTCGACCAATCGCTTTGGCTTGATTCATGCTGGATCCGAAAGCGCATCGTTATTCCGCCGTTCGTTCTCGGAGAGCCGGCCAAAGGTTCCATCAGGCTTAAGCTGGCCGTGGACGACTACGGCTTCCTCTGGGTTAACGGCGAGAGCCGGGGCCGCTTCAACTGGGACGGAGAGTTTGAACTCACCAAAAACGCGAAGCCGGGCGACGTTTTTGTTATCGCGATCAAGGCGATCAATACCGGCGGTCCGTTGCGGCTGATGAGCGCCAACCTCGCCTTTGCCGGGCAGGAATTCGCTGAGGAGATCGGCAACCTGTCGATGAGCCTGCGCGTGGCGCAGAAACTGGTGAGCACCGACACTTACCAGACAAACGCCACCGTGCGCGTAGATCCGGGCACCGACCGCACACATGTTCCGGCCGAGCGCAGGAAGAAGCTGAGCGAAACGCTGCAGCGCCTGGCGCGGTCCGTTGACATGGACGCACTCGACCGGGGAGATAAGCCGGCTTTCCGGAAGTCGCTGGACGCCGCGCGCAAAGAGCTGAAGCCGCTGAAGGACTTCGCGCACGAGTTCACGGTTTATTTCGCGGCTAACGCGCATATCGACGCCGCCTGGCTCTGGCGCGAAAAAGAGACCGTCCAAGTCTGCCATAACACTTTCGCCTCTGTGATGAACATGTTCAAGGCACGCAAGGACTTCACCTATTCGCAGAGCTCGGCGGCGTATTACGAGTGGATGGAGAAGCTGTACCCGAAACTTTTCAGCGAGATGCGCGAACGGGTAAAGGACAAACGCTGGGAAGTGGTCGGCGGAACCTGGATCGAGCCTGACTGCAACCTGATCTCGGGAACGTCCTGGGCGCGCCAGCTGTTGTACGGCAAGCGCTACTTCCGGGACAAGCTGGGCGCCGACGTAACGCTCGGCTGGAACCCGGACTCGTTCGGCTACAACTGGAATATGCCGCAGTTCTACCGCGAGGCGGGCATTGACGCTTTCATAACGCAGAAGATCGGCTGGAACGACACGAACGTCTTCCCCCACCGCGTCTTCTGGTGGCAGTCGCCCGACGGCTCGCGCGTTCTGAGCTATTTCCCTTTCGATTACGTGAATACTATCGATAAACCCTTCCAGCTCGTAGACTGGCTGCGCCAGTTCGACGCCAACACGGGCTTTCGCAAGATGCTCATTCTTTTCGGAGTAGGGGATCACGGCGGCGGACCGTCGCTGGAGATGATAGACCGCATTGAGAAGCTGAAATCCCTGGATATTTTCCCTACGATAGAGTACGGGACAGCGCGCGCGCACATCGACTGGCTGAAGACCCAGCCGCTGGACGACATGCCGGTCTGGAACGACGAGCTTTACCTTGAGTATCACCAGGGAACCTTCACTACCCAGGCCCGCGCGAAAGCTGAAAACCGTGAGACAGAAACCCTGCTGACCAACGCCGAGAAGTTCGCTTCGCTCGCCACGCTCGCCGGCGGCCCGAAGCCCGGCCTGGAACTGCAGGACTCCTGGAAGGATGTAATGTTCAACCAGTTCCATGACATTCTGCCGGGCTCCTCCATACGCGAGGTTTATATTGACGCCGCCAAGAGATATGACCAGGTCAGGGAAGCGGCAGGATTCCAGCTTGGCCGGTCTCTGAACACCATAGCCGGGCAGGTCGACACATCCCGGCTCAAGAGCGGGACTCCGATCGTGGTCTTCAACCCGCTGGCGTGGGAGCGGCGCGATGTCGTACGGTACGAGCTGCCTACGGGTGACGATAAGCCGTGCGCTGTGTTCGACGCCGCCGGCCGAGAAGTCCGCTCACAGGTCGTGGCCAAGTCTCCGCTTAAGCGGGAACTGATCTTCATCGCCGAGAATGTACCGGCGCTCGGCTACGCCTCCTATGAGCTGCGCCGCCAGAAGCCAGCGGAGTTCGCAAGCGGGCTCAAGTCCGGGCCGTCCTGGCTGGAGAACGACGCTCTGCGGGTAGAGATAGACCCGGCGTCCGGCTGGGTTCGCTCTATCGTGGACAAGAAGACCGGCCGGGAGGCTCTCTCAGGGCCCGCAAACGAGCTCCAGCTGCTGGAGGACAAGCCGAAAGCGTGGGACGCCTGGAATATCGGTTGGACCGGGACCGTCTTCCCGTCGACATTCCGCGGCGCTGAGATAATAGAGAACGGCCCCGTGCGCACCGTGATACGGCTGAAGCGCGATTATCTCAAGCCCGGCACAAAGAAGACATTTCCTACCGAGGATTTCCCGAACTCCTTCTTCACTCAGGACATCGCGCTGTATTCCGGCGCGGACCGTGTTGACTTTACCACGGCGATAGACTGGTGGGAAGAGAAGACGATGCTTAAGGTCGCCTTCCCGGTATCCGTCAAGGCGTCCGAAGCCAGCTTTGAGATCCCCTACGGGTTCATCCGCCGCTCTACGGGCCTTACCGACAGTTGGGAGAAGGCCAAGGTCGAGGTTCCGGCGCAGTACTGGGCGGACCTCTCTAAGGACGACTTCGGAGTCAGCCTGATCAACCGTTCTAAGTCCGGCTACGACGTTAAGGGAAATACGATCCGCCTGTCGCTGCTGCGCTCCCCGATCTGGCCCGACCCGGCCGCTGACCGCGGCGAGCACGAGGTCCAGTACGCGCTATACCCGCACGCCGGAGACTGGTCGTCCGCGCGGACCGTCCGGCTGGCGCAGGAGTACAACACGCCGCTTATTCCGGTCGGGACCGGAAGCCGCTCCGGCTCGCTGCCGGTGAGCCGTTCCTTCGTTTCACTGACGCCAGAGAACCTCGTGCTGGCATCCGTCAAAAAGGCAGAGGACTCTGACGCCTGGGTGTTCCAATGGTACGACGCTGTCGGCCGCGAGTCGACAGCCGAACTGACGCTGCCGTTCACGCCGTCGCGCGTTACAGCCTCCAACTTCATGGAAGAAGATCTGAACGAGATCCCGGTGACCGGCGCGGTCGTAAGGGTCCCGACAGGGCGCAGCAAGGTAATCACACTTAAAGTGTACCGGTGAGAGCGGCCGGACAGATAAAGACGGCATCATGAAAACGCACAGGGCACGGAATATGCCGGCAGTTTTGCTCCTATCGCTGATATTCAGCGCCGGGGGAGTTTACGGACAGGCCGGCAGCGAAAGACAGAACGCTGTTGCCCCCGCCAGGGCAGACGGGCGCATGAACAAACTGGTGGAGAGCAAGGACCGCCTGATGACCTTGTATAATCCAGACCGCGGCCAGTGGGATAGCGCGGAGTGGTGGCAACAGCCGGTGGTGCTGGAAACGCTCATTCACTTCGCCCGCGAGGTGAAAGGCGACCCGCAGGACGTGGCCGCCCTGGCCAGGCAGGTCTTCGAGAAGAACCGCAAAGATCAGTTCATCAATGACTTATTTGACGACACGGCCTGGTGGGGGTTGTGCTGGCTTTCGGCGTACGAGTGGACCGCGGATGCGCGCTATCTGGAGGCGGCCCGGGTTATTTTCCGGCACCTGTCCGGCAAGGGCTGGGACGAAGGCAGCTGCGGGGGCGGCATGGTCTGGCACGTTCGCAACAGGTATAAGAACGCCATTACTAACGAGCAATTCCTGCGCATCTCGCTGTGGCTCTACCGGATCTCGGTCCGCAACGGACATCCGGAGCAAGCCTACCTCGACTGGGCCGATAAGTCCTGGAACTGGTTCCTGCGGAGCGGCATGCTCAATGCCCAGAATCTGATCAACGACGGCCTGGATGACAACTGCCGAAACAACGGACAAAACCCCTGGACATACAACCAAGGGGTTATTTTGGGAGCGCTCGCCGATCTATACCGCATAAAGGGCGATACCTCTTATCTGGACCAGGCCTACCGCATCGCTGAGGCTAATATCTCCTATAACGCCACCGATCAGGGCATACTTCTGGAGAAGGGCTGCGGCGACAGCAACTGCGGAAATGACGGGCCGATGTTCAAAGGCGTGTTTATCCGCAATCTGGAAGAACTGCTAGCGGCCTCTCCGGCGGACCGGCCGGAGCGCGCGCGCATGGAGAATTTCCTTGCCCGTAACGCGGCAGCGGCCTGGGCGAACCGGCTTGACACCGGGCTTTTCGGAGTGCGCTGGGATAAAGCGCTGCCGGCCGGAAAACAGTCTCCGGCGCAGAGCTCCGGGCTGGATCTCCTTCTGGCCGCGCCCGCTGACCCGCAGGCCCCTCCGGTCGCCCCGAAGGTCTGCCTGTACGACAGGGCCGATTTCGGCGGTTCCTACTCCTGCTACCAAGTACCGTCAGAAATAAGTATGCTTCCAGAAACCCTGCATGACCGGGTTAGCTCGGTAAGAGTGTTCCCGGGCGCCTGCCTCACCGTGTACAAGGACTCCGGCTTCCAGGGTGAGTCCAGGGATGTTTCCGCCGACACCAGCTGGATAGGCAATAACTGGAACGATCAGATCAGCTCGCTGCGCGCCTACCCCTGCGCCCCATAAACCTGCAATCACCTGCATACCCAAAAGGCCCATAAACAAACGGGACTTTAGCTTCTTACGACCCACGGCCAATTTTATTTAGAATTATACTTGCCCGATATTGGGGTATCGGACTCTGACAGTTTCTATAAGGAGAAGGTGTACAATGAAGATAACAATATTATTAACAACGATTCTTACGCTGGCGGCATCGGTAAAAGCGGGGCCCATGAACGATCTGGAATCCGCCTCAGCCGTCATTGGCGCGAACAAAGGCAGCATCACGGTTCCGCAGGCTTCCGCTCCGGTGGAGATCAAAGACGCAAAGGATGCGCACAGCAAAGGATTCATCGACGACATGCTCGACCAGATACCCTTCAAAAGGACATACCGGCTGGGGCCGCTCTTCAAAATGGAGGCGGACAGCGCTCTGCCTGCGGTCGTACGCAATTTCGAGAACGCGGAAGCTAAAGTACAGGAGTCCCGCGTGGAAGGCGGCTGGCGCGATTCATATGTCGTAGTGGTTTACAAAGCCGGCTTCAAGGCAAAACAATACCGCCGCGACGGGATACAGGGCGTACTTAGCGTCTATTTAAAAAAGGACCAGATAATAAGCGAGCTCCAGCGCCAGGGGATACATGTCATATATGGCCGCGTAGAGGGCCTTCCCGGAGATTTTTCCATCATCATCGATTATGCCGGCGGCAAAGCCGACGTCCCGCAAATAGCGGACGGCATACTCGGAAAGAGCACGGAGCAAGCCGGTCGTTAAACCTGAACCCGTTCCAGATGAAAACCCCGGACCGCAGTTAAAGCGGTCCGGGGTTTCGCATATAGCACCGGCGCATAAACAGACCCGGCTATATTTTATCAAGAAGGCTTTGGCCGGCAGACCGGACTGGCTGCGTGGATTAATTCAGCGTTGTTTTCATCAGGAATACATTATAAGGGCCCCACAGGGACATTAGGAAGTATACTGTCTCGCCGTTACCCTCAGTGAAGAGCGGATGCATAAACGGCCCATAAATACTATGCAGACCTACGGAAGCAGGAAGATCCGGAGGAGAGACAACAACTTGCGCTTCGCCCCAGGGACCCCAGAGGTCAGAGGCGGTCCTTGCCTCGATCCTCTTTTTTGTTACATCCGGATTCCCGTCATTAAGATAAAGCATCAGCCATGAATTCAGGAAAGAATTCCACTGCACCGACAGTTCGCCGACAGGAGCCTGAACAATAAGATCCGCCTCAGCTTCGCTGTTCACCCAGGCAGGCTTGCCGCTTACCAGTTTGCAGAACTGATAGGAGCTTTTATCCAGGACCTTGCTTTCCTCCACCCTGGCTAATTTCACCCCGCCCCACCTGTCCGCCGGTATGCCGAAAAGATAGAGATACCCCCCATCGTTCACCATGGCTACCTGAATAAAGTTGCTGTTCGCGGGAAAAAGATTATCGACCCTGGTGAACGTTTTGCCGTCATCATCGGAATAAGCTATCCCGGCATAATTGACCTTATAGGAGCGTGGATCCCATTGCTTGACTGACATAAAGTGAATATAGATCCTTCCGTTTATTGAAATTCCGTTGGTGGGAATATCCGTGAATTCCTCGGGAAATGTTTTGCTGGCAAAAATCTGTTTAACCCAGACCTGCTCTACACCCGCGAACAGGCGGTCATACTTGAGGCGGAGCTCTTTGTTGATGTCGTTCAGAGAGGCGGCCAGGGCCCAATTGTAATGCCCTTGATAGGACGCGGAGTTCCTGGAAGAGGGTTTGGCGATATCATCGGCGAAGGAAAGCCCGAAATTGGCCAGCCTTACGGAAAGCCGGGCGTAATAATCGGCCAGCGCAGGCCGGTCGTTTTTAATCGCCGCGTAGTAATTGAATATCCGGCCCGCTTTTCTTAAAATCTCGTTCTCTGCCGCCGGGAAACCCGCAGCACGCGCCCAATCATAGTGGGCCTGATAGTTGGCCGCGATATCCTTGTCGATATCGTACGCTTCTTTTATTTCCTCTTCGGCCTGGAGGTCGGATTCCCTGGCGTAAAAATCGGCGGCGTCGGTAAACAGGTCCCGCATGGTGAAATAATGCAGATCGATGCAGTCGGAGGCGTCCTGGTCCGACGAATAAGCCAGAAGATTGGACAGATGGTTGGCCGGGATAGGGTCCCGGATATTTGTGTCTCCGAATAGGAAATAGGTCTTTCCTTTGTGCTCAAAGATGCTGCCCAGATCCGTGCCTTTGACCTGCGCGTTGGTACCGCTGTAATTGCGGGAATCCACGCCGGTCAACTTGCAGACCATTTCCGGTTTTTTTTTGCCTGCAGGCCCGGGCGCGCCTTGGGCATCAGTTCCCGCCGCTCCGCGGTGGACCACGCTTACCGGAGCAGGCACGGGGATAGCCAGGGATTGGCCGGCCAGCCGCAGGCCGAACGCCCCGGCGCCGGGATTTAAATCTGTCTGGGCGCAAAGGCGCCCGCTGAGGTTTACAACCAGAACCGCGGTCAGAATCATGGCTCTCATAAGCCCATTTGTCCCTGTGCAGCCTGCATTAAACTCATTATTGTGACTATTACGCCAAGAGCCCTGTTTGCACCAGCCGGAAAGCGGCTGTTTCAGGCTCCCCGCTTATATCATACAGCATATTTAATATTTATCAAGCGCCTAAAGGCCCACAAATCATCTGGGACCAAAGGACGAGGCGGCGATAAAAGGATGGATTGAAGGAGGACCGGAAAGACGGGTCAGGGGACCTTGCAGTACTTTTTCATCAGGCGGGAATGCACAGCGCTATAGAGGTGATCTGTCTCAATTATCGAAGAGTAGCTCTCCCCGTTTTCCAGAGCCAGCATTTCTACCATAAGCCTGGCCTCCAGGTAGCCGTTAAGCTCTTCGTCTCCGTCGTCCCCCCCGCATATCGCAGACGGGTCGATAGTCGAGGTCTCCATGGCTATGTGCTCCGCGTATCCTGTTTTCTTCCAACCCTGAAGAAGGATATATCTTGTTAGACCCAGCCTGTTCCTTAGCTGCGCCTTCACCAGTTCGTGCACTATCACGCTATTCAGGTAACGGGGCGCCTGGCCAAGACCGAATTCGTAAGCGGTATTTGACACGAGGTCGGACGAAGCGACAAACACTTTTCCGCTGACAGGATGCACGCAAGAGCGGCTCTTCCAGCAGAAGGGCGCGAAAAAAAGATATTCGCGGTCGCTCCCGGTAAGGAAAACCTCTAAAGTTACGTCGGGATCGGAGAAAGATCCGAAGGCGACAGCGTTGTACACCCTGGCGAAGAGCGGGTCGGACCCGCCTGCGGTTTCTCTGGTATAAAAAGAGATGTTCCCGGATTCATGAGCGTCTCCGAAGAGCAGCCGCGGATAGGCGGTAATGCCGCAATAAGCAGCCGTCAGAAGCAGCATTATGCACGCAACGAGCCGTCCCAGCGTCATGGATTACCTTATACCGACTACGAAGTACCAGATAAGCAGAGCGATAATGAAAGAGATCAGCTTGATCGTCCAGTGCCTGGTTATGAATTCCGGTGTTATCATAAAGTTTTCAGGGCTGCGGCCGCTCGCTTTTTCGCAAGAGCGTCTTTTCAGTTTTAGACCGGTAGAGCTGGTACAGCATGGCCTCCAGATCACGGGCGTCAACCGCCTGCTGCAGCTTGCCGTTGCGGGAGATGGATATCAGCCCGGTCTCCTCGGATACGGTCAGGATTATTGCGTCGGCTATCTCGCTCAGTCCCAATGCCGCGCGATGGCGCATGCCAAGGATCTTGGAAAGCTCTTTCTGCTCCGTGAGCGGCAGTATGCAGCCGGCAGCCACAAGACGGTTGTGGGCTATGATCACGGCCCCGTCATGCAGGTGGGTATTCTGATGGAAGATGGTAAGGAGCAGCTCTTTCGACACCTCTCCGTTTACGCGCACTCCGGTTTCAGTGATATCGCGCAGCCCCATGTCCTGCTCAAGGACTATCAGCATACCGATGCGCTTTTCTACGGCAAACTTTATCGCCTCCATCAGCTCTGATATAAAGCGGTACTCCTGCGAGAACAGCATGCGGCCCAGCGGGTTAGACCCGATGTTGGCGAGCGCCGCGCGTATCTCCGACTGGAAAACCACGATCAGAAGAAAAAGGCCGGCCTGCCAGATCCACTTGAACAGCCAGGTGGCGGCGCCCAGGTTTAAATATTTTGTCAGCGAGGTAATGACGGCCAGAACGAACACGCCCCAGACCACATTCATGGCCCGGGTATCCTTGATAAGCAGGATGAGCCGGTACACTATATAGTAAACGACAAAAATATCGAAGAGATTTTTAAGATACCCGAGATACATTGCCATAGACCCCCGATCCCCCACGCCCGCACAAACCTCAGGCCGCTGGTTTTCAGCCCGCCGTTTTGGCCGGCCCCACGCCGGTAACGGCGTCCATCTCAGCTGAGTCGATGATCTCCTTTTCAATCAGGACCGACGCTATGGCATCCAGCGCCGCTCTGTTGGCAGTGAGGATCTCCTTAGTCCGCGCGAAGCATTCCTGCACGATGCGCTTAACCTCGTCATCGACGTTCTTGGCGGTTTCGTTTGAATAGCCCGGCTGGCGCATGATATCCCGGCCCAGGAACACCTCCGATTCGTCCTTCTTCAGCGAAAGCGGTCCGATTTTTTCGCTCATGCCGTATTCGGTCACCATCTTCTGGGCGAAAGTTGCGACTTTGGAAATATCGTCGTGCGCGCCGGTGGTAATTTCGTTGAAGACCAGCTCTTCGGCGGCGCGGCCGCCCAGCAGCACTGAGAGCTTATTGAGAATTTCCGTTTTGGAAGTGAGATACTTATCTTCCAGCGGCAGCTGCAGCGTATAGCCCAGCGCCGGCCCACGCGGGATGATGGAGACCTTGTGCACCGGATCGCAGCCTGGCAGCATTCTGGCGACAAGCGCGTGTCCGGCTTCATGGTAGGCTACTATCCGTTTTTCCTTTTCGGAAATTATGCGGGATTTCCGCTGCGGTCCGGCGATCATCTTCTCTATGGCTTCCTCCATATCCTTCTGCTCCACAACCTTCTTATCATGCTTGGCGGCCATGATGGCGGCTTCGTTGATGATATTGGAGAGGTCCGCCCCCACGAAGCCAGGGGTATGACGGGCTATAATATTCAGATCGGTATCGGGCCCGAGCTTGGTCTTGCGCGCATGCACCTGCAGGATCTCGGTCCGCCCCTTGATGTCGGGAACAGGCACATTGATGCGGCGGTCAAACCTGCCCGGGCGCAGCAGAGCGGGGTCCAGCACGTCAGGCCTGTTGGTGGCGCCTATGAGTATGATCCCCTCGTTGGTGTCAAAGCCATCCAGCTCAACCAGCATCTGGTTCAGGGTCTGCTCACGCTCATCGTGGCCGCCTCCGATACCGGCGAACCGCGCGCGAGCGACGGCATCCAGCTCGTCGACGAACACGATAGCCGGCGCGGCCTTTTTAGCCCGCTCAAAAAGGTCCCGCACGCGCGACGCGCCAACTCCCACGAACATCTCAACGAATTCAGAGCCGGAGGCGGTGAAGAACGGCACGCCGGATTCGCCCGCTATGGCGCGGGCGAGCAAAGTTTTACCGGTCCCCGGAGGGCCGTAAAGAAGCACGCCTTTCGGCAGCTGTCCGCCCAGCTGCCGGTATTTTTTAGGATTTTTAAGGTAATCCACTATATCCGTCAGCTCTTCCTTGGTCTCATCGCAGCCTGCGACGTCTTTAAAAGTTACTTTCTGTTTTTTTAGGTCCTGCTGCTTGGCGCGCGATTTGCCGAACGACATCGCCTGCTTGCCGCCCATCTGAGCCTGACGGAAGAACAGGAACCACCACAAAAAAACGAACATGGCGATCCAGCCCAGGTTGATGACCAGGCTGGTGATCCAGCTCTTATCGGCCTCTCCGGAAAAAGTTTTTACGCCGCCGGCCGTCATCTCCTCAATGAGCCCCGCGTCCGAGAGCGGGATGGTCCGGAAGGCGGCAGTCTTGTCTCCGTCCTTGTATTCTCCGCGTATAAGGTCGGGGCGCATGCTCACCTTGAGAACCGAACCGGCCTTGATCTTGGCCTTGAACTCGGAATACGGTATGTCCTTCTCTTTATCGATGGATTTAACATTCTGGTACACGGCGATAAACAGCGTGAAGGCCAGCACCCAGAAGATCATCTGTTTTAAACTTTTTTTAAGAGGCATATTTTATTTTCCAGGAGCGGCGGACATGGCCGACTCTTTAAGCACTCCGATATATGGCAGATTTCTGTAAAGCTCGTTGTAATCCAGACCGTAGCCAACCACGAACTTGTCCGGAATAACAAAACCGGGGTATTTTATCGAAACCCTGGTCTTGCGGCAGACCGTCTTATCAAGCAGAGTGCAGATCTCAAGTGACCTCGGCTGCCGGGTGGAGAGGTTTTTAAGCATATAGCTCATGGTAAGCCCCGAATCCACTATATCCTCTACGATCAGCACGTCCTTATTTTCTATGTTCTGTTTGAGATCCAGGATGGTTCGTACCACTCCGGTCGACTGGGCGCCGGAATAGGACGAAAGCATCATAAAATCCACATTGGTCTCTATCTCCATGCTCTGCAGCAGATCGGAGAGAAAAAGCACGCAGCCCTTCAGAACGCCGACCAAAGTGACGCAGCGGCCCTTATAGTCCCGCGAGATCTGTCCGGCGAGCTCGGCTACGCGCGCCTGCAGTTTATCCTCCGGAACCAGTATTTCCCGCAGATCCTCGTGCATAGCCATATTTTAGATGTTTTGGAAGGGATTTGCCATTGGAAAAATTCTTTTCTCCTTTGCTCTTTTCCCTCATCACTGATAGTCTTTCTAGTCCAGGTCCAGAGGGTTGACCGGCTTTGAGGTATCCCCGGAATCCTTTATTCGCTTCGCCTCTTTCTCAAAGGTGTCAAGCAGCTCTTTTTTTTTCTTCTCCATATCCCCCTGGGCCTTTGAAAAATAATCCTCCAGCCTGGTCTGGTCCTGCTTTATC
>CAZPMW010000044.1:0-13040 GCA_964587805.1 uncultured Elusimicrobiaceae bacterium
ACGGTTCCAGTCTGACCGGCGTTACAGCTTCGCAGATCCCTGCCACCGGGGTTCAGGCCGGCCTGCTTGGCGCCTCGGTTATAGCGTCTTCGATAGCTGTTGGTTCAATTTACGACAGCGCCATTGTAACCGGAATATCCGCCTCCAAACTAAGCGGTGCCTTGCCGGCCATAAGCGGCGCGGCCCTGACGAACCTCCCGGGGGATGGCCTCGGTTCTCATGTGGCTACCACTACGCTGAACATGGCTAATTTCGGCATCATGAATGTGGCCAGCATGACAGTGACCAATGGTATAACGCTGTCGTCCATAACGGCAAGCGGCGAGGTTTCCGCCCTGCGCTACCAAATAAACGGCAGCACGGTGCTGGCGCTATCTGGCACGGAGAGCCTGGGAGTTGGTTATCAGGCCGGAAGGATTAATGCCGGGAATTCTAACTCTTTCATGGGATATATGGCCGGCTATAACAACACTACTGGCGGGTATAACACTATTTTAGGCGCCTCTGCTGGACAGGCCAATGTTACGGGGTCAAATAACTCATTTATCGGGTATGAGGCAGGTTTTTATAATGATATTGGTAGTAATAATTCGGCGGTGGGTTATATGTCTGGCCTTTGGAATAGAACAGGTTCGGCCAATGCTATCCTGGGCTCTTATGCCGGCTTTGGTGTCACCCCCAACTCCTTCTCCAGTTCAACGCTTGTTGGATTTAAATCCGGTTATGGATTGACAACCGGCAGCAATAACATTTTCCTGGGATGGCAGGCTGGGGATTCCGTGACTAGCGGCTCCGGCAATATTGTCCTAGGTTACAACGCGGACGTCTCAGCCCCTACAATTTCTAACGAACTCAATATTGGCGGCGTGCTATATGGCGACTTGTTTGCCAGAACAATAGGTATCAGCACCCGCGTCCCGCAGGCGGCTTTGGATGTGGTTTCCACCGGCACCGCTAACCCTATGGTGATGGCGCAGATATGGCGCGATAGCGGCGGGGTAATAAAGGCCTCCATGTCAGCCACCGGCGTGATGATGGCCTCGCATTTTGTCGGCAGTTCCCTAACTCTGTCCGGTACCGGTGTTTTCAATAGCACGGTGACCATGACGGAGGGGATGCTCCAATATGGCGCAGGAACGGCGGGACAAGTGCTTAAGAGCGGCGGCAATGGTTTCGTATTCTGGGGCGTGGATGATACCGCCGGTTCCTTCAATACGCCTTACAGGTTGCAGATGGTGAACGGAGCCGGGAATGGCTATCAGGATTCGGTCTTAATTCAGAACGCGGCCACCAATATAACCGTTATGGCCAGTTCCCTTACAGTCAACGGCGATTTCAACGCGACAGGCCCGGCTACCTTTAACTCTGTTTACGCGACCAGTCTGGACCTCTCCGGCGCCAGCCCCCAGATACAGTCCCCGGCCGGCACTATGAACTTTAATGCCGCTGCCGGCGGGAACTTTGTTATTCAGGGGAACGGCATAGAGCGGATGAGGGTAAAGAATGCCGGCCAGGTAGGTATCGGAACCGATGCGCCTGTTTCACAGCTGGATGTGTTCGGCGGCTCTATAACTATACGCGGCAGCCAGGCCGCTTTAGTCTTCGAGGACTCCCAACGGGTGATATCGTCTGAAGCGGCCTCCGCCTACGGCGCGGGAATACGCGTGTCGACCAACGTATACATAGTGGGTTTTGCCTCGGCCACAAAATATTACGGCGACGGGTCCGGGCTGACCGGTGTCGTCAGCGCCGATGCCACCAAGGTGCTAAAAACCGGAGATGCGATGACTGGACCGCTAACATTGTCCGGGTCTTCGCTAACCGTTACCGGAGATATAAGCGCCGCGCGTTACCAGATAAACGGTTCCACAGTGCTTGCAATTTCAGTTCCGCAATCTGGTATCAGTCTCGGGCGTGGTGCGGGTGATGTGGATACCGCATACGGTGGAACTTTTGTGGGTGACACGGCTGGTCACTCTAATACCACTGGCGCGATGAATTCGTTTATGGGTACTGGTGCAGGGTATTTTAACACTATTGGTGAGGGTAACGCATTTTTCGGTAGCAATACGGGGGGGTACAACACCACCGGATCGAATAACACATTCGCAGGTGCTTTTGCGGGTTTTCAACATATAACTGGAGGAGACAACACTTTTGTGGGGTATCAGGCCGGTTCCCGGAACCAAACGGGTTCGGCCAATGTTGTGCTCGGGAAAGATGCTGGTAATGGACAAATAGGGCAGTCCTTCTCCAGTTCCACAATAGTCGGATACATGGCCGGATACTCGCTCAGTGATGGCGGCAACGACAATATCCTGCTTGGCTTCAGAGCCGGCAGAAACATCACCACCGGCAACCGCAATATCATCATAGGATACGATATTGGCACGTTCAACCAGACGGATAGCTATACTTTGAACATTGGTAGCGCGATATACGGAGACCTGCTAAGCGGCGCCATAGCCATCGGCTACCCGGAGAATCTGCCGAAGTACAGGCTGGTAGTATCCTCAGGCGCCGGAGAATCCGGGCCTCTGCTGGTCATTTCCACCGGCGGCGTGATCGTCACCACGATGACCGGCGCGGGCGAGGTTATCGCCCGCAAATTTTACGGCGACGGGTCGGGGTTGACAGGGGTCGGCGGTACGGATAGTACGAAAGTGCTGAAAGCCGGTGACACTATGAGCGGCGCGCTTAGTGTGGACAATGCCGCATATTTCGGCGCGCCAGACACAAAATCCACCTTTACCGCTCTTGGGAGTATGTTTCTGGCCAGCAATAGCAGTATTACGTTAAGCGGCGCCAGTGCCCAGATATACCTTCCGAACGTTCCGGTCCTGAGTAATGACGCCGCCAACAAAGCGTATGTTGACAGCAAAGTTGCGTCGGCAGGGCCATGGGCCAGGGTTGACGCTATCAACACAGTGAAATTGAGCACAGCTGTCGACAATGTCGGTGTGGGTATAGCGGTTCCCTGGGCTAAATTGCATGTCGCAAGTGCGGCTGTGAATAATAACGAAGATCTGTTTATGGTTTCTACCGGCACGGTGGATAATTCCCAAATCGTCTTCGGGATCTCGGCGGCAGGTAATGCGGGCGCAGAGGTCGGACTGAAGGGCAATTTAGTTATCGGCCTGGCATATGCGGAAGCAGGCAGTGCCCCGGCTAACGGCATGATAGTAGAGGGCGGGGTGTTGATAGGCACAAGCACAGTGGACGCTAATACTGCAATGAAGGTCGTGGGTGCGGACGCTTCCGGCGAATATGTCATCAAGTTTTATTCCGGTGCTAAGCTGGTAGGCGGCATGCGTCAGAAGTAGCATTTTGAAAAGAATATGGTTTTATTAGGTAAGAGCGTATGAAAAAACAAGTGGCATTAGCTTTGTCGCTGGTGTGCCTTTGCGCGATGACGCGCGCAGCATATGCGGCTGACAATGGTACAGAATTTTTCCTTGAAGACGATCTCACCGTGTTCGGTGTGACCGGAACCTCGCTTGACCCTGATGCTGAAATCAAAGGCTTCACTGTTTTTGGCTCAACTCAGGCTTCATATGCAGGACTTGTAGAGGGCCCAGGCAATGTCGTGGTGAATGGACAATTGTGGGTCGCTTCGGGCACGTATTTCTCAGGCAATTCTACCTTCACGGCTAATATGTATGTCGCGGGCGCGTCAACGTTCAGCAACGCGGCCAACATGTATATCCCCGGTGGAGCGGATAACCAGGTGCTGGCGTGGGACAGTGTGGATAGCTCGCTTAAGTGGTCGGATGTCTCGACCATGGGTGGGGACAGTCTGGGTACGCATGTAGCGACTAAGACACTGGATATGAAGGGCTACAACGCTGTGAATGTCGGTTCCATAACATTTAGTGGCGCGTCCAACAACGTGTTCGTGTCATCGACATCCGCGGCGCTACATGGCGGGTTGTACGTTTCAACGCATGTCTACGCCGCCGGCGGCTTGCAAGCAGTCGGGCAGCTGATAGTAGGGGACAAGACCACGCTTGTAGGTTCCACTTCCATATCTACGTTGTCGGTTACCGGTGCGTCTACGTTCACCGGTACGATGTATATGACCGGAATATCCACATTTACCAACAGGATATACGTAAGTAGTGATATCGTTATCAACTCATTAGCGGCTACGGACAGCTCCATTCTGACCCTTCGTGCCAACGACGCGGCTAATTACCTTCAAGTATCCAGGCAGGGGCCATCCGCAAGTGGTTATACTGCGAATATAGAACTGAAAAATCTCTCACTTGTGAACGCCGGTGGCAATGCAGGCGCTATGATGCTGCAGGTCCTTTCATCCACCAACATGTATTTCGCGACTAATAATCAGGAACGAATGAGGATCGGCTCTTCCGGCAATGTAGGCATAGGTAGTAAAAATCCAGTGGGCATGTTTCAGGTTGGAGGAGGGACGTTGACGGTGTTGAACTCAGGCGCTGTCGGAATCGGGACGCTGTCCCCGCAGGCGGCTTTGGACGTGGTGTCCACCGGAACCCTTGCCACCCAGTACGCCCAGATATGGCGTGATTCGGACGGTGTAGTAAAAGCTTCCATGTCGGCAACAGGAGCCTTTACGACTGTGGATGCGATTACGCTGGGGAATAATACCGCTTCTCCAGCTCCTGCTGGCACAATCCGTTATAACAGCAGCAACTTCCAGGGTTATGATGGTGCTGTATGGAAGAATTTTGATGTGTCAGGGGGCGGGTGGACAAACAGCGGCGGGTTAATTTATCCGGGCACTTTAACTGATCTGGTCGGTATCGGAGTTTCTCCAACGGGGCATAAATTGCAGGTGCAGGATACTACTAACAGTAATTATGGGCAGGATGGGATTTATTCCTTTATCGAACCTCCAGCGGCATATGTTTATCAAAGCTTTGGAGTTGCCGGATCTAAAGCAGCGGTGCGGGGGGTTGCTAGTTCTCTCGGCACTCCGGAGAACGGGCTTTTTGGTGTGGCAGGATATTTGAATAGTGCCAACCAACAGATGTCCGCCGGCGTATTTGGCGCGGCCAATCTGGGGGGAATTGGTACGTATCCTGACACCTGGGGCGCCTTGGGCTATCGGGATTCCACGCCCAGCGAATGGGCCGGATATTTTAACGGAAATGTGAGAATTTTGACTGGCGATATGGTGCTGGGGAACGGAGCATCTACCCCACCGGCCGGGGGAATTAGATGGAATGGCTCTCACTTCCTTGGCTATACTGGCACACAGTGGCGTTCTTTTGATATCGGAAGTGGTGTTGCGACATATATAGTAGCGGCGAGTAATAGTCGCAACAAGGAACAAGCCGATTATATTTGCGATGGAACAGCGGACCAGATCGAAATAAATGCCGCTCTTGCGGCTTTGGGCTCCGGTGGCGTGGTCTATCTCCTTGACGGAACGTATACGCTGGCCAGCGATATTGTTATTGCCCTTCAGAACTCAAAACTGGTAGGCGCCGGAAGGAGCTCTATCTTGAAAAGAGGGTATACGGGGGCTGTAAATGGGCTGATACATATCTTCAATAGTAACGTGGCGGTTAAAGACCTTAACATCGACAATTCCTATGGAGGCGCTACCACTAATGATAACGGGATTCTTTTAAATGCCGGCGGTCTGTCTGACATAGTTATGCAGAATCTTTATGTGCATGGTGCCGCTTCCAGCGGGTACGGTCTGTACACCTCGGGAGCTATCATGCGTGTTACTGTGAAGGACAATTATTTCAGCGGGAATTATGCGGGACTGTACCTCAATACTTTATCTTACGGGCACGTTACCGGTAATGTTATAGACAACAGCCCGCAAGAAGGCATTTATCTGACCGGCTCAAATTACAATATCATCTCGCAGAATACCCTGACCAATACCATCAACGGCGGAATTTATGCATGGAATAGCGGTAATAATTCTATTGCATGGAATACCATACAGGGCTCAACAGGAGGCGAGGGAATTCAGCTAGACGGGTCTGCAGGCACTGGCAGCTCTAATAGCAACATCTCGAATAATACCATCAGCGATTGCAGCGGCGCTGGCATATACTCTGCCGAGTCGTTTAACAATGTTATTGCGGCTAATAGGATATCTGATTGCGGCGGTGCGGGCACTGGCACGGGTATTCAACTTGCCAGTTCGGATAATAACAGCGTTACTGAAAATCTACTGACTGAACCGAGCGTCGCGGGTGCGGCCATAATGATAGACATTAACTCTGATAGTAACTTTCTGGCGGGCAATACCTATAGTGGCTACGCCATCACCTCTCCGATTCAGGACCTGGCTGCTAACACTCAGTATGGTTCTCAGAAAGTGTTGAGCAGCTATATCTTCCTCTCTTCCCCAGAGACCAGGGTCGGCATTGGCACCACAACCCCGTCGTCTATGCTGCACCTTGTTTCTGCTAATGCGGGCATCACAAATGCTCTGACTCTGGAAAGAGTAAGAACGGATCCCAGCGGATTCGGTATCCGCGCAGAAAAGGCGCGAGGGGTTGTCGGCGGGCTAATAAATGTGAACAATGATGACGAGCTTTTGAACATTCAAGGGCTTGGTTGGAATAGTACTGCCATGGATTATCAGTCCGGAGCTTTCATCCGGTTTTTAGTTGATGGAACACCAGGAAACACTGCGACTGACATGCCCGGCAGAATTGAGTTCGCTACAACTCAGAACGACACCTCTAGTCCGCAGACAGGAATGGTACTAAAAAGCAGCGGTGCCGTTGGCATTGGAACGATTAATCCGGACGCACGGCTCGAGGTGCGGGCGGCAGCTGGGGAGAATTATATCCTTAAGATTTCCAGTAAAGACGGCGGGCCCATGATGGCCGTGACAAAGGATGGCAGGGTCGGTATTGACACTTTCGTGCCGGCCGGTGCCCTCCATGTATCTACAGGTATGAATGCCCAAGTGGTTATTTCAGGCGGAAGTAATTACTTTAACCCGGCTGACACACTGAATGGAGTTAATGATACACATGGGTTAGTGTTGCATGCGGGACAGAGAATCTCAGATGGTATCGATGTGGTGGATATTGTGGCCATGGGCGGGGATTCTGGCAACTGGCCGTCCAAAATTAATTTCTGGACCAAAGACGAAGGCGCGGCAGGCGATCCTAAAACCAGGCTGACGATCAGCTCCAATGGCGCGGTTAGCTCGCAACAATGGATGATTAGCGGCTGCGCTAACCCGAATGACCCTAACGATATGATGGTCCCAGTGGGTGACTTTTGCGTGGATAAATACGAGGCGACGGTTTGGTCCACTCCTACAGGCGGCACGCAGTATGGTGCCGCGTCAGACAACTACCTCTGCACTGATGACGGCCAGACTTGCGGTAATGGCGGAAGCAATCCGATTTACGCGCGAAGCGTGCCCACTTATACGCCGTCCAGGTATATCACCTGGTTCCAGGCTAATGCCGCCTGCGATAATTCCGGTAAACACCTGCTTACTAACGCCGAGTGGCAGAGCGCTGTAAGGGGGACGGTCGATCCCGGAGCGTCCGGCACTCCCCCTAATTGCAATACCGGCAGCGCCGGCCCCACAAATACCGGCGGCGGCACAAATTGTCTTTCTTCCGCTGGGGCGGAAAACATGGTCGGCTCACTTGAAGAGTGGGTGGCCGACTGGCAGGTGAATACCAGCACCGGAGGCAGCACCACCTGGGGCCCTGGGGGTGACGCTGCATACGTCGGCCCTAACTATATAACTGCGATGATTCGTGGAGGGGCTTACAACTCCGCTGGTCTAGCTGGGATTTTTGCCGTTAACGCCTTGAACAACCCCTACTCCGGTACGACTCTTGCTTCTCTGGGTTTCCGCTGCGGCCGCCGCAGATAAAAAGGTAGCGATAAGGGGGTCAGGTCTTGATTCTTGACCTGTAAGCAAAGTCAAAAGTAAAGACCTGACCCCTATTGTAATTTCTTTCAAATGAAGAATGTGAAACTACCGGGGGGATCTTTTGCGCAGATGGCGGTCCCTCGGCTTTCCGATATGTCGGGGCCTATTATCTCCTTGCTCCTTTGCCTCTTTGCCTCACTGCCTCTCTACGCCATGAAAACTGGGGGGTACGTAACCATTTCGGACGACATTATCGGCGCGCCGGCTGGTAATATCTTCATGGCGGGGGGGATATACCAGGCGCAGGGGTTTATCGGTTCGGTGGATAGCGGACAGCATTCGGGCGGCACGGCGATGCTTGAGTCCGGATTCTATTCGTACCTCCTCACCACCCCGTCCGCCTACGGATATTCGAGCGTCGCGGAGGATTCGCTTCTGCTGGACTGGATGGACACTAATCCCACAGGCACGGACTATACGGTCTTTTTATCCACCTACGCCGGAACTAATCCTTATATCAACTTTCTCAGCACTCCTACGCGCGCTACTGGATTCTTTGGCCTGGGACGCAACACCACCTACTACGCGTATCTGCAGCCGAATTACATGGAGAGCGATTTTACCGGGGCTATCTCATCCTCGGCGGTCACGCTCAGCTCGGGGATACTTGAGAGCGCCATGGCGTTCAGCGATGTGGGGTCGCGCTCCGCGGACCTGCGCTATCCCAATTTGCTTAACCCCGGCGCGGTGTTCAACACTGCCTGGTCACAGGCTTCACAATCTTTGCCGGGCAACCTTTACGGCCACGGCTCGGCCTTATATGAGGATTTCATCTTCGCTGGCGGCGGTCACGACGGAATAACCTTCAGCAGTACGGTTTACTACGCGACTGTGGACTCCGGCGGTTCGTGGAATTCCTGGGGCGTGGCCGGGTATCTTCCGTCGGCGCGCTACGGGCTGCAACTGCTGGCCGCCAAAGGCCGGCTATACGCTTTGGGCGGATATAATTCAGGCGGGCCCACCAGCCAGGTCTGGTCGGCCAACATCTCCACAACCGGAACTCTTGGCGCCTGGCGCGAAGAAGCTTCCCTTACCAGCCCGCGCTATCTGCACGCGGCGGCAGCCTACGGCGGGCGGTTCTATGTGTCGGGTGGATACGGCACCGGGGCGGATGCGGTAGTTAGGAAAGCGGAAGTCGGCGATGACGGGGTTCTCTCCGCCTGGGACCCGCTTCCCGATCTTATTGATTCACGCTATGGCCATACGATGTCGATTTATAATGGCAGGGCGTATGTCACCGGCGGCAAGAATGGAGCCAGCACGAAGAATACTGTCTGGAAGGCTTCAATAGACTCCAACGGAGACCTGAGCCCCTGGACCGTAGAGGGTTCTCTGCCGTCCGCCCGCTACGGGCATAAAGTGGCCATCGTAGACGGAAGGCTGGTTATCGCCGGCGGTAATAACGGCTCTGCGGCGCAATTGCTGGTGTACGGGTCAAGTGTTTCAGCGGACGGCAGTCTGGGCGCGTGGCGGACCTACGAGTCCATGTCTGAAGTGCGCCAGTTTCACACGCTGGAGAACATCGGCGGCAAGCTCTGCCTTCTGGGCGGCTCGAATGGCACGGCCGCATACTCCAAGGTCTTTGTCTCTACTTTCGCCGGTACGGAATATTTTGCGCAGGCTGCGACCGATACTGGCTTTATCTCGGTCTCCACCCAGTCCTCATGGAATCCGGACCAAAGCTGGCGCACATCCGGGCTTGCGCCGGACACGGTCTACCACTTCAGGGCCAAATCCCGGAACTGGGCCGGTGTGGAGACGGCTTATTCTAATTACCTTACCACGCGCACTTACGCCGCTGTCCCCGCCGTTTCCACCTGGAGCGCGGTATACCAAAGCAGCGCCACGCTTAGCTGGGAGAAGAACGGAAATCCGCCAGGGCTTCAGTATTACTGCGAGATCTCCAGTTACCCCGGCTATGTGCCGCTTAACACTTTTTACTCAGGCGGCAACACATACGTTGAATTCACTACTTTAGCTCCAGCCACCACTTTTTACGCACGGGTGCGGGCGACAGATGGCCTGGGCCGCAAAACAGCCTTTCTGAACCTCGCGCCGTTTAAAACAGTGTTCGACGCGTCGCTGGATACCAGCAGCCCGACTGTGACTGTCAATCCGACTGGCGCCGCCGCCTGGCAGCGCGCCAACACGGCGCTGTACGACGTGGATTTTCAGGACGCGGGCGGGGCCGGGCTTGCGAATTTCCAGGTTATGGCTGCCACCGATACCGGCGGGGCGAGCGGCATAGTGGCCGGCTGGACCATTGCGGCTGCCGCCATCAACCAATCGGAATATACCGCTGACTGGGCGCTGCCGGCGGCTGTCTGGAGCGCCATACCAGAGGGAACCACCGCCTATATATCGGTCAGGGCAGTGGATAATATCGCTAATTCCACCGACGTCTTCGATGTGTTTTACGTGCTGAAGGATATTACGCCTCCGGGAATGTCACTCAGCTATGTGCCTCCGGCCGGCTGGCTGGTGGACGCGCCGGGCCCGGTTTCGAGCGCCGCCTTCAGCGATTCCATCTCGGGGCTCGCCGGTATCCAGTACAGCGTCAGCTCCAACAAGGCGTCCGCAGACGGAAACGTTATAAACTGGACCGATATCGCCAATGTTTACGGATATTCGGTTTTCATCGCGACCTGGACCTATGATTTCACGCGCCTGGCCAATGGCGCTTCCAATTACTTCAGCCTGAGGGCCACGGACCTGGCGGGCAACGAAAGCGACGTCTGGATAGACACATTCACCATAATGAAGAACGTGAGCGGGCCGGTTGTTACAATAACCACGCCAACGGCGCTGTATCTGTCTACCCTGACTTCGATAGGCGGCTATAACACGGAAACCAACGGCAGAACCGTGATGGCGACCGAGCTTTCCTTTAAGGATAAAACCACCGGCCTTTACTGGAGCGGTAGCGCCTTCCTTTCCGGCTCGCAGATGTGGTACGTGGCGGCCGGCACCTACCCGTTCGCATTCAGCGTGAACATGCCGATGACGGACGGGCATAAATACGACGCGTCGGCGAGATCTTCGGATACCGTTGGCGATTATTCCGCCTCCTACGCCACTTATACATTCACTTATGACGCCTCGCCGCCCGCGCTTGCTCTTCTGCACCCGGCCGACGGCGGGAATATCTATTCGGCTAATTACTTCGGCGGCACGGTAGCGGATTCTACCAGCGGAGTGCAGCAGGTTGAGGCGGCCGTGCGGCGCGTCTCAGACGGAAAGTGGTGGGACCCCTCGCAGTCAGCCTGGATGGCGGCGCGCGCCGCTATTCCGGCCGGGAACGACGCCGCCTGGAACTACGCGTTCAGCGCGATGCTGTCCGCGTCGCTGGCGAACGGGGGGACCTATTACTGGACCGCGCGCGCGACCGATAAAGCCGTGCCCGCCAATACGGGGCTTTTCGACGTGTACGGCGCTACCTTCACCTATTACGATACGCTTCCGCCCGGGGCCGTTACTGACCTCGCCGCCGGTGCTGGCGCGAACCCGGGCAGCGCGGTCCTGACCTGGAGCGCGAGCGGAGATGACGGGCTTACGGGCTATTTGCCGAGCGGGGCCCTCGCGATACAGTCTTCCGTTTCTTCAGGGACGGTCTTTTCCACCGCCTCAGCGGTCGTGCTGAGCACGTCCGGTCTCACCGCCGGCGCCCGCTCCGGCTACACCATTATCGGCCTTATTCCTGACAGCGTATATTATTTCGCGCTCTGGACCCAGGACGACGCCGGCAACTGGTCCGCGGTTTCAAATATCGCCTCCGGCGCCGCCTCCAAGTCCGACAGGGGTGCGATCTCCGGGTCGGTGATACAGTCCTCAAGCCAGGCCATACAGGGCGTTGTGATGGAAGCGTATAACCAGGCCGCCATTCTCGCAGGTTCGGATAATACCTCTGCAACCGGAGAGTATAACCTTAACGACCTGCCGGCGGGTAAATACACAGTGAAGGCGATCTGGTCCGCGAACGATATCACCAGCTCGGTCTCAAAGAGCAATATCGATTGCGGCGCCGCGGCAGTTAACTTCAAGCTGAGCGTGTCCTATGTCCTGGCCGAGGTTACCGGCACTATCCCGTCCGCTTACCGGCCGGCTGAACGCTACAGGATGTCCTCCTCGGCCGCGCAGAGCGCGAGGCCGTACGTCGAGCTGTTCCAGCGCGGGCGCCGCGTGGCAATGGCCTATGCTGACGAGAAGGGCCGATTCTCGCTAGTGAACCTGCTGCCCGGCACCTACGGTATTCGGCTCTATAACGGCAAGGAATTCACGGAGCTTGAGAATGTGAGGCTTAGCGACGGGCAGCGCCTGGAATACGCTCCCAAATGGGCGCTGCTGAACAAAGACGCGGTTTACGCCTATCCCAACCCTGCCGAGAGCGAGGTCAGCCTCCACTTTGAGACTAATTTTACGGATTTCGTGGCGGAGATAGCGGTGTTCGACGTCGCCGGCCGGCTGGTCAAGAAAATCTCCAGTTCCGAAATCCAGCGCAATTACGACGCCCCCGGCTCCGGCAAGCACCGCGGCTATTGGCCGCTGAGGGGAGATAAGGTCGCCTCCGGAGTCTATATCTGGGTGCTCAATATCAAGGACCCCAACTCAAACGACCGCGAAAGGATAATAAAAAAATTCGCTATAATCAGATAGCTTTAACGTTTATTTAATATCTTTAATGTATAGTTGGAGCAGGCGGAACGACGGATTTTGACCAGGACAGTTCGGAATAAAAGGCAGACGCTACCTGTTTGGAGCGGGTGGCGGGGGAGCTGGATAAGCAAAACCGTCCGGAGGCCGAGCATACGAAGCGCGGAGGCCGAGGAACGGAAGGGCGGGCACGGTGTGTCCCGACCCTGGTTTTGCGTTCCAGTCCCACGACAGGACCCGCGAACCTCCCCCGGTCCAGGGCGGCCGAAAGAACCGGCGGCGCCTGCGAACTACTGCTGCAGTTGGGACAGGTCGGCGATGTCTTCGAACAGATCTACCAGTGAACTTACCAGCCTCAGGCGGTTCTCGCGCACCGCGGGGTTTTCCGCCATCACCATCACCTTGTCGAAAAAGCTATCCAGCGCCGGTTTGACCGTTACGATATCGCCCAAGCTTGTCGAGTAGTCCCGGTTCG
>CAZPMW010000044.1:13050-15613 GCA_964587805.1 uncultured Elusimicrobiaceae bacterium
TAGATGCTCTCGCCGTTGCAGACCCAGTGCTCCCCGGCGTCGCCGCCCCGGACCCCGTTATGGCCGGCGACACCGTCAAATTCCAGACCCTCGCAGTGAACACCGGCACCGGCGGCTGGGAAAAAGGTTCCTATTACTGGGTCGCAGAGGTCTATACCATCGAAAACGACGAACCCAAGTTCCTCTCCCAGACCGAGCCCATCACCCCGGTTGAAACCGTCCCCATCGGCGGCGCCAGCGGCGTTCAGCTGAGCTTCCCTGTGCCGGATAATTTCAGCGGCCGCCGACTGCTGTATAAAGTTATACTCATAAAGGACAGCCGGCGCATTCTGGAAACGGATTACAGGGGCTTCCAGGTCATAGAGAAAAAATTCGCCCCGCCCGTCCCGCAGGATTTCAAAGCCGGCGGCGACGTCAGCGTCACCTATAAGAACTCAAGCAAGAGCGACTGGACCAAACACCAGTTCATAACCTCCGCCAACATCGTCGGCAAGGTCAAGCGGGCCTCGTTCCTTTTTAACACCTACCTGCTTCACACCTACAGCAAGCCGGTGACGCCGAATATCATCCTTTTCAACCTGTACGCGCCCTGGGGCAACCTGAGCGCCGGCGATATCTCTCCGAGCCTGACGCCGCTGAGCCTGGACGGACAGGGCATGCGCGGTTTGTCGTATGAGCGACATAAAAAGCGCTGGTCAGGGTCGCTGCTGGTCGGCAGGATAGTCGCGCCGCAGGAGCCCACCGCCACTTTCTCTGGGCGCTTTGCAACCTATACCGGCGGCGGCAAGCTTTCCTACGCGCTTCTGCCGTCCCTGAAAGTCACGCTTAATTCGGTCCTGAGCAAGGACGACGCTTTTTCCATCACTATCGACACCGCCTCCAATACGATGAAGGCTAGGCAGAACTCGGTTTACGGCGGCACGCTGGAATGGAAGGTATTAAAGAGCCTCACGCTTAACAGCGAATACCAGCTCAGCGCGTACAGAGACGACCTGCAGGCGTCGGAGCGGGCGGTAAGCGGGGCGGCCTACAGACAGGAGCTGAAGTATAAATCCGGCCTTTTCGGACTTAAGGCGAAGATGAGCCGGGTGGCGGGGGATTTCTGGACCCTGGCAAGCCCGGCGATAATACATGACCGCATGACCTACGACGCTGAGGCCGGGGTGTACCCGATAGACTGGCTGTCGGTCTCGGCGGGCTATAACACCTACACGGACAATCTGGATAAAGTCGCCGGCAATACCACCACCAAGCAGACTCAGACCAGCGTGTCGCCCACGCTGCGGCTGTTCGGTTCCACCATGCTCACCGGCTCCATGCTTAACACTACCGCGCTGGGCAAGCCGGCCGGAGTGCAGGATAACCAGACCCAGACGCTAAGCGTGTCGGTGATGCAGCCGGTTAAAGCCCATACGCTGAACGCCTCCATGCAGACCAGCGATTTCAGGGACAACACCGGATTATCCCATAACCTTGCTTCCAACCTGCTGTCGCTCTCAGGTTCGTTCCGCCTTTCGCCGAGGATGTCCCTGTCCTCCGGGATGGTTAATTCTACCACCAAAGATAAGGCCGACGCCTCATCCAGCAAAAATAATTCCATTACCGGCAACGCCACCTACGCTATGCCCCGCCGGGCCATGGCTCTGCAGGTCTGGGCCACGCTTTCGGAAAGCCAGAGCGATTCCGTAACCTCGCCGAGCGACGTCAGTTCCATGAATATTAATTTCGAGACGATCTGGCTGAAAAGCCAGAGCTCAAAGATGACCTTCGGGGTGGGGAGAAACACCAGGACCGACAACCTCAACGACGGCAGCAATACCGCCGAGTATACCTTCCTGACCAGGTATAATTATTCTTTCTAGATTAAGATAACAAATCAATTCGGAGCTGAGGCCGGAGCCGGCGCCTGCGCTTTGGCTTTCCGCGCTCTGCTCAAGCGGGTCTTACGGCGTTTCTTCGGCGGCGCGGCGGCTTCCGGCATGGCGTTGAGCGCCTGCAGGTAGCCCTGCAGCTGCTCGTCCTCCGGCGTAAGTTTAATGGCCTTGTCCCAGGCTTCCCTCGCCTTGGGAAAATCCTTAAGCTGGAGATAGGTGGAGCCGAGACGTTTGAGCGTTACCGGATCCTCGGGGTCGAGCTTCAGCGCGGATTCCAGCTCCTTGACCGCCAGGTAAAACTTTGAATCGTAGATGTAGCGCAGCCCCAGGTCCTTCTTATGTTCCAGTACGCCGGCCTGCGGCGGCTTGGTGTCGTTTAACTTCAGCTGGGGGGATTCCTCTTCCAGCATTGTGATCAGCTTCACGAAACGCGGCTCCGACGGGTTGAGCTCCGCGGCGTAGCGGAAGGCGTCGTAGGAAAAAGGCAGGTTCTCCTCCTCGTTCACGTAATAGTATATTCCGAGCGAGGCGATATTCCAGGGCTTGGAATTGGCGTATTTCCGCTCCGCGATCGCGGCGACTTTTTTCAGCCTGCCGGCCAGCATGGGCAAGGCCGGATTGGACGGGTCCATGGCGGTCATCCCTTCTATCTTCAGCAGCGCGTCGCTGTATTTGCCCTGCGCCACCAG
>CAZPMW010000045.1:0-8853 GCA_964587805.1 uncultured Elusimicrobiaceae bacterium
AAGCCCCGCGGCGCTCACCTTTATTTCCGAGGAAATACGCAAGGCCCTGCGCCCGGAGGTGCAGCTTGCTATCGTTATAGGCGGCGGAAATATCTGGTGGGGAGCTAAAGACGGGCACGGCATGATAGACCGGGTCACCTCCGATAACATGGGGATGCTGGCCACTATAATCAACGCCATGGCGCTGCAGTCGGCCCTAGAGCATAAAGGCGTGCAGACCCGTGTGCAGACAGCCATAGAGATCTCCCGCCTTGCCGAGCCTTTTATCCGCCGCCGCGCCATCCGCCACCTTGAAAAGGGACGCGTTGTGATATTCGCGGGCGGAACCGGGAACCCCTACTTCACCACTGATTCCGCCGCGGCCCTGCGCGCGGCCGAGATCGGCGCCGATGTCATATTTAAGGCCACGCAGGTGGACGGCGTCTATACCGGAGACCCTAAAACGGATAAGAAAGCCAGGATGATAAGAAAGATCACCTATATGGACGCGATCCGCAAGGGCCTGAAATTCATGGATACCAGCGCCCTCACGCTCTGCATGGAAAACCATATTCCGATTCTGGTCTTCAGCCTCCATGAATCCGGCAATATCAAAAGGGCCGTCGGCGGCGAAACCGTTGGAACGATCATAAAATAGCCCCCCCCCTCAGGATCTCAGTCGCGGCACCGGACCTTATGGAAGAAAAAATATTATCCGCCATAAATCTTCACATAGCCGCGGCCCGGACGCTGCCGGCCAGATGGGCGCTTATCGCTCAGATCGCCTCGGCGGTGGCTGGCTCCCTGAGGAAGGGCGGAAAGGTACTCCTTTGCGGCAACGGCGGGTCGGCGGCCGACAGTCAGCATATAGCCGCGGAACTTGTGGGGCGCTTCAAACTTGAGCGGCGCGCCCTCTCTGCGCTGGCGCTGACCACCGACACCTCCGTTTTGACCTCCCTCGGAAACGATTACAGCTACGACAGGGTCTTTGAGCGCCAGGTCGAAGCGCACGGGCGGCGCGGCGACGTGCTTATCGGCCTTTCCACCTCGGGCGCAAGCCCTAATGTACTGAAGGCTTTAGTTAAAGCCCGGGAAATGCAGCTTACTACCATAGGCTTTCTCGGCCGCGACGGCGGAGTTATCAAGGCCGCATGCGATCTGTCCCTGGTGATAGAAGACGCCGACACCCCCCGCGTTCAGGAGATGCATATCCTGGCCGCGCATATAATGTGCGAGCTGGTGGAAGATTCCTTCGCCGCCGGATAATCGGCCATCTGTTTTCGCTTCACTCCTCCATAAATTTAATATAATTGGATTACGGGAATGCCCGGCGCTTATCCGCGTATGCGGTATCCGGCTATTCATTGGAAGGGCGCGGGGGCGGGCTGCTGAATAAAGGAGATTTAAATATGCCAGAAGATATGAATTCATTTATCGAGCAGGTTGAGCTGGACATGATGGAAAAGCTGGAAAAATTCAGAAGGGAACTGACCTCCCTTCGCACCGGCAGGGCCAACCCGCAGCTGCTTGACAATGTACAGGTGGAATATTACGGCACCCGCGTGCCGTTGAAACAGGTGGCCGCAGTTTCCGTGCCGGAGGGCCGCACGCTTGAGATACGGCCCTGGGATAAAGGCGCCGTGGACGCCATTGAGGCTGAACTGCGCAAGCTTGACCTTGGCGCGGCGCCCATCAAGAACGGGGATATAATAAGGATCTGCCTCCCGGCGATGACCGAGGACCAGCGCAAAAAGATGGTCAAGGTCGTTCACTCCATGGGAGAGGACGCCCGTATCTCCATCCGCAACGAGCGCCGCGCTGCCGTTGAAAAAGTGAAAAAATCCGAGAAGGCGAAAGAGATTACCGAGGACGATGTCGAGCGCTATGAGGCCGCGATACAGAAAACGACCGACGCCTACATCAAGAACGTAGACGAAACCGCCGCCTCCAAGGAAAAAGACCTGCTGACGATATAGGCTGCCGCATCTTAAGAATGGACCAGCTTCTGAAAAACCTTGATCGATCCAGGATCCCGGCGCATGTGGCCGTGATCATGGACGGCAACAGGCGCTGGGCCAAGTCAAAGGGCCTGCCGGTGCCGGTCGGGCACGCTAAGGGCGTGGAATCCGTGCGCGCGGTGGTGAAGGCCGCGAGCGACCTCGGAGTGCGGGCGCTTACCCTGTACACTTTTTCCACGGAAAACTGGAACCGGAGCAAGCTTGAGGTAAGCGCTCTCATGCTGCTCCTGAGAAAAGCCATAGCCGCCTACGGCGGGGAGCTGGCGCGCAACAATGTCCGGCTGATGGTAAGCGGCAGGCTGAAGGAAATGCCCGCTTCAGCGCAGAAAGCGGTTAATGAAACTGTAGAGAAACTTAAGGGAAATACGGGGATGGTGCTGAATATCGCCCTGAATTACGGCGGCAGGCAGGAGATACTGGACGCGGTTAATTCCCTGCTCGCGCGCGGCGTTAAAAAAGCCGACGAGGCTTCTTTTGCGCGGGAGCTGTACACCAGCCCGCTGCCGGATCCCGATCTGCTTATCCGGACCTCCGGAGAAACGCGCCTCTCCAATTTCCTCCTGTGGCAGACTGCCTATTCGGAATTTTATATAACGGACACCTTCTGGCCGGATTTCAGGGAGAGGCAGTTCGTGGAGGCCCTTCTGGCCTACCAGTCCAGGGAGATCAGGCGCGGGGCCTGAAAGAGGAACGCTTATGCTTCTGCCCAGAGTCCTTACAGGTCTTATCGGTATCCCGGTCGTAGCTTTTCTGATACATCTCGGCGGCCTGCCTTACGCGGCGTTCGTGTTCGTCATAATCGCGCTGTCGCTTTATGAATACTACACGCTGATGAGGATGGGCGGCAAGCCCGTGCAGGGTCCGGTCTTATTCGTACTGGGGCTGCTGCTGCCCGCCGCGCTGTGTTTTGATTTTTACTCGGCCGCCCAGGCCGGCGGAGATAATTTCGCCGGCTCGGTGCTGACCCTGATCGTTATCGTTCCGCTGGTCTATGAGATGCTGTCCCGCAAGAAGTATCTGGAGCGCATCGGCTTCACGCTGCTGGGATTGTTCATGATTTCCTGGTGCCTGTTCCACCTCATCGCCCTGCGCGATGTGCGGCCGGACGGTGAGGCGCTGACCTTTATGCTGATCGTGACCGTCTGGGTAATGGATACCGCCGCCTACGCAGCCGGCCGGAGCTTCGGCAAAAGGCAGCTTTCCACCATCAGCCCTAAAAAGACCTGGGAGGGCGCGGCCGCCGGCTTTATCGCCGCGGTTCTCATGACGCTTCTGTTCCGCGTGTTTATGAAGGATGCCATAACCATCTCTTTCGCGGTGACGGCCGGCGTCATTATCGGCGTTTTCGGGCAGCTTTCAGATATCGCGGAGTCTATGATAAAACGGGCCGCCGGCGCCAAGGACTCGTCCAGTCTGCTGCCGGGGCACGGAGGAATACTGGACCGCTTCGATTCCTATATTTTCCTCGCGCCGATGATCTACTACCTTACGGTGTATTCAAGATGAAGAAAATAATTATTCTGGGCTCCACCGGCTCCATCGGCCGGAACGCGCTGAAGGTAGTCAGGAAGCTGGGGTGGAGCGCGTTCGGAATAGCGGCAAAAGACGACCGGGACGGCTTTTCAGCCCAGGTGCGGGCGTTCAGGCCTAAATACGCCGCGGTATTCGATCACCAGGCGCACGCGGAGCTGAAAGGGACGCTTCCGCGCGGCACTAAATTGCTCGCCCCGGGCCTCGAGGGCCTTACGGAGCTGGCTTCGCTTAAGGACTCAGATGTGGTTCTTAACGCTATTTCCGGATCGGTGGGTTTCGCTCCGCTGGTCGCGTCCATACGCGCCTCCAAACATATCGCCCTCGCCAACAAGGAGCCCATGGTCATGGCAGGCGAGACCCTGATGAAGGAAGCCGCGCGCTGGAACGCCCGGATCATCCCGGTGGATTCCGAGCCTTCGGCCATCTTTCAGTGCCTGGCCGGTGTCAGCGGGCCGGATTACGGCCCGGCTGTTTCAAGAATATTCCTGACGGCCTCCGGCGGGGCCTTCTACCGGCATAAAGGCAGCCTGAAAAACGTCACGCCGGCCGCCGCGCTTAAACATCCCACCTGGAGCATGGGCCCCAAGATCACGGTGGACTGCGCCACGCTGATGAACAAGGGGCTTGAGATTATAGAGATAAAAAATTTCTTCTCGCTCCCGGTTTCAAAGATACAGGTCCTGATCCATCCCCAGTCCGTGATGCATTCCGCTGTGGAATTCAGGGACGGCTCGGTTCTGGCGCAGCTGTCCGGGCCGGACATGAAGCTGCCGATCCAGTACGCGCTCACCTGGCCGGAACGCGTGCAGTCCCTGGTCCGGCCGCTGGATCTTTTTAAGCTCGGATCCCTCGAATTCTTCCAGCCGGATTTCCGGCGGTTTCCCTGCCTGCGGCTGGCATATGAGGCCGGCAGGCTCGGAGGCAGTTACCCCGCGGTGCTTAACGCAGCCAACGAAGTCGGGGTGGAGCGGTTCATCAGCGGCGGGGCTTTGTTCACGGATATTCCCGCCATAGTGGAAGAGACGCTCGCCCTCCATCACCAAGTCGGGCGCCGTGCCCCTACGCTGGCCGAGGCCGTTGAGACCGACCAGTGGGCCCGGACAAAGGCCGCCGAGATAGCGGTTCATCTTAAAAAGAAAAGGAAATAATGCTTATATCTTTGTTTTTGGCTTCGTTCGGTTTGCACATTCCGGCCGCTTCGTCCGTTCTGTCTTTCGGGGGATCGCTGATAGCGGTTCTCTTTACTTTCGGACTGGTCATCTTCCTGCACGAGTTCGGCCATTTCATCGTCTGCAAGCTGGCCGGGATAAAAGTCGAGGCGTTCTCTTTCGGCTTCGGGCCCGAGCTTCTCGGGCGTGAGAAAGACGGCACGCGCTATTCAATACGCGCTATCCCCCTCGGCGGATATGTTAAGCCCGCAGGTGAGAATCCCGACGATACGGCCGGAAACCCAGACGAATATTATTCCAAGCCCTGGTACACGCGCCTGTGCGTGGTGTTCGCCGGTCCCTTCATGAACTACCTGCTCGCTTTTGTCCTGTTCTCCGGCGTCATGTACGCTGTCGGCAAGCCGGTCTACTCCAGCACGGTGGGCGCCATAGCGGCCGGCCTGCCGGCGGCGAAGGCGGGGCTGCTGACCGGCGATACGATATTGAGCGTGGACGGAGTTAAAGTGTCGGAATGGGCCGACATGGCTAATAAGATACGCGGCCACGTTGAAAGCGAAGTGCTGATAGAGTACGACAGAAAAGGCGCTGTAGCGAAGGCGAAGATAAAAACCAAACGCGGAGTCGATCCCGAGACGGGAAAGGATATAGGCGTTATAGGCATCTCCCCGGACCAGATAAAACCTGCGTATCAGAAGGCGGGAGTGCTGGCCTCGCTCGCTTTCGGCGCGGGGCAGTGCTATTACTGGACGGCTTACACGGTGAACAGCCTGGCGTCCAGCTTTAAACGCCGGGAGAAGCCGGACCTCTCCGGGCCTATCGGGATCGTCACGATCGTAAGCAAGGCCGCGCATAGCGGTATGACGGAGCTGTTTTTCCTTATTGCGCTTATATCCGTGGCCGTAGGTTTCTTTAACATACTTCCGATCCCGCTGCTGGACGGAGGACACGCCGTGCTGTTTATCGCTGAAGGAATTACAGGCCGCCGCCTGACGCCGAAAGTTATGAACTGGGTAAATTCCGCCGGGATAGCGTTCCTTGTATCCATTCTATTGTTCGCTACCTACAGCGATATCATGCGCTTTGTCCCCTCCTCTTCCGCCAATGAGAAAACGGAGCAGGCCGTTCAGGGAAAATAAATGCTTAAACCTAAAGTAAAAAAAACGCGCGTGGTCAGGGTCGGCAAGTTCGCCATTGGCGGCGACAGCCCGGTTTCGGTCCAGTCCATGTGCAACACTGACACCAGGGACCTCAGGGCTACCATAGACCAGATCAGGCGCCTTGAGGACGCAGGTTGCGAGATCATCCGCGTGGCTGTGCCGGATATGGACGCCGCGAAGAAACTGGGACGCATCCGGAAAGCCATAGATATACCGCTTGTCGCCGATATTCACTTCGACTGGCTGCTGGCCGTAGAGGCGGCCAGGCAGGGCGTCGATAAGATACGCATCAACCCGGGCAACATCGGGGATAAAGATAAAGTGAAAGCGGTAGTCAAAGCCTGCAAGTCCGCGGGCATTCCTATCCGCATCGGCGTGAACTGCGGCTCGCTTAAGGCGCTTAAAAACAATCCCTCTCCGAAATGGTCTCCGGCCGACTGGGCCAGGACGATGGTAAAAGAAGCCCTGGATGAGGTCCGCACCCTTGAAAACGAGGGCTTCATGGATATAATAGTCTCGCTTAAGGCGGACGATATCGAGCGCACGGTCATGGCGAACCTTCTGTTCTCGGAGCGGTCGGATGTCCCCCTGCATATAGGCGTTACGGAGGCCGGCAGCTTTCTTTCCGGAACGGTGAAGTCCTCCCTCGGCATCGGGATGCTGCTTGCGCAGGGCGTGGGAGATACTGTCCGTGTTTCGCTGACCGAGGACCCGGTGATGCAGGTCCGCGCGGCTTACGAGATACTTAAAGCCCTGGGCCTGCGGCAATACGGACCCAATCTCATCGCCTGCCCCACGTGCGGCCGCTGCCAGGTGAACGTGGAGAAGGTGATCAAAGAGATCGAAGAGCGCGTATATTCGGATAAGACGCTTTTGGAGCGCTCGACCGGCAAGAAAATAGCCGTCATGGGCTGCGTGGTCAACGGCCCCGGAGAGGCGCGCGAGGCCGATTTCGGCATCGCCGGAGGGAAGGGCCGCGGCGTCTGGATAGAGCGCGGCAAGCAGATGCGGGTCGTGAAAGAAAGCGAATGGGTCAACGAGATAATCAGGAAGATACGCGGCGTCAGATAAAATGAGCGAAGCCGGAAGCCGCGTGAATCCGTCAGCTTGATGCGTGCGTCAGCCTTCCGGCCTCAGGCCTGCAGCTGTTTTAGCCGTCCAGGAATAAAATATGAAACTTTCAAATTACTTCCTCCCCACTTTAAGAGAGGCTCCGGCCGACGCGGATAATATCTCGGTGAAGCTTATGTTCCGGGCCGGCATGATACGCAAGCTCGCCAGCGGCATCTATGAATGGCTTCCGCTTGGCCTCAGGGTGCTTAAGAAGGTGGAGAATATAGTGCGCGAAGAGCTGGATAAGATAGGCGGGCAGGAGGTCTGGCTGCCCGTGATACAGCCGAAGGAGCTGTGGATGGAGACCGGCCGCTGGCAGGTCTACGGGAAGGAACTGCTTCGCATACAGGACCGCAAGGAATCTGATTTCTGCTTCGCCCCTACGGCGGAAGAGGTTATCACTAATATGGTGCGCAGGGATGTGGCCTCATACCGCCAGCTCCCGCTGCTGCTTTACCAGTTCGGAGAGAAGTTCCGTGACGAGATGCGGCCGCGTTTCGGGGTGATGCGCGCGCGTGAGTTCTACATGAAGGACGGATACTCGTTCCACGCCACCGAAGCCGACGCTGAGCTGTGGTACCGCAGGCTTTACTCAGCCTACGAAAGGATCTTCACGCGCTGCGGACTGCATTATAAACCCGTGGAGGCCGACGGCGGCCCGATAGGCGGAAACCATTCGCATGAGTTTATGGTAATCGCCGACACCGGCGAGGCCGAGATCGCCCTTTGCGGCTGCGGCTACGCCGCAAATACCGAAAAGGCCGAGACGGCCGAGCCGCCGGCCCGCGCTGCTGACCCTTCCAAATTCGCCCCTCTTAAGGATGTACCCACGCCCTCCCTGTATACCGTCGAGGACGTTTCTAAATTTCTCAAGATGAATAAAAAACAGGCCATAAAAACTCTGTTTTTCCTGGCTGACGGCGAGCCCGTTATGGCCCTGGTGCGCGGCGATCATGAACTGAATGAAAATAAGCTGCGAAGGGTCCTGGGGGCAGCGGAACTGGAAAAAGCGCCGCAGCATGTCTACGAAGCTGTAGCGGGCTGCCCGGCCGGCTTCGCCGGACCGGTGGATATCAAAAGTAAATACAAGCCCGGAAAGGACACCAGACCTTTAAAGACAGTCATCGCGGACATGCTCTGAAGAATGTCTTTAACGGCTTTTCTGGCGCGAATAAAGGCGATACCCACACGGTCGGCATAAACATTGGCCGGGATTACACCCCGGACCTCTTCGCCGATATACACGCGGCCGCAGAGGGCGATCTTTGTCCGCGCTGCAAAAAACCTTTCGAATTTAAGCGCGGCATAGAGGTGGGGCAGACCTTCAAGCTCGGAACGAAGTATTCCAAATCGCTTAAGTGCGAATTCCTGGACGAGAGCCAGCGTTCAGTGCCGATGGTTATGGGCTGCTACGGGATAGGCGTTTCCCGTACCGTGGCCGCCGCCATAGAGCAGTCCAACGACGATTGCGGCATCATCTGGCCGCCGTCCATCGCCCCGTTCGAATTCTCGCTGGTCAGCCTCGAGACCGAAAATCCCGACATAGCGCCGAAATCCCAGGCCGTGTACGAGCAGCTGCACGCTTCAGGGTTCAGCGTTCTCTGGGATGACCGTGACGAGCGGGCCGGGGTCAAGTTTAAGGACGCCGATCTGATCGGCCTGCCTTTCCGCATTGTCGTAAGCCCTAAGACGCTCAAGGAAGGCGAATGTGAGTTCAAGCGCCGGGCTGAAAAAACGGCCGTTCGCTGGAAGCTATCGGAGCTGGCCGGGAAGCTGTCTGAACTGAAGGATAGCCTGAAATTATAAGCCGGACGGCGACGGCCTGAGAGCGCCGCTTTAGGGCCTCCGGTCTTCAATAAGGAGAATAATATGAAGGACAATGAT
>CAZPMW010000045.1:8863-15516 GCA_964587805.1 uncultured Elusimicrobiaceae bacterium
GGATGGTCGCATGCGCCTGGAGGTGTTGAACCTGCCGGGTGGTGCGGCTTTTTAGTTAAAAATAGCGTGATAAGAGCACACACGGATGCAGGGACATCCACAAAGGCGGAATTTACCGCATCTTATATCGGACAATAAGGAGAATAATATGAAGGACAATGATTTTATTAAATTGATGGAGAGCGCCAGGATGTATGACCTCACCCAGCCGCTGAGCATCCACACCCCCCCCTGGCCCAGCTATATGCCGCTTCAGATACAGTATTTCAAGCGCATAGCAGGCGCGCATATGGGTCAGGGCGCAAACGGACAGATAATCAAGACCTCAAACCACGTCGGCACGCATATGGACGGAGAGATCCATTTTTTCGGGTCGGGCCGCACCATCGGGCAGGTGCCGATGCGGGAATGGACAGGCCCGGGCGTGGTAGTAGACCTCTCTAAAGACCTGGGAGACTATGATCTTTACGAGCCGGAGCTGCTTATGAAGCGGGCCGATATACGCAAGGGCGATATCCTGATAATTAATACCGGCTATCACCGCTACGCCTGGTACGAGAAGAAATCGGACGAAGTCCGCTATTTCTGCAAACATCCCGGCCCCGGCCCCAAGTTCCATAAATGGGCTCTGGCGATGAAATTCAAATGGATAGGCGTTGACTGCGGCAGCGCCGACCACCCGATGAATACCATCATACGGAACTGGCATCCCAAGCTTTTCACGGAAGCGGAGAATAAGCTGGTTGATAATTTCGGGAAAAAATGGGACGAGCTGTTCCCCACTGAGGAATACTACCAGGTCATGCACCTGAAGCTGTTCCCCAAACGCCTGGTTCACGCCGAGAATCTCGGCGGAGATATCGAAAAGCTTTCCAACAAGCGCTGCTGGATGGGCTTCTTCCCGCTGAAGGGCATGGAGCTTGAATCCGCCATGGGCCGCGTGGTCGCGTGGCTCCCGTAATATCCCGGGCCTGAATAATTATGCCGATAACGACTGAATTCGAATACGTCCGCCCTAAAACAATACAGGAAGCACTGCGCGCGCTTTCGCTCCGCAAAGGGACCGCCAGGGTCCTGGCCGGCGGCACCGACCTGATAGTCCAGCTTAAGGAGAATGTATCCAGACTTGAAGCAGTTGTGGATATAAAGAGATTGGCGGGTCTGGACAAGATCGAGGTCAAACCCGGCCTGCTCCGGCTTGGCTCGCTTGTAACCTTTTCCGATATAATCGATTCCGCGATAGTCAAAAAACTCTGCCCTCTTTTATGGGAGGCTTCGCTTACAGTGGCCTCCACCGGAGTCCGGAACCGCGCCACGGTGGCCGGGAACATCTGTTCCGCCGTCCCGTCGGCGGATTCGGCGCCGGCCCTCGCCGTATATGACACCGAAGTGATCGTTAGAAGCCTTAAAGGCGTACGCAAGATCTCCATCCACGACTGGTTCTCAGGGCCCAGGAGGACCGCGCTGGCTCCGGATGAGATAGTTCTGGCGGCGGAGCTCCGCCTCCCGGCGGTAAAAGCAGGGGGCTGCTACGCAAAACTTTCCCGCTATGAGGGCGAAGACCTGGCCCAGGGCGGCATAGCCGTGCTGGCGTTGGCTGATAATACCTACAGGGTGGCCGCATGCGCGCTCGGCCCCAGGCCCGCGCGCTGCCCGGCGACAGAGGCGGTTTTAAACGGCGGAAAGCTGAGCGAAAAAGTTATCGCGCGCGCCAAAAAGACCATCCTTGAGGAGATATCGCCCATAAGCGACCTCCGATCCAGCCGGGAATACCGGCTGCACATGGCGCAGGTAATGCTCGGGCGGGCCCTGGAAACGGCCGCGGCAAGGCTCTGCGGCAAAGCCCCGGAATACGGAGAATGGGTTATATAACGCTATGAAAAAAACCGGGATAGAGTTTAAGCTTAACGGCGACATAAAACGGCTGGAAGTGGAAGCTAATGACGTGCTGCTAGACGTGCTTCGCGGCAGACTGGGCATCAAAAGCCCTAAGGCCGGCTGCGACCGCGGGGATTGCGGCAGCTGTACCGTGTTCATGAACGGCAAAACTGTCCGCTCCTGCCTGGTGCTTGCCGTGGAGGCGGATGGCGCGGAAATCGTAACCCTTGAGGGGGCCAACTCCAGGAAATGGACCCGGAAGCTGCAGAAAACTTTCCATGAGAAGAACGCTTTCCAGTGCGGGTTCTGCGCGCCCGGCATCATACTTTCGGCCACAGAGCTGCTTGAGAAGCGCCCTAAGCCCTCAAAACACGACATCAAAGAGGCCATAGCGGGGAACTTATGCCGCTGCACCGGCTACGAGCCCATAATCGCCGCTATAGAGGAAACCGCCGGAAAGTGATGAGATATTTTCACAGGCATGCCGCAGCCGGCCAGGCCTGAAGCAAGGTGACCATACATGGCGATATTAATTGCGCGCCGGGCGGATGCAGATAAAGTAAACGCACATAAAAGCCCGGCTGTTTTCCGCGTTGTCCCGGTCGTGCAGGCGTTTAATTCATCCATACTCTTTTCGGGCGCTCCCCGCCGTGGCGGCGCGGTAAGCTCAGGCCGGCCGGATGACGCACCGCCATATGACTCAGGGCTCAATATAACGCGGCAATACAACTGCCGGCGCCTGTCGTCGTTTTGATCTTCAAAATTCAGGGCCGGGCCAGCTTCATGAAACGGTCCGGACCCGGCTCCGCCAGGCGGCTGACGGATCCTGTAAGCATGAACTTGTGTATCGGGGAAAAATATGAACCTTCAGATTTCCAGACGCGTGAGCGGCGCCGGAGCTAAAAAAAACGCGGAGCGCCTGAAAGTAATCGGTAAGAGCGAGCTTCGCGTGGACGGCTGGGAGAAGATCAAGGGCGCGGCGAAATATACCGACGATCTGGAGTTCGGGCCGGGCCTGCTCTACGCCGCCGTAGTGGAAAGCCCGTTCGCCCACGCTAGAATTAAATCCATAAACACCGCCAAAGCCGAAAAGCTGCACGGGGTCGTCAAAGTCGTCACCGGCCGCAGCTTCACGCATAAGTTCGGCCTGTATATGACAGACCGCTATGTCTTCGCCACCGACACCGTCCGCTTCGTCGGAGAGCAGGTCGCAGCCGTCGTCGCCACCGATCCTAAAATCGCACTGCGCGGGGCGGCCCTTGTGGAAGTGAAATACGAAGAGCTTTCCCCTGTCTTCGATCCCGTAAAGGCGCTTGAGAAGAATTCCCCCCTCGTCCACCCTGACCTGGGGACTTACCGCCATGTTCCCTGGTTCTTTCCCAGGAAAGATACCAATATCGCCCATTGGCGCAAAACACGCAAAGGCGATCCCGCCAAGGGCTTTAAGCAGGCCGACCTGGTAATGGAAGATACATATACCGTCCCCCGCTACGCCCACTGCGCCATAGAGCCGCACAGCGTTATCGGCCTTTATGACGAAGCCGGCCGCCTGACGATGTGGACCTCCTCGCAGTCGCCGTTCACCCAGCGCAACGTATTCGCCCAGGCGCTCGAGCCGTTCGGCATCAGCCATAAGGACGTGCGCGTCATCAGCACCTATATCGGCGGCGGCTTCGGCGGCAAAGCCGGAGTCAGCATGGAAATAATAGGCGCCGCCCTGGCGATGTCGGTGCAGGGCCGTCCCGTAAAAGTGCTGTGGAGCCGCGCCCAGGAATTCTACAACACCTACCAGCGCCAGGGCGTGCGCGCGAATATTAAAATGGGCGTCAGAAAGGACGGCCGCATCACCGCCCTGGATTTTAAATTATACTGGGACGCCGGGGCTTATGTGGAATACGGAGCCAACGTGGTCAATGCCGCCGGTCTGTCAGCCAGCGGACCTTATAAAGTGGACAATCTGAGCATCGATTCCATGTGCATCTACACCAACCTCCCGCCAGGCGGGCCTTACCGCGGCTTCGGCTATTCCGAATTCCTGTTCGGGCTGGAATCGCATATCACGCGCATGGCGAACAAGCTCGGCATCGATCCAGTCGCCTTCCGCAAGAAGAACGCCATCAGGGAGGGCGACACTCTGCCCTACGGCGCGCATATGAACCCGAGCGGCCTTCTGGAGGCGATAGAAAAAGTAGAAAATGAGATCCGCTGGGGAGAGAAGGAGCGCTCCAAAGACCCGAAAAAAGCCATAGGCAAAAGCCTGGTCTGCTTCTGGAAAGCGCCCGCCATGCCGCCGAACGCAAGCTCCAGCGCCTTCCTCAAGTTCAACGAGGACGCCAGTATTAATATACTGGTTTCCGGCATGGAGATAGGGCAGGGCCTGCTGACCGTCATGGCCCAGATAGCATCTGAGGTGCTCAGCGTGCCGGTGGCCAAGATCCGCGTGGAGACGCCGGATACGGACCGTAATCCTTACGAGTGGCAGACGGTGGGCTCGCATGTCACGTGGGGCTGCGGAAACGCCGTCAAGCGCGCCGCGCTGGAAGCGCGAGAGAAGATCTTTGACCTGGTAGAGCGGGTGCACCGCCTGGATAAGTCCGCGCTCTACCTAGAGGACGAAAAAGTGAAGTGCCGCACCAGGCCGGATTTCGAACTGCGCCTGCGCGATTTCGTTATCAACGGCATACAGGCCGCAGACCATACTTTCAAGGGCGGACCTATCATGGGCTCCGGCATGTTCATGCCCGAATTCGCCTCGGCTATCGGGGACCCTGAAACCGGACAGGGCGGGCATCCCAATGTGCACTATACCACCGGAGCGGCCGGAGTGATCCTGGAAGTGGATAAAGAGACAGGGAAGATGAAGATAAAAAAAGCCGTTCTCGCCGTCGACTGCGGCAAGGCGATAAACCCTGACCTGGTCCGGGGGCAGATAGTGGGCGGGCTGCTGCAGGGCTTCGCCACCGTGCTTTACGAAGACATGCGCTTCGACGATAAGGGGCGGCTGCTGAACGCCAATTTCTCCGACTATAAGATCCCGACTTCGATGGATATGCCGGAAGAGGTGGTGCCGATCATAGTGGAAGTGCCCCAGCCCGACGGTCCTTACGGCGCGCGCGGCGTGGGTGAGCACACGATGATCCCGGCGGCCCCGCTGATAGCTAACGCCGTGGAAGACGCGCTTGGCGTGCGGATAAAATCCATGCCAGTGACGAAAGAAAAAGTCGCGCTGGCTGTGTTAAAAAAGGGCGTAAATAGTAAGCCGTAAGTTGTCAATGGTCAGCGGCAGGAAAATGTCGTGATAACCAGGCGGTTCACTGCTTACGATTCACGACTTACTACTCACGTCTTGCTATTTACGACTTACGATTTACGATCAATGGAGGCCGTCCCGATATGAAACTCGCATTATGCCAGTTCGATATGAAGTGGGAGGATAAAGGGGCCAACAGGGAAAAGATCCTGAAACTGCTTGAGGCCTGCCCGCGGAGAAAGGAAATCGACTGGCTCATCTTTCCGGAGATGACGCTCACGGGCTTCACGATGAAGACGGAAGCGGCTGAGCTGGAGGACGCCGACAGGGATTTTTTTCGCGACCTGGCCCAGCGGAACAATTTCAATATCTCGTACGGCGGCGTGGAAAAGGGCTTTAACAACCTTATAACGCTGAACAGGCATGGCGACAGGATAAATACCTATTCCAAGATCCATCTGTACGCCTTCGGCGGAGAGGATAAATGCTACAAGGCCGGCGCAAAGCAGGAGCTTTTTGAGCTCTAGGGTCTTAAAGTCATGCCGGCCGTCTGCTTCGATCTCCGGTTCCCTTACCTTTTCTGGAATATGGCGGAAAGGGCCGATATCTATGTGGTTATAGCCGCCTGGCCCATGCGCCGCGCCGAGCACTGGATGACGCTTCTGCTCGCCAGGGCCGTGGAGAACCAGGCCTATTGCGCCGGGGTCGACCGCCTGGGCTTTGAAGGAAAGACTGAATATTCCGGCAACTCTATGTGTTTTGATCCGATGGGAAAAGTGGTCGCGGACGCCGGCAGCGTCGAAGGAATCTGCGTTTCCGAAATAGATGCGGCTAAAGAAACAGTGACCAAAACACGAGAAAGGTTCCCGTTCCTCAAGGAGCGCAAGAGCTTCCCCTGGTAGGACAGGCCGGATTCATTCCCGGAGCGTCAGGCAGGAAATATGAAAATTATCGGCTACGGAGACAGCATTCCGGAGGGAATCTTCAAGCTGCATTCGGCTTTTAAAAATTCCATCAATTTCCGCGGCCGGAAAAATTACATGGTGTCGCTGGTCAGCCGCAAGACGGGCAACGGGCCGCTGAACATCGTAATGAAGCATCTGCCCCGCGGCGCGCGCCGCTTGAAAGTGACAAGGCTTAAACTCTATATAGATGAAAACTGCCTGGAGGCTGACCCGGCCAGGAACTACGACTCCTCCGTTCCGGTGCTGCTCCTGGACCCTGTCCTGCTCCGGAACAATCTGGAGTTGCTGAAAAGCTGGCTCGGGGCGTCCGCGCCGGCTAAGAGCATGTGCTTTCTGTTCTCCGTTTCCGCTGAGGACGCGTTTAAGCGCCCGTTCGAGCGTAAGATGCTTAAAACGATGAAGGACGCCGTCCGCCTTTTCGAAGCTGGCGATTACGCGCGTGGCGCCCGCTCTCTGCGCGGCCTTGGCTTCGGGCTTACTCCCTCCGGAGACGATTTCCTTTGCGGCTGCCTCACCGGCCTGAGTTTCGTGGAGGCCTGTTTCTCCGCCGACCTGTCGGA
>CAZPMW010000046.1:0-12623 GCA_964587805.1 uncultured Elusimicrobiaceae bacterium
GTTCTCCAAGCTCCTTCGTGGCGGGAGTAGCAAAATCCTCCAGCCATTCCCTGAAAGTAAGCACGGCGTTCAGCTTGCAGAAGTGGCTTTCCTTCCCGCTCTTCAGCATCTTCATGATATGGTCTCCGGTACGTCCGCAACGATAGCCGGAGGTGCAGAAAGAAGTGATATGTCCCATGCCGGCCAGTTCGCCTATAACCTCGTCCAGCGATCTGGTGTCGCCGAGCAGGAACTGCTGCCGCTCCGCCTCCTGCCCGCTGTAGCGGTCGGAATAAGCGCCGATGCCGATGCGGCTGGAAGCGTCCCTCTGGGTGCACATGGGAATGACGCTGCGTATCACCGCCGGCGTTTCCCTCGCGGTCACCAGCATTCCCGCGTACGGTACCGAAAGCCGCAGGACAGCCACCAGCTTCCTGAAATCAGCGTCGCTGACTGCGCGCGCGCCGCTCCCGGCAAAATCGGTGCCGGCCGCCGCTTCTATTCTGGGGAACGAGATGGTATGCGGACCTATGCCGAAGGTCCTTTCCAGCTCCCTGGCGTGCTCGACCAGGCCCATCACCTCGAACTTCCAGTCGTGCAGGCCGAACAGAGCGCCAAGCGCGACATCGTCGATCCCGGCTTCGAAAGCCCGGTGCATCGCGTAAAGCCTCCAGCGGAAATCAGATTTAGGCGTATTCCCAGGATGCACCTCTGCGTAGCGCCCGCGGTGATAGGTTTCCTGGAACACCTGAAAAGTGCCTATGCCGGCGGCCTTAAGTTTTTTAAGGTCCTCGACGCTCATGGGGGCTGCGTTGATGTTAACCCTGCGTATCTGTCCGAAGCCCCCCCTGGTTTTAACCTTTACTGAGTAGACAGCCCGTATGGCTTCGGCTATATAATCGGCTCCGGTGGACGGATGCTCTCCGAAAACTACCACGAGGCGCTTGTGGCCGATGCTGCCGCAGAGCGTCCCGGTCTCCTTTTTTATCTCGTCGATGGACAGCATGCGCCGCACTCCGCCGCGGTTGCCGGACCTGAATCCGCAATAGAGGCAGTTATTCAGGCAAAGATTGGAGCAGTACAGCGGAGCGAAAGTGACCACGCGGTTGTCGTATACTTTCTTCTTCACGCGCGCCGCCGCGTCAAACATCTCCTCCAGAAGCCCGGGGTCCGTTACGCTCAGCAAAGCGGCCGTTTCTTCCGGGAGAAGCGTTTCGCAGGAGGCGATGGATTTATCCAGGGCCGCCCTAATCCTGCCCGGGTCCGGCCGCGCGCCGGCCAGCTCGGAGCAGATGGCCGTTTCGTCTATAAAATCTTTCCCGCCCCTTAGGCGTTTATCAACGTCCACGGTCCGTTCGTTTGCGGATATGCTCATATATGCATGGCTCCTGCTTTTCAGCTACTGCCCGCGCTCCTGGCGCTGCGCCGCTGGTGAAGGCCTGAGGCGGACGCGGAATGTGCTTCCTTCTCCGTAGCTTGAGTCAACACGGATATCTCCTGAGTAGAGCTTTACTATCCGATCCAGTATGGAAAGCCCCAGCCCGCTCCCTCCGATGTTCCTGGTGTGCTCGTTCTTGATGCGGGTGAATTCCCTGAACAGCCTTGAGACCTCCGCCTCCGTCATTCCGATGCCGGTATCGGAACACTCAATATCGACACCGCCTTCTAAAGCCGAAAGCCGGAGCGAGACCTTTCCCCCGGAACGGTTATACTTCACCGCGTTAGTAAGCAGATTTGAAAAGATCATATCCATCTCGCCCGGATCGGCGCTGAAAATAAGTTTATCCGGAAGCCGCAGGTCCATAGTGACACCCGCGGCACTGGCCCTGGCTGACACGCTTTCCGCGGCCGCGGCCGCCGCTTTAACCAGGTCCATCGGGGCAAGCTCGCGTTTTTTGCGGCCTGACTCCAGCCCCGTAAGATCAAGAAGATCCGTAACCAGCTTATGCATCCCGCCCAGACGGACAAGGCTCCTGTCCACCATCCCGGAATAATCCTTAAGTTCCCCGCCCTTCAGCCGCTCCTCCATGATGCGCAGGTAGCCCTCTACCGCGGCAAGCGGAGACTTGAGCTCATGAGCGAGAACCGAGATAAACTGAAAGCGGACATGATTCTTCTCCTCTTCGAGTTTTTTGGCTTTGCGCTGCAGATAAATGTGCCGCACGGCCTTCTGAACGGCGGAGCGGAGCTCATCCGGAGTAAAGGGCTTTGCCAGAAAATCGAACGCCCCGAGCTTGGTAGCGCTGACGGCTACTTCCAGCGAGGCAAAAGCGGTGATCATTATCACCGCCATATCTTTCGCGCCATTCTCAATTTTTTCAAATACTTCAAGGCCCGTTATATCAGGCAGCTTGTAATCGAGCAGAACGATATCTGGCCTGTCTTCCGCCATCATCCTAAGCGCGTCCTGGCCAGTGCCTGCGGATGCCACCGTAAAACCCACCTGATCCGAGAAATCTGCCAGAGGTACGGAGAACCCCTCCAATGAGCGCTCTGACCCGGAACGCATTCCGGCTTCGTCATCAACTATAAGCAACTTATAGGTTTGCATGTTTGTTTTCTATCGCTCGTACCGCGGTCCCGGATTGCGCCGGAATGGTGACTGTAAAAACGCTTCCTGTAGGACCCCCTGACTGGTCCGCGTTGGACTGGACCGAAATATTCCCTGAGTGGACTTTGATTATGCCGTATGAAACCGCCAGCCCCAGGCCCGTACCTTTGCCGATCTGCTTAGTCGTAAAGAACGGCTCAAATATTTTTTTTATATTTTCCTCGGTTATTCCGGTTCCGGAATCAGAAACGCTGAAGCAGACGGCGGCCCCCCGCCTGAAGGTACGGACCTTCAGCAGGCCTCCGGATGGCATCGCCTCCACCGCATTCGAAACCAGATTTGAAAGCACCTGCGTTATCTGATCGGGGTCGACTTCCGCGCTCAATTCTTCCGGCGCGTGGGCTATCTCGGTCTTAATAATATCCGACAACGGCAGGTCCCTGAAGTGAGCGTCAACCAATTTCTTCATATCCGTAACCCTGAATAACGGTTTGTTCTTGCGGGCAAAATTCAGCAGCCCGCCCACGATCTTCTTGCACCGGTCCGCCTGCTAGGTCACAAGCTGCGCGTCCCTGAAAAGCCTTGAGTCCTTCTGACACTGGTCCGCCAGCAGGTGTGAATAAAGCATAACCACCCCCAGCGGATTATTCAGTTCGTGCGCCACCCCGGCGGCCAATTGGCCCATGCTGGCGAGTTTTTCGGACTGCAGCAGCGCCTGCTTGGTGGTCGCGAGCTGGCCGCAGGAGGAGGCGAGCTCCTTCGCTGTGGTCTTCAGCCTCTCAATGGTATGAGGCAGACACATTTCGCTCTCTGCGAGACCGCGATGAATCGCTGTCGCGTGCTCCTGGCAGGTCTGGTATCCGCAGGCGCCGCAGTTCAGCTCGTCCTGCGGGTCGGCTTTCCCCATATTCTGCAGAATGGCTCTTATCGCGTCCGGCGGCGGCGGAGTGACGCGCATATCTTCCGGCTTAAAAGCCGCCGTATAGTCCAGCGCGCTGTAGCGGAGCACATCTTTCTCCCAGTCTTCGATCTTTATCCTGTGATAGCTTTTCTTCGCGTACCGTCGCAAAACCGTCTGGCGCGAATGGCGCGAGGTCTTCACGGTCAGGCCGGGGCCCATGAGGCAGCCGTTACAGCAGAGGATGTCCAGAAAGTCCGCGTCGATATCGCCGTGCTCCAGGTTCTTCAGGACCTCCGTAAAGTTTTCCAGGCCTTCGGTGGAGAGAAATTTCCCGCTCAGCAGGTCCTCTTCAAATTCCGAGGCCGTCAAAAGTCCGCCGCCCATAGGGTAAAGCACGCCCTTGGCGGGGTAGGGCGGATCGAAATTAGCGTCCGGAGCCGCATCGACGCACGCGCCTGCCCTTTCGAACAGCTCTCGCAGCTCGCGGAATGTAATAACGGCATCAACCTCACCTGGATGTCGCGCGGCTTCGCCCTTCTTCGCCACGCAGGGCCCGGCGAACACCACCCTGACATCTTTGCCGTAGCGGTCCTTCAGTATGCGCGCTGATGCCAGCATAGGCGATGTGAGCGGGGCCAGGTTCCCGGTAAGGCCAGGATGATATTTTTCGATATAGGAGACTATGGCCGGACATGCGGAGCTTATGTACTTTTTACCGGGGTTGTCTGCTGCAAGGCGGCGGTATGCATGCGAGATAAGGTCGGCGCCGAACGCGACCTCGCAAACATACTTAAATCCGAGGCTCCTGATCATCCCTGCCAGCCTGCCGGGCTCAAGATCCGGGAACTCAACCGGGAAGCTGGGCGCCAGGCATATTGCCGCTGGCGCTCCTGAGGCCAGGAGCGCCAAGGTTTCATCTACGGATCCGCGCACCTCTTTGGCCTGTCGGCTGCACATCAGCACGCAATTGGCGCAGCCGATGCAGCGCTCTTTTATAACCTCTGCCTGGCCGCTTGCTATCCGGATAGCTTTCGCCGGGCACCCCCTGACGCAGGTATAACAGGTCTTACATTTCTCCTTGATAGTAGTGACCAGCGGAATGGCGTCGTTCATGATGTGGTTCAGCGCAGCCGGCCGCAGAGCCGGCTGCTTTCTGTTTGACGCGGCCGGGCTCAGGAGCGAAGCAGGCGCTTAACCTCGGCCCTTAGTTGCTCAGGGCGCACGGGCTTACACAGCAGGGTGTCTGCCTTAACCCAGGAGGCCGCCTCTGCTCCGCTGGTGGAGAAGTCCAGACCGGTCGCGGCTTCAACCGCCGTCAGGATTATCACAGGGGTGTCCGGATAGATCTTTTTAATATGGTGGCACAGGACGAAGCCGGAGTCCATATTCTCCATCATCAGGTCCAGTATGGCCAGGTCAGGTATCACCGTAAGCATTGTCTCTTCCGCGGCCTCCTGTCCCTGCGCAGTTACCACGTTGTACCCGTCGGCTTTCATGGTACATTCTATCTGTTCCAGAAAGTCGATATCGTCGTCCACTACCAGTATGTTCTTTTTCTTGCTCATTATTTATCCTCGATCGCCTGACGTCAGCAGAGGACGTCGCGCTTGGTGTAATGCGTATGCAGCAGCTCGTGGCTCTTATGGCTGAGCGGCGCGCCGAGAAACTCCTCATACAGGCGCTTAACCTGGGTATTCTTATGGCTGACCCTGAGCGGGGCGTTCTTGTCGGCCTGATGAAGAGCGTTCATGCGTGCCTTTACGGCCTCGGTGTCCGCGCGCAGAGGCTGCCCTCCGCCGTTTATGCAGCCGCCGGGGCAGGTCATAACTTCTATAAACTGCAGGTCGGAGCGCCCGGCTTTTATCTCTTCGATAAGCTGGCGGGCTTTTCCGAGGCCTGAGACCACAGCCGCGCCCAGCTCCAGGTCGCCCGCCTTAACGCGCAGTTCCTTCGACCCTTTCATACCGCGCAGCTCCTGTATCGTGTAGTCCTTCATTTCTGAGCCGGTTATCAGGAAATAGGCGCTCCTGACCGCGGCTTCCATGACGCCCCCTGAGGCGCCGAAGATCTTTCCCGCGCCGGAGCGCTCGCCGAACGGAGTATCGGCAGTGTCAGGCTCAAGCGCCGAAGGGTCCACGCCCGCCGTTCTGAACAGCTCGGCGAGCTCCCGCGTGGTAAGGACATAATCCACGTCGCTGGCGTATTCGCGCCCCATCTCAGGCCTGCCGCACTCGAATTTCTTCGCCGTGCAGGGCATTATGGATACGCTGACTATGTCAGCCGGGTTCAGCTTCTCGCGCTGCGCGAAGAAAGTTTTCACCAGAGCCCCCATCATCTGCTGCGGGCTCTTGCAGGTAGAAAGGTTGGGGATCAGCTCCGGATAGAACTGCTCTATGAACTTGATCCAGCCCGGCGAGCAGCTGGTGAACATGGGCAGGACGCCCCCTCCGGTAACGCGCTTGACCAGCTCCGAACCCTCTTCCATGATAGTAAGGTCCGCCGTGAACGAGGTATCGAAGACTTTTTTAAAGCCCACCTGACGAAGCGCGGCCACCATCTTCCCGTCGATATCTGTGCCGGGCTTGTAGTTGAATTCTTCCGCTATCGAGACCGATACGGCAGGCGCGTGCTGAACTACCACGGTCTTGCCGGGAGTGTTCAGGGCCTTCAGAACTTCAGCTACGCTGCTGCGCTCGGAAAGAGCGGCCGTGGGACAGACGAGCACGCACTGGCCGCAGTTTATGCAGCTGGACACGTTCAGACCCTCATTATACGCGGTCCCTATAACCGTCTTCGCGCCGCGCTGTATGAAGTCTATGGCCGATACGCCCTGCACCTCTTCACAAACCCGGACGCACTTGCCGCAGAGGATGCATTTTTCCGGGTCGCGCACCAGTGACGGGCCGGAGACATCCTTTCCCCTCTTTATCCTGGGTCCGCGGAAGGCCCTCTGGCTCACGCCGTGAGCGCGGGCCAGCTGCTGCAGATCGCAATTGCCTCCGCGTATGCAGTACAGGCAGTCGTCCGGATGGTTGGCCAGAAGCAGCTCCACAACCGCCTTCCGCGCCTGAAGCACCATCGGGGTGCTTGTCTTTATCTTCATGCCCTCCGCCGCCGGAAAAGAGCATGACGGCACCAGGGACGGGGCGCCGGCAACCTCTACCACGCACATGCGGCACGCGCCGGAAGGCAGCAGCCCCTCCATGTAGCATAGCGTCGGCACTTTGATTCCCGCACGCGTTACCGCCTGCAATATCGTTTCGCCTTCTTTGGCCTGTATTTTCCTGCCGTTCACTTCAATGTTCATCATGATGTCACCTCTTTAATATCAGTCGGGCTGAGTGAATTCTATATCGCAGCGGAGGCACCTGCGCGCTTCGCAGAGCGCGCGGCTTTCCGCGATGCACAGGTCAACTTCCTTGAAGTTTTTCCTGCGCGCTGTCGGGCCCAGATGAGCGGGCTTCACGCGCGCCGGAGACTCTTCAACATCCGCGGACAGGTGCGGCTCGACGTAAACCGTCGGCAGCAGGACCCTGGAAATGACCCGTAGCTGCCTTCCGGTAAGGAAGCGGTCAATCATCACAGCGGCGTTCTTGCCCGCGGAGATGGATTTTATAACTGTGCCGGGCCCTGTGGTTGCGTCTCCTCCGCCGAACACTCCGCTGCGCCCTGTCAGATAGGATTCCCCGTTTATGGCCAGCGTTCCGCTCTTCGTCAGGGTCATGCCGCGCAGCGCCTCGGCCTCCGGCTCCTCACTTATAGCTGCGATAAGGGTATCCAGGGGAACCTCATGCTCGCTGCCTTTTACAGGCACCGGGCTCGCCCGCCCTTTCGCGTCGCGGGGACCGAGTTCGTTCTTGATGAACCGGACTCCGGTCAGGCGCCCGCCTTTGGCAAGAATAGCCAGGGGGGCTTCCAGCACCTCTATCTTCACGCCCTCCTGCAGCGCCGCATCGATCTCCTCGCTGTAGGCAGGCATTTCGGCGCGGGTCCTGCGATAGAATATCGTGACCGAAGAGACATTTTTCTGGCGGACCGCGACCCGCGCAGCGTCGAGAGCCGAATTCCCGCCGCCGATTATGCCTACACGGCCGCGGGCGAGCTGCTTCTTCTCAAGGTTATATGCCTTCAGGAAACGGATACCGGGAATTACTCCCTCAGCGTCCTCACCTGCGAGGCCGAGTTTTTTGCTCTTATGCGCCCCTATCGCAACGTATATAGCGGCGTAGCCAGCCCTGGAAAGGCTGTCCAGGGTAAAGTCGCGACCCAGCACAGAGCCGCACTTAAGGGTAATATTCTTATTAAGAAGGGCCGATATCTCCCGCCCAAGCACAGCGCGCGGAAGGCGGTACTCCGGTATGCCGCAGACCAGCATGCCACCGGGTTTGGACTCCTTCTCGAATACAGTCACCTTATAGCCCAGCAGAGATAGCTGATGCGCCGCGGTCAGGCCAGAAGGTCCAGCGCCGATAACGGCGACCTTCGGCGCCCCTTTTCCGGGAGTCGGCACCTCGTACTTATAGTCCGAAGGTTTTACCGTGTCGGTCACGAATCGTTTCAGCGCCCGCACGGCTATCGGCTCACCGCCGGTGGTCCCGCAGCGGCAGACTATTTCACAGGGATGGTCGCAGACCCTGGAGCAGACGGAAGGCAGCGGGTTTGCCTGACGGATAACGCGATAAGCATCGCTGTACTCTCCGCGGCCCACGTGGGCCACATAGCGCCACACTTCGGTACCGACGGGGCATCCGCTCTGGCATGGCGCGCCGACAAGCTCGCGGCAGGCGCCGGCCGGACACCGGCGCTCGAAAATATGAGCCTCATACTCGTCTCTGAACCATTTCAGCGTGGAAAGCACGGGATTGGGAGCCGTCTGACCAAGCCCGCAGAGGGAGGTCTTTTTAATGATCTCTCCCAGCTCCTTAAGATACATTACGCCCTGAAAACGGAAGAGAGCGTCCATGTTCTCTTCCTTGCGGCGGGGTCTGGTTATAGCCTGCAGTATCTCCAGCATGCGGCGCGTGCCCTCGCGGCAGGGTATGCATTTTCCGCAGCTCTCGTTCTGGACGAACTCCATGAAATATTTGGCGAGGTCCACCATGCAGGTGTTCTCATCCATCACCACAAGTCCGCCGGAGCCCATAATAGCGCCGAATGTCTTGATTGCCTCATAGTCGCACGGCAGGTCGAGGTGGGCTTCCGGAATACAACCCCCGGACGGGCCGCCGATCTGCACCGCCTTGCATTTCTTGCCGTTCGGTATGCCGCCACCCACGCCGAACACTATATCGCGCAGGGTGGTTCCCATGGGGATCTCTACCAGCCCTGTTCTCCGGACCAGGCCTGACAGCGCAAAAACCTTGGTCCCCTTGCTGCCTGCGGTGCCTATAGCCGCGAACGCCTCGTGCCCCAGGGTGATGACAGCCGACAGGTTCGCCAGAGTTTCAACGTTATTTATAACCGTGGGCTTACCAAAAAGGCCTTTGATGGCGGGATAGGGAGGCCGGGGTTTCGGCATCCCGCGCTTTCCCTCTATGCTATTCATGAGCGCTGTCTCTTCTCCGCAGACGAAAGCTCCGGCGCCCATTTTTATTATGATATCAAGAGTGAAGCCGCTGCCGTAAATATTTTCACCCAGAAGCCCGCGGGCCTTAGCATCCGCTATCGCTTTCTCAAGATTCCTTACCGCCAGGGGGTACTCCGCCCTGATGTAGACATAAGCCTTGGAGGCGTGGATCGCGTAGGCGGCGATGGCAAGTCCTTCCAGAACTTTATGCGGGTCGCCCTCTATCACGGCCCGGTCCATGAATGCGCCGGGATCCCCTTCATCAGCGTTGCAGATCATGTATTTCTGGTCGGAGTCGGTATTAAGGGCAATCTTCCATTTCTTGCCGGTAGTGAATCCGCCGCCGCCGCGCCCTCTGAGGCCGCTGGCCTCAACGGAGTCGCAGACTTTGGCCGGAGTCATGGAATGTATTACCTTAAGGAAGGCTGTATAGCCTCCGCGCGCGATATAATCGTCTATAGATACCGGGTCTACGAGTCCGCAGTTATCCAGCACGAAGCGCATCTGGGGCTTGAAGAAAGGGTGGTCGCTTATCATCGGGACCGAAGGCCAAAGTTTATGGGAAGGACCCGAGAACTGGCCCAGCGCCATTTCCTTTATCGGTTTCCCGTCGAGCATCGCGCCCAGCAGGGACGGCACCAGTTTTTCGGTTACCCGCTGAAACGAAACCCTGGCCATGCCCGGCAGCTGCACGTCCATGAGCGGCTCAGCGGAGCACAGTCCGATGCAGCCGACCTCGATAATGTCAGCCTTTATTTTTTTCTTTTTTAAGTACGCCCGGACCCCCTCCAGCACCTTTCCGGCCCCTGCCGCCAGACCGCAGGTCCCGGCCCCGATATAAATCACGGGGCGGGTGATCTCATCCCTGCGTATCCGCCTAAACCGGTCAGCATAGCCGGCACCTCCGGCGGCGAGAAAATCTCTGCGCGCCGACTCCGGCACGGCTTTCATGTTGTTCTCAAAGTCTATATCGCTATTTTTTTGGCGCATTTGCTTTCTCCAGTGTTCTTATATTGTCGATGAGGCTCTTAAGCTTGGCGCTCGTTATCTTGGCGTGGAACTCTCCGTTGATATTAATAACCGGAGCGAGCCCGCAGGCGCCCATGCAGACCACTACTTCCAGGCTGAAAAGTCCGTCCCTGGTGGTTTCGCCGGCCTTGATCTTAAGGCACTCCTCCGCGAGCTTAAGCACGGAAAGAGAGCCTTTGACGTGACAGGCCGTTCCGCGGCAAACCATAATGTGGTATTTGCCCAGGGCTTTGAAGCGGAACTGGTTGTAAAAGGTAGCCACTCCGTATATCTTGGACGCCGGGACGGAGAGATGCCTGGACACCTTTACCACGGCGTCCCTGGAAATATAACCGTCCATCTTCTGTATCTCCTGAAGTATAGGTATCAGCTTGTCGCGCTTAGCGAACTTATGCGCGGCCAGCACCTTGTCGACTTTTGTCATTGCTGTCATTTTTTCTGCTCCTTCGTAGTTTTTCCCTGTCTGGCAAAATACACGACTTTTTCAATTGATAAGGTAATGTCTATATGCTCCAGAAAGATCCCGGGCCTGAGTTTAATTCCGGTCGGGGCAAAATTAAGCACGCCTTTAATCCCGGCTTTGACCAGCAGGTTCGCGGACTCCTGCGCGGCCTGGGCGGGAACTGTTATTATGCCGACAAGCGCCTTCTGCTCACGGACAATTTTCTCCAGCCTGCTGATGTGATACACATGACAACCCGTCACTACGCGGTCAATGATTTCCGGGTCCTGATCGAAAGCCGCTACGATGGAAAGGTTCGGGCGGCGCTTGTTGAAATATGAAAGTATCGCCCGTCCGAGGTTGCCGACTCCTACCAGAACGATGTTCGTCCGCGCGGACGATTCAAGATGCGAATAAAGCTCAGCCAGGAACGCATCTATCCGGTAGCCTTTCTGCGGCGTCCCTTTAAGGCGGAAGTTCATCAGATCGCGCCGCACCTGTTCAGGGCTGACGCTCACTGCGGCGGCCAGCTCCCGCGAAAAAACGAAGTCAGCCCCTTCCTCGGCCCTGGTGCGCAGAAACTGGCAGTATCTGAAAAAGCGCTCAACCGTTCTCTTTGGGACCATGATCCTGTCCTGCGTCAGCCTCTAGGGGAACCGTCCACGTTAATCTGTTCTTTCTTCAGGGCCAGCAGTTCGGCTATTTTAGCTACAAATTCTTTGGGCTTTATCGGCTTTTCCAGAAAAGCATCTACCGGAAGATATTCCCCGTCTGTTTTCGCGTCGAATTTCTGGGGAGAATGTTCATTGATAGAACTGAAGAGCAGAATCGGCGCATACTTCAGCGCGGCGTTTTTGCGGAAGTTATAGGCAGCGTGAAAGCCGTCAGTGGGGTCGTCCATCATAACGTCGAGGACGATCAGCTCCGGCAGGAACTTCACAGCGGCCTCAAGGCCCTCTTTCCCGCTGGACGCTGTCAGCACCGTATGGCCTTGCCCCGTCAGGATGACCTCGCAGGTGTCCAGGATATCCCGATCATCATCGACACATAATATTCTGGCCATTGCTCCTCCGAAGTGGGACAGCGGATTCACCGTTACTAATTACACGCAAGCGTCCGCAGCGTTATTGTTTAGCGTTACCGAATTACCGCTACATGACAAATACTATACCGCATCACGCCTGTTTTGTCAATAGTGCTTTTCGGATTTGCGGTTTCAGTGTTAAAGCTCAAGAATGTTATACTTAATAGCTATGCAGACCGAAAGATTCATACCCATGACGCCTGAAGAGGTCGCGGCAAAAGGCTGGGACTGCGTCGACATAGTCCTGATCACCGGCGACGCCTACGTTGACCACCCCTCCTTTGCCATGGCCGTCATTGGCCGTGTGCTGGAAGCAGCTGGCTACCGTGTAGCCATACTGGCACAGCCGAAATGGACCTCGGCGGCGGACTTCAGGCAATTCGGCAGGCCGCGCCTGTTCTTCGGGATTTCCGCCGGCAACATGGATTCCATGATAAACAAGTACACCCACAACCGCCGGATCCGCTCCAATGACGACTATTCTCCAGGCGGCAGGGCTGGTCTGCGTCCCGACCGCGCTTCCATAATTTACTCCCACCGCGCCAGAGAAGCCTATCCGGATGTTCCGATTGTTTTGGGCGGGATCGAGGCTTCCATGCGGCGCTTCGCCCATTACGATTACTGGTCCGATAAAGTGAGAAAGAGCTTACTGCTGGACGCCAAGGCCGATCTGCTCGTCTACGGCATGGGCGAGAAGCCGGTGCTTGAGATAGCGGCGCTGCTGCATGCCGGCACGCCGGCGGCCGGCATACGGGGAGTGCGCGGCACTGCCTATGCCGTGGGACAGACCGAGGCGAACGCGCTTAAGCTTCCCGCCGCGGCGGTGCTCCCCTCCTTTGAAACTGTGGCAGGAGACCGGATAAAATTTTCCATCGCCACGCGCATGATACATGAGGAATCCAACCCGTACTGCGCCAGCCACCTTATTCAATTCTCCGATACCCGGGCCGTAGTCCAGAATCCCCCCTCGTTTCCGCTGGAAGCCGGTGAGCTAGACAGGATCTATGGCCTGCCTTATATAAGGAAGCAGCACCCTTCCTACAGGGAGCCGGTTCCAGCGCTTGAAACTGT
>CAZPMW010000046.1:12633-15200 GCA_964587805.1 uncultured Elusimicrobiaceae bacterium
ACACCGCGGCTGCTTCGGCGGCTGCGCGTTCTGCTCTCTGGGCCTGCACCAGGGCAAATTCGTACAGTCCCGCAGCATCGCCTCCGTGCTGAAAGAGGCTGAAAAGCTGGTAAATGAAAAAGGCTTCTCCGGCTTCATCTCCGATCTGGGGGCGCCGTCTGCCAACATGTACAGCATGGCAGGCCTGGATAAAGACTTATGCGGGCGGTGCCGTAAGCCGTCGTGCCTGCATCCGTCCATCTGCGTAAATCTCGATACCGGCCACGGGCCGCTGCTTGAATTACTGCGCTCAGTCAGGAAAATCAAAGGCCTGAAGAAAGCGTTCGTCGCGTCCGGGATAAGGATGGACCTGGCCCTGCGGTGCGGAGACTACATAAATGAAATAGCCGCTTTTCATACCAGCGGCCAGTTGAAAGTAGCGCCGGAACACAGCCGGCCCGGAGTGCTGGCTAAAATGAGGAAGCCGGAAAGCGGCGTATTTCTTGAGTTCGCGGACCTGTTCCTGTCGGCCTCTTCAAAGGCCGGGAAAGAGCAGTATCTGGTGCCTTATTTTATCTCCGCCCACCCCGGGGCCACGCTTGAGGACGCGGCCGAACTGGCTGTCTTCCTGAAGGCGCACGGCTACAGGCCGCTGCAGATAAACGATTTCCTGCCGGCGCCCATGGATATAGCTTCCTCTATGTACTATACCGGCCTGGATCCCTTCACGCTGGAGCCTGTTTACAGTGAAAAGAAGGAAACGGAGCGGCGCATGCACCGCGCGCTGCTTCAGTATTTCAAGCCGGAAAACCGGCCTTTGATAATAAAAGCTTTGCGGAGGATTGGAAGGGCGGACCTGCTCAGAAAAATATTATGAGCGTAAAGGGGCGCGTTGCTTACGGCTCCCTGCTTACTGTGTGAATGATTATCTTGTAGGCTTGCGGCGCAGGGCCTGGACCATGTCTTCAGCGTAAAGGGCGAATTTCTCCGCGCCGAAACCACTTGCCGCTCTCAGCTCTTCCGCCGTCCCCGGGGCCAGCAGGGCCGTCTTTTCCAGAATATCGTTGCCAAGCACCGCCTCTGGCAGCATATTGCGCCGGTTTGCGGTAGCAAGCCGCCAGGCCTTAAGCACTTTAAATCTTTCTCGCGCACCTTCGAAATGAAGCCGCTTGCCGGAGGCCGGCGCGGAGGTCCGCTTCGGGAACTGGACCTCGGGGTCCTTCAGCCCGCACTGGATAGCGTCCCTTATCCAGGGACCGTGATTAGCCAGCACGTAAGTGGACATTCCCTTAAAAATCGATAGGTTTTCCAGGGCCTCCCCTGGCGCAGTGGCCAGGCGGAACATCAGGTCTTCGCTTATGATCTTGAAAGGCGGCCGGTTGCGCCCCCTGGCGGCCTGTTCACGGAACAGGTAAAGTTCCCTCAGAACCGCAAGTCCCCGGCCGTTCAGCTGGCGGGCTGAGGTGATGCGGAAGAACCCGCTTTCGTCGAACTCGCTTTTCAAAGGGACTATCGCCGCCACTTCCGCGAACTCGCTTCGTATCTCCTCCAGCTTGCCCTTTCTTGCCAGCTCTTCAGCGAACATGTTGCGCAGCTTATGCAGGTAGAGGACATCGCCGATGGCGTAGTCAAGCATCTCTCTCATCAGCGGCCGCCGGCCCCAGTCGGCCTTCTGGAATTTTTTATCCAGCGCGATGCCGATATGCTCCTTGACCATGTTTTCAAGACCGCAGCGCTTGAGGCCAAGGTACTTGGCGGCAAGCATGACGTCGAAAATATTCTCGAACCTGCAAGGCAGGGCAGCCTTAATGGTCCGGATATCAGCCTCGGCGGAATGAAAGATCTTCTCTATGTTCCCGTTCGCTAAAACAGGGGCCAGGCTTTTAATATCCACCGCCAGGGAGTCCACTACGGCGTTAAGGTGCTCGCTCGCCAGCTGGACCAGGCAAAGTTGCTCCCTGTAGACATACATGCTGTTTGACTCGGTGTCTATCGAGACATATTTATGAGTCATGAGCCTGGCGGTAAGGGCGTCAAAATCCGCCTGCTTGTCTATAAAGGCGTAGGGCATATAAAATATAATAACATATTGCGGCAGGCCTGAAGACTGGCCCATGAGACCTATGCGCTATATAATTTTCCATAAGCCTTACGGCGTGCTCTCCCAGTTCACCCCTGCGCACGCCCACAGCTCCCTCTCGGATTTCGGGCTGCCGCGCGGAGTGTACGCGGCGGGCCGGCTGGACGCGGACAGCGAAGGCCTGCTCTTCCTTACCGACGACGGGATACTGCAAAGCCGCATAGCCGAGCCGCGGCATAAGACGCCTAAAATATATCTGGCCCAGGTGGAGCGCGTGATAACTCCGGACGCGCTTGAGAAACTGCGCAAGGGGCTCATGCTCCGCGACGGACTCACGCTTCCATGCGGGGCGCGGCAGGCGGATGAGCCGCAGCTTCCCCCCAGAGACCCTCCTATAAGGTTCCGCAAAACGGTGCCGGTTTCCTGGGTGCGGATCGAGCTGAAAGAAGGCCGCAACCGGCAGGTGCGCAGGATGCTTGCCGCCGTCGGGTTCCCTGTCCTGAGGCTG
>CAZPMW010000047.1:0-15118 GCA_964587805.1 uncultured Elusimicrobiaceae bacterium
TCGTCTCCGGCGGTGACAAAGCAAACGGTATACGGTGTCCCCATGACAATAATATATAAATAGTGCAGTCGGAAAGTCAAACAGCCGGTTATTCCGGCAGATTGCAGTCGGAGAACTCTTCCCTGGCGCGGTCTATAAGCGTCTGGTGTGACTGGCGCCAGGCGTCATCATCTTTTATAGCCGAGCGGTACAGCCGGTCGATCCGGGTAAAAATATCCGTCTGGCTGTCGTAAAGCTCGCGCTGGCGCCTGTATAGTTCGTATGTCGGCAGGGTCCTTAATTCGGCGTCATTTTTCATGGCGTCGCTTCCGGTCAGCGTGCCTTTGCGCACCTTCGCCAGATCGTGTTCCTTCAGGAGCCGGAAGAAGGATTCATTGTCGTCTATGGCGGCCCGGACCTCGTCGAGCCATATCCGCCTGCTCTGCAGAGTGTCAAGCGGACGCTGGCAGGCCGGCTGAACGGAAAGAGCTGCGGTCCGCGCGGCAAGCACCGCTGCGCCGGATCCTTCCATAATGTAGGTGCAGAAATCAGCTTTCAGCGCGGCCGCGGCTCTATTCCGCGCGAAATCTTTATTCTTAAGTCCGATCGCGAGCCCGATCCGGGCCTGGAACAGAGCCGCTATTTCCTCCTCGTCTGAGAGAACTTCATCAAGACCGCTTAGTACTGAGAGGCGGTGGATGTACGCGGCGCGGGCCAGTGCCAGGGCCACCGCGGCGTCGTAATCCTTCAATCCCCTGGGCAGAGAGAGCACCCCGGCTTTCAGGGATAATTTATTGCAGGTTTCAAGCGCGTCTGAGTATTCCAGGCGCACGGGGTTCTTGCGGAGGAACTGGACAAGCGGAGCGGCGGCGGGCACGGCGCCCAGCAGGTCCAGCGCCCGTTCAATGGACGGCTCCCTGGTAAGGCTGGCCTCCTGCCTGCCCGCGAAGCAGCCATAGCAACAGAGCATCGCGGCTGCGGTCAGGGCCGGCAGGCTGTGCTTGGCAGTCATTTGAGGAATTTTCTGAGCAGCTTTTGCACGTTATCCTTGACCACGGGCTGCGCTATGATTGATTTAACGTCAGGCTTCACTGAAGGTGCGTCGAAGGTTCCTTTAACCGTCATTCCCAACGGCGCCGAAAGATTTATTCCGCTGGCCTGCTTCAGCACGGTAGTCATTTTCAGGTCAAGAGTGTCCGAAACCAGATTGATGCTGCCGGAGGTGTCGGCGTCAGCAATATCGGAATTCAGCACGGACTTCTGTATCTTCATGACCCCGTCCTGGAAAGTATAATCACCCTCGATTTTAGTGAAAGCGATGTTGTTGAGGTCCGGGAGCTGCAGGCTCTTCGCCAGTTTGCCGGCCTTACCCAGAATAACCAGCGGGTAAAGGGCGATCTTGGCGGTCTTATGCTGATTTGCCAGCTGATACAGGTTCTCGAATTTTCCGCTGCCGGATTTGAAGGCAGCGGAGCCTGACAGCAGACCGGGGTTTTCAGAAACGTTCTTCAGATTATAGGTAAGCACCGTTTCTCCCGCTTTCAGATTGGGGTGAACGAGGGACCCTAGGCGGGCTCTGCCGGAGATATCGAACGCAAAGGCTTTCGCCCCGGAGGGTTCTTTTTTAGAAGCGGCGGTCTGAGCCATGCCAGACTGCTGCTGTCGGGGTGGCGTTGCTTTAAACGTGAATGTTTCCAGGTCCGCGTTCAGCGTTATCAGCGGATGGACGGAGTAGTTTTTAGCGCTTAAGCTGAGCTTCAGCGGCGAACCCTCCAGCCTGCCGGCGGCGTCCGCCCTGAAATGGTCTTCGGAAAATTCAGCAGACCCGGTCATTTCAGAAAGGCGGGTATCTGCCGCAGAAGCTCCTACATTTGAGAAAGCCGCCTTGCCGCGCATGGCCGTGGTTTTTGGTGTTATAGCTAAGTCAGCGCCGCCAGAAGCAGAACCGGTCAGACCGTATTCTTTGAGTGGCGCGAACATGTCGGCGAGATCGCGGATGTTATCCGCTCTGAATTTAAGGCCGAGGGAAACCGCAAAGGCCGGCGGCGGAGACAGCTCTCCGACCGCAGATAGCTTAACGCTTTTTGCCGAGACGCTGGCTGCCAGAATACGTATCTTTTTAGGGGACAGGGTCAGTTTGGCCCCGATATCCGCCAGCGGCAACTTTATATGCTTCGGCACCGCGCGGAATTTTTTCGCAACATCGGTGGTGTCCAGCTCCGGGGTCTGGGCTTGTATGTCAGCCGCAAGGCTGTAGTCAAAAACCGGGTCCCAGGAAACTCGGCCTTTAAGCGAGCCCCGCGCGGGTCCGGCCCGGAAGTTAAGTTTCTTAAACGATACGGCGCCCGATGTAACTTTCAGAACTGAGTCCGCCTCCACTGCAGGCAGGAGGATGCGCGACGGGATTCCAGCGAAATAGGGTCTGAGGTCGGAGCTTGAGAACGCTTTCACGCGCAGCTCCAGCGCCGCGTCCGGCTCCGTTAGGTTCGTCAGGCCCCCTTTCAATTCTAAGGAAATCTTGCCGGCATTCAGCGTCGCTTTGTCTATTTCTGCCCGGCCTTTGCGCGGATCCCAGCCTCCCAGAGCGATCCTGCCTTCGGCACGCACCGGGAACTCCCCGGTCAGGTAAGGCGATTTTACGGATAGGGTGAAATCCGTCGTAAAAGGAAACAGGTGCTCAGGAGTCAGGGAGCGGACCCCGAGGTCCAGGCCGGAAAGCGTTACGGTCATTGAGCGGTCGGCGTTCGAGTATAGGATGCGGGCGTTCTTTACTGTTATATCTGAAACGCTCAGGTCTATGGGTTTATCAGGGCCAGCGGCGGGCTGGAGCTTCGGCGCTGCGGCCTGCGTGCCTGGCAGAAGATCTGATAAATTGTATGTTTCTTTATTAACCTGCACCACCGACAGGGTAAGGCCGGAAGCGCGTACTGATTTTATCTTCAGCTCTTTTCTCAGCAGCGCTCTGAAATCAGGACGCACGCTGAATTCATCCGCCGACATGAACTGTCCGCGGCTGAACCCGCCCGCTTCGGCCACTTTGAGGTTCTTTATGAAAAAGCCGCGCAGGCTGATTGAGGCGGTGTCCAGGCTGATCTCGCGCTTCAGATTCTTCCCGGCGTACTCCATGATCAGAGTTCTGACGCGCTCCGGGGTAAAATAGAATTTCAGGGTCAGGAAAAGTGCCAGGACCGCGGCCAGCGCAATCGCCGTGGCCCAGCCCAGAATCCTTGATAGTTTCCTCATAAGTTTTATTATACAATTCTTGCGAAGGTGCCGTAACAGGCACAAGGCTATGCCAGTGCCGTCACAGGGCCTATGGCCTTCAAACGGCCGGTGTGCCTCAGACGGCCAATGAAAAATGCTAAATTGTACATGTTATGGAAAACACCAGGGTTTTGATAGTTAATCTTAATCTTGCCGTTGAGAAGACGGTCAGGATACCAGTCTTCAGGCCTGACCGCACGCACCGCCTCGCCGAAACCCTTACGCAGGCTGGAGGCAAGGGGCTGAATGTGGCCAGGGCGCTTAACGAGCTGGGCTGCAGACCTGTTCTCGCGGGTTTCGTCAGCGGCCATAACGGCAGGTGGATAGCGGAAAACCTTCCGGTTGAAAAGATCCCCGGTCTGCTGATCACACACTCACGCGGAGAATCCCGCATCTGCTACTCTATCGTAGATGCCGGAGGCAGATCCACGGATCTTAATGAGGAGGGGCCAAGCGTGCCGGCCTCGGCCCAGGCGCGAATGTTGAAGCAGCTGTCCCGCCGGGCCGGCGGTTTCCGCATGGCCGCGGTCTGCGGCCGCATGGCCATGGGCCTTAAGAAAAACTTTTACGCCAGCCTGACCCGCGTGCTGAAAAAGGCCGGCTGTTTCACGGCTTTTGACACCAGCGGCGCCCAATTGCTGGAAGGAATTGAAGCCGGGGCCGATCTGGTTAAAATAAACAGGTCGGAATTCCTGGAAATAGCCGGCGGGACTTTCTCAGGGCATAGCGTTCGCAGGTTCTTCACAAAATATTCCCCCCTTGGCCTTAAAGCCCTGATAGTGACGGACGGCCCCCGCGCCACCTTCGCGGTTTCACAGTTCGGCCTGTGGGAGGCGCGCCCCGCGCCGCTTGAGCGTGTTATAAGTCCTGTGGGTGCCGGCGATTCATTTATGGCCGGTTTTATCTCGGGTTTTCTGAAGGGGCTTCCCTTTGAAGCCAATCTGAAGCTTGCCTCCGGCTGCGCGGCTTCGGACTGCCTGACGCTGGCCGCCGGACGCATTTTTATCCGCAAAGCGGAAGCCTTTGCCAAAAGAGTTAAAGTGAAGGAGTTATAGCGATAATTGCCGGCATGGCAGCAGCGTATGTCTGAAAGATGAGCGCAGTCCGGCTATACATCGGGACAATCGATATGGAAAAATTGAACGCCATCGAAGCTATACTGGAAAAGGCCCACCTGCAAAAACGGACCTCCCTCCTGGAGACAGAGGTGTATGCGATACTCTCACTCGCCGGATTGTCCGTGCCTAAATTTCTTTTTTATTCCATGCCGGACCTTGACGCCGCCGGCTCCGCTCTTGATATAGTATCGCAGCTTAAAGGCCGCGCCGCCGCCATTAAGGTCGTTTCATCAAAAACCCTGCATAAAACAGAGGCCGGCGGGGTAAAGATCGCGGCCTTGGAACAAGCGGCCCTGGAAGAAGCCGTCAGGGCCATAAAGGATAAATTTCCGGAGGCGGAGGGCGTTATGGCCTGCGAGTTCGTGGAGCATTCTCCTTTCGCCCTGGGTGAGGAGTTTATGCTGGGCGCCAGGGCCGACGACGCATTCGGGCCGGTAATCACGCTGGGCGCCGGAGGCACTAACGCCGAGGGCCTGGCCGCTTCACTCAGACCCGGATTAAGCCCGGGCATAGTCCCTGCCGATATGGTCCGCAACGCCGGGGATTGGGCCGCGTTTCTGGACAAGAACTGGGCCTGGCGGTACGCCGCCGGTAAAGTACGCGGCGCCAGGCGCATAATTGCCGACGGTGACATGCTGAAATGGCTGGAGGCTTTCGCTTATATCATGCGGTATTTCCGGGACGGAGGCGCGTCCCGGTTCGCCATCGAAGAATTCGAGATCAATCCGGTGGCCGTGTCCAAAGGAGTTCTGACCGCGCTGGACGGCGTTCTGCGCTTCAGGCCGGCCATGAAGAAGCAGCGCGCCCGCCCGTCTAAAAAGGGCATTTCGGGGCTGCTGAACCCTGCCAGCGTAGCGGTGGTGGGCGTGAGCGATAAAAAAATGAATATGGCCCGCATCATCCTGAACAACGTAGTTAAAGCGGGGTTTGATAAGCGCAGGCTGTTTATAGTGAAGGAAGGCGCGGACGAGATAGACGGGATTAAATGTTACGCCGCGCCCAAAGATCTGCCCGCAACCATCGATATGTATGTAGTGGCCGTGCCCTCTGCCGAGGTTCCGGAAGTTCTTACCGCTGCCGGAGCGTCCGGCAGGGTTAACGGCGTGGTGCTTATCTCCGGAGGCATGGGTGAGAAGGCCGGAAGTGAAGAGACGGCGGCCGGAGTGGCGCGCGCTATTGAGGACGCGAAGCGGACGAATCCTGATTTTGTGCTGAGCGGCGGTAACTCGCTGGGCATAGTTCTCCCACGCTCAAAAGTTAACACGCTGTTTATTCCTGAATATAAGATGGCGTATCCGCTGGGAGATAATCCCCACACAGCCAAAACCGCTTTTATCAGCCAGAGCGGCGCCTTTGTCATCTCGGCCCTCAGCAAAATGCCGTGGCTGAACCCCGCCTACAGCGTAACGGTAGGAAATCAGCAGGACATCACAGTTGTGGATTATGTCGAACAGCTGGCTGAAGAGGCGGATCTTAAGGTGATACTGGTTTACATAGAAGGTTTTAAATACGCCGATGGTCTTCTGCTGGCGAGGGTTATCGATAAAGCCCGCAGAAAGGGAAAGCAGGTTATAGTTTATAAAGCGGGCCGCACGGCTATGGGTCAGAAAGCTGTCATGGGCCATACTTCGTCCATCGCCGGGGATTACCTGGTGACCAAAACAATACTCGAAGCCGCCGGAGCGCTGGTAGCGGATAATTTTGATGACTTCAACGACTTCGCGCTGATGTCCAGCTATTTTGCCGGATTTGAACTGCAGTCAGGGAACGTTTTTTTTGTAAGCAACGCAGGCTTTGAGGCGGCGGGCATGGCTGACAGTATCGCGGCACCTCTGGCGGCCGAGCTGAGGGGCGCTAAGCTCGCGGATGATATGCGGAAGGCGCTGAGGGACTTCAAGCTGGACGGAATAGTGGATCTCAAGAACCCGCTTGATATCACACCCATGGCCTCCGACGCCGCTATCGGGCGGATAGCGGCGCTTGCGCTTGGCTCAGAAGAGTTCGGGGCCGTTCTGCTTTCAATGGTGCCGCTTACCCCCGCCATGAACACCCTGCCGAAAAACGGCGCCGCTTATCCCGACGATCTGGAGCGCTCTTTCCTGAAGGATACGGCGGAGTGTATGAGGCGGGAATGCAAGCCCCTGCTTTTATGCGTGGCGGCCGGTTCCCTTTACGATCCTTATTGCGAGTACGCGCTGAGCCTGGGAATTCCTGTGTTCCGCTCGGCCGACCGCGCCGCCAGGGTTTACAGGGAATACCTGAAATACGTTCTGCTGGCGTAGACTTGGCCGCTTCTCTAACGGCGCGAAAAAGCTTATGCGGCCTTTCGCAGTATCTTCTCCACCGTGGCCCGGTCGTAATCCATCCCCCATCTTTTTATGAGGCCCATGGCGTTTTCCGCTATTGCCGGAATATCGGAGGCCGGGATACCGGCTTCGGCAAGCCTTATGGGTGCGCCTATCTTCCGGAACCAGGTCTCAAAAGCCTCGATTGTCTTTACTGCCGTTTTTGTTCCGAATACCGCCCCGCCGAATTTCTCAAGCCTTTCCGGGCCGTCTTTCTCCAGATGATGCTTTAACCACGCCGGCATAATTATTGCAAGGCCGGCTCCGTGCGCGATGTCGTAAAGCGCGCTCAATGAATGTTCTATGGCGTGGTTGGCGAAGCTCGTTCCGCCATAGCCCAGGGACTGCAGGCCGTTCAGTGCCAGAGTGGCCGACCACATCATGGAGGCGCGCGCGCCGTAATCCTGCGCGTCAGCCTGTATGCGGTCCGAGGCCGCTATGACGGAGCGTGCTACGGCGTGCACCAGTTCGTCCGTGATAATGACATCCCTGTCCGTAGTCGTGAAATAGCCCTCCGCAAGGTGGGAGATGGCGTCAACGGCGCCGTTGGCTGCCTGCGCCTTTGGAAGCGTCATCGTGGTCTCCGGGTCCATTATGGAGACCACGGGGAACAGCCGCGGAGAGATGGCGGAGAACTTTTGCTTCGTTTCCTCATTGGTTATCACGCAGCCCTGGTTCATCTCGGAGCCTGTGGCCGGTATCGTAAGCACAGTGAAAACCGGCAGCGCCTCCCTGATCTGCGCTTTTCCAGAGAAGAAATCCCAGACGTCACCGGCATATCTGGCGCCGGCGGCTATGGCTTTGGCTTCGTCGATCGACGAGCCGCCACCGGCCGCTATTACCATGTCGCAGCCCGCCTCCTTAGCTCTCTTGACCCCTGCCCGCACATGAGAGAGGATCGGGTTCGGCCTTACCCCGGGGTGCTCTGTTACCGCGACGCCGCTTTTGGCAAGCGAATCTGTTACCGCGCCGTAAACTCCGTTCTTCTTAATGCTCCCGCCGCCGTATACCAGCAGTGCTTTCCTGCCGGCTTTAGCCGCCTCATCGCCAAGTTTGACCATGGTGCCTTTACCGAAGATCACCCTGACGGGATTGTGAAATATGAAATTCTGCATTGCCTGCCTCCGTGCTTCTCCGGATTTCCCCTGGCGCGCCCATGGGACGGCCTTAATTTTATAGAATCTGGATATGGAACGCAATCTGAGGATACTGCATTTAAGCGAGAGTTCCGGGTGGTCCGGCGGGGCCGCGCAGGCTCTCGCGCTGGCCAGCAGGCTGCAGGCGTTAGGCCATGAGAATCTGATCGCCTGTCCTGACGGCGGAGATCTGTGGAGGAAGGCTGGCGCGGCAGGTATCCGGACGTTCAATTTCAGGCCGCGCAGGGATTACGACCTGCTGTGCGCCTACAGACTGGCGCATTTTATCGAGCGCTGGAAGCCGGATGTTGTACACGCCCATCATCCGAAAGCTCATGCTATGGGGCTTCTTGCTAAAGCCATTACCCGCCGCAGGCCCGCCCTTCTGGTGACGCGGCGCGTTTCCCACCCGCTGCTTAAAACATTTTTTGCCAGGCGCAAGTATAAAAGCCCGCTTGTCGACGGCTATATCGCGGTGGCGGAGTCGATACGGCGGCTGTTCCTGGCCTATGGCCTGCAGCCGGAAAAGGTTCGGACCATCTACAGCGGCGTGGACCCTGCGCGCTTTCAGCCTTCTCCCCCCTCCGAAAAAATAATCAGGGAGCTGGCCCTGCCGGCCGGCGTGCCGGTGGCGGGACTAATAGGCAACTATAGCTTCGATAAAGGTCAGCATGTCTGCGTGGAAGCTGTAGGCAGGCTGCTGCGCGAGGGGCAAAAGATTATTTTGCTGCTCGCCGGGCGGGACACCGATTCCGGGGCGGTAAAAGAGCTGCTGGCGCAGAAAGGTTTCCCGCCGGAGAACGCACGCCTGCTTGGCTTGCGCGACGATATACCCGAGCTTTTATCGGTGTTGACGGTGAGTCTTAATTGCGCCGTGAAAGGAGAGGCGCTGAGCGGGTCCATCCGCGAGTCAATGGCTATGGGCGTTCCGGTGATCGCCAGCGATATTTCCGGGAACGGAGAACTGGTGCGGGACCGCGGGACCGGACTGCTGTTCCAGCCCGGAGACGACGAGGCGCTTTACGGCCGTCTGAAATACGCGCTTTCTAATTTAGAGGCGATGCGGGGGATGGCCGGTCGCGGGCTTGCCGTGGTGCGCGAGAACTTCACCGTGGAAGCTATGGCGCGCAAAACCTTTCTGTATTACCGGGAATTACTGGAACGTAAGCAGTAAATCGTGACTCGTGAAGAGTATGCTCAGTCAATTTACGTCTTACGGCTTACGATTTACGTCTAGGTCAATTTTCCCTGCAGCAGCCAGGCTAAGCTCAGCAGCGCAGTGAACCCAACTACGTCTGTAATGGTGGTTATGATTATTCCGGAAGAATGCGCCGGGTCAAATCCCATTTTTTTCAAAGTCAGCGGTATGATCGCCCCGCTCAATCCGGCGGCTACCAGATTCACTGTTGTCGCCGCGCCCAGCACGAGCCCCATATAGGGGTTCCCTTTCCATAGCCAGATAAGCAGGGCCGCCGCCAGGCCGGTAACCATGCCGTTGACGAATCCGACCCAGACTTCGGTCAGGATTATTTTCATGGCGCTTCTGGGTTCTATTTCGCGCATGATCATGCCCCTGAGGACCACCGACAGCGTCTGTATTCCGGCGTTGCCGCCCTGTCCGGCGACAATGGGCAAAAATACCGCCAGAACGGCGAATTTCGCTATAAGGTCCTGGAACAACGCCACCACAGCGCCGGCCAGAAAGACCGTCGCCAGGTTGATATGCAGCCAGGGGAGGCGTTTGCGTATCTTGAACAGAGCGGGAGAATGCACGCGCTCCTCGGCGCTGGCGCCGAACAGTATCTGCAGGTCTTCCGTCGCTTCCTCTTCGGTCGAGGCAATGATATTCTTGGCGCTGACCACGCCAATCAGGCGGCCGGTCTCGTTGACCACTGGCATGGCGAGGTAATGCCGCCGCGCGAACACCGCCGCCAGCTCCTCCTTGTCCGCGAACGGAGAAACCCTCGCCACCTCCCTGACCATCACTGTGTCGACTGAAACATCCGGGGCGGCCAGCAGCAGGTCGCGCATGTTAAGGACACCAAGCAGCACGCTGGAAGGATCCACAACATAACAGTAGGCTGCGGGCAGATGTTTTTTAGCTATATGGCGCAGCCTCAGTATAACCTCCCGCACTTTCATGTCACCGCTGAAGGCGAGGAATTCCGTATGCATTATGCGGCCGGCGGTGTCCTTGGGATAGGTAAGTATCTCCCCCATGTCTCTGGCGAATTCACCTGCCAGCAGCGGTATCATGGCTTTAGAATAAACCGGGTTAAGGCGGCGGAAGGTGTCTGCCGCGTGGTGCCTGTCCATCCTGACCAGAACGGCGGCGGCGTCCTCCCGGGAATTCTTTTCCAGCAGTTGAGCCGACAAGAGCGGAGGCATGTGCTCAAGGCATTGTGCCGCGGCGCTCGGCGGCAGATCGTTCAGCATGCGCGCGGCGTCTGCGAGCGGCAGGGTCTCAAGCGCCTGCGCTGCCCTGAACGGGTCGCTCTGTATAAACTTCTTCACCAGTTCTATAGCGGCTCCCTGTTTTTTCATGCTTTATTCCTTGAGCTTCTGCGCGCAGCCCGCTTTAGCCGGTCCATGATGGCCCGCCCGAGGCCCCGCATGGGGACCGGCTCCGCCAGTATTACGTCTACGCCGGCGGCGTCCAGTTTGTGCAGATGGGCGAAGAGATTTGCCGCCGCTTCTTTCAGGTCTCCGGCCCGGGAAAGCACGGCGGTGAGTTTAACCGTAAAGTCCGGCTTTCCGGAGAACGCCAGATAGCCGTAATTCAGTCCCTTTTTCAGGATGGCTTTTTTTGCGCCTAGCAGCAGAAGCTTTGCCGAAGGGGCGTAATGGACGGAGAGCTGTCCGGGCGAGCGCGGCTTGTTTCCGCCCTTCAGCGAACTTCCGATCGGGCCGGTAACGCGCTCTATCTCTTCCTGGGGAAGCCCCCCGTGACGCAGGATCGTGAATTCCCCGTTATTAAGCGCCAGTACCGTTGATTCAACCCCTATACGGGCGCGGCCGCCGTCCAGAATTACGTCCGGACCGTCTGTTCCATCGCAGGCTGGCCAGCCAGACCGTTTGGCGGATAATCCAAAACGGACATGGGCCGCGGTGGTGGGGCTTAAGCGTCCGAAGCTGTTGGCGCTTGGGGCTGCCACCGGGGTCCCGGCGGCTTTTATCAGGGCCAGCGCCGTGGGATGCTGCGGCATACGCAGCGCTACCGTATCCAGTCCGGCCGTGACAATATCCGGAACGATCTTTTTCTTCGGGAGAACCAAAGTAAGCGGGCCCGGCCAGAAGCTCTTCATCAGCATCCGCGCTTCCGGGCTTAGGCGGGCCAGCCTGCCTGCCTGGCGTATAGATGAGACGTGTACTATAAGCGGGTCAAAGCGCGGCCTTTTTTTAATTTCAAATATCCTGGCTACAGCCCTGGCGTTCAGCGCGTCAGCGCCAAGGCCGTAAACTGTCTCTGTGGGAAATACCGCTGTGCCGCCCCGTCTGATAATGCGGGCCGCTTTTTTAATCGCTGCGGGCGTGGCTTTATATGAATTCTTCATCGCTATGCGGTCTGGGCTCTTTTCTATGTCAGGCAGTTTATTTAGCCATGCTCTCAAGATATCTTTTATAGCCGAGTCGCCCGGCTCTATTGGATTTAGCGAGCACTTCCTTTTTCATCTCCCGGCGGTATTCGGTCAAACGCCGGTCCAGAACTTTATCCTTCAGCGCAAGTATAGAGACCGCCAGCAGCGCGGCGTTTTTAGCCGCGTTCACCCCAACAGTCGCTACCGGCACTCCCGGAGGCATCTGAACTATGGACAACAGCGAGTCCAGTCCCTGCAAGGTTCCATTTATCGGCACGCCGATGACTGGCAGAGTCGTGAACGAGGCAATCACACCCGGAAGGTGGGCCGCGCCTCCGGCGCCGGCTATAACCACCTGCACGCCGCGCGACCGGGCCTTTTCCGCATAGGAGGCCGTTTCCCGGGGAGTCCTATGGGCTGAAAGTATTCTGAGATCGTAGGAAACCGAGAACTTTTCCAGTATTTCCGCGGCAGCCTTCATCACCGGCAGGTCAGAGTCGCTCCCCATAAATATTGCTACTTTTGGCATAATACGGTCTCCTTTTGTTTTTATTCCCGGGTTCCTATTCCACGGCCAACAGCCGCGCAAGCGCTTTAGCCAGAACCTCATATTTGTAAGGTTTGGGCAGAATTGCGTCAAAGCCGAAGGCCCTGTAGTCGCTCATCGCCGGAGAGTTCAAATGGCCGCTAGAAACTATAGCCTTCGCCCCCGGATAAAGTACTTTCAATCGCTTTACCGCGGCTTCACCGCCCATGGCGCCGGGTATCATCAGGTCTATTATCACCGCCCTGAAAGGCCGTCTCTCTTTTTCAGCCGCGGCGTACGCAGCCAGGAGTTTTTCACCGGTGCCCACGGCAAAAGGTGTGTATCCAAGGCGGCGGAGTATTCTGCAGAGGGATTTTGCGAGAATTCTGTCATCTTCAAGCAGGAGCACCCTGCCCGTGCCATTAGGTAATTTAAGGCTCTGCAATCCCGGAACTTTCTTACCGCCGGTTCCTGACACAGCAGGCAGGAGGATAGTAAAGCAGGAACCGTTTCCAGGCTCTGATTGAATGGTTATGTGCCCGTCGTGTCTTTTTACGATAGTATGGGCCATCGTCAGACCAAGCCCTCTTCCGCCGGCCTTTGTCGAAAAAAACGGATCAAATATCTTTTCCGTGTTTTCCGGTTCGATCCCGACGCCATGGTCGCGTATCGACAGCTTTACGTAACGTGTCTTACCCGCGTTAGGCTCCGCGTCCGAAAGCTCGTTTACAGCGGTGAGTTCAATACGCCCGCCGTCGGGCATGGCCTGTACGGCGTTAATTATCAGGTTGTGGATGGTCTGGGATATCTGCGCCTCAGCTCCGTCTGTTTGCCAAAGGCCCTTTTGTATCTCAAATTTAAGCGAGCAGTTTGAGCCCCGGGCCGCGAAAAGCGCCGCTTTTTTAGCAACCTCGCCCAGATTAAATTTATTTCTCACGGGCGCTCCCCCGCGGGAGAAGGTGATAAGTTCTCTGGCAAGATGCCGCGCTTTTTCCGTGGCTTCAACTGCCTCGGAGATCATTCCGCGCCATTCTTTTTTCGCTTTAGGGATTTCAAGGTCTAAAAGTGAAAGATTTCCCATAATGCCGGCAAGCATGTTATTGAAGTCATGCGCTATCCCCCCGGCTATTACGCCCAGCGACTCGATCTTCTTGGCGTTAATGAATTCGGTCACCATTCTCTGCTTCTCGGTTTCCTGCTTTTGCTTCTCAAGGCGCGCGTTCAGAATAGGGGACAGATGCTGGGCTAGCTGGTCCAGCCTTTTAAGATCTTCTTCCGAGAATTCGCGGCTTTTCCTTCCCAGTGAGATAAACCCTACGGGTTTGCTGTTGAATCGGATACAGGCGCTCAGGGTCTCCTGCATGCGGGTGCAATGCCCCGGCTGCGCACCGGAGCGGACCGGCCGGCCCGCAGCCAGCGCCTTTGCGAATAAAAAAGGCTGGTTCCCGCAGGTCTTGAAGCGCGCCGGCCGCATTGTTACGCCAAGCGCCTTCATGCAGCGCGCCGATAGCCGGGGGTGTACGCAGTCGCCGTTGCTGTCGATGTAACCGAAAGAAACGCAGTCGGCGCGGAAAGTCCGGGTAAAAAGGCCGGCCAGCTCGCTGTACACGCTCTCGCCCTGACAGCGCAGAAGTATGGAATCCATTTCGCTGAAAAGGGTCAGCCTGTCGTGAGAGATCTTTAGCTCTTCCTCCATTTTTCTGCGCTCGGTAATATCCTCTGAAATGCCCAGCAGGTATTTAGTCTTTCCATCCGGGCCTTTGATGCGGACCTTCCTGGTATGAAGTATCCTGCGGCCTTTACCGGCCGTATCAATGAACTCTTCCGGGATGTCAACAAAACCGGTTTTTCTGTCAAGCACTTCACGGTCCTTCTTTATGAAGAAGGCGGCCTGCTCTGTCGGGAAGAAGTCCAAATCGCTCTTGCCAAGCAGACCTTTACGGTCATACCCCAGGAGCTCCTCTCCCGCGCGATTGAACATCGCGAAACGCAGCTCTTTCGCCTCTTTGAGAAAAATCATGAGCGGGACATTTTCCACCACGGATTCTATAAGGGCTTTGGATTCTTTTAGCTCCAGTTCAATCCGTTTGCGCCGGGTAATGTCCCGCACGGTAGCCTGAAGGCCTGTCTGACCGTTCAGTTCGACCTTGGTTAAAAGCACTGTAGCCTGAAATTCCTCCCCGCCTATTCTTTTATGGGTCCACTCAAAAAAATGAGAACCATTTTTCATGGCCGTTTCGATCATCTGCCTGGCTTTAGCGGCGGAGGACTCCCCGGATGGCTGATGTTTCGGTGAAAACATCCAGGGTTCTGAGGAAGTAAATTCAGCCTCATCCTTAGCTCCGAACATTTTAACCGTGGCGTTATTGCACGACGTGAACGTCCAGTCCGGAGGGAAAAGGGTCATTAACGCGTCCTGGGAGGATTTGTACAGCGTCCGGTATTTAGCCTCGCTCTCCCTCAGAGCGGTTTCCGCCTGTTTGCGTTCAGAGATGTCGCGGCAGATAGAAAGAATACGCGCCGCTTTACCCTTTCCCTCGGCTGTCGCGTTGATTTCTACCGGCGTGATGCGCCCGCTGCTATTCACATAATCGACGGTGAAATTCATGATGTGACCTTCCTTCATGCATTGGGTCACAGCATCCGCATTTCTCTTCTTTTGATCCGCCGCAGTCCACTCGGTAACGGGCCTGCCTAGTATCTGCTGCAGGTTTTTATGCCCGCTAAGACGCAGGTATTCCTTATTGGCGTCGACAACCCGGCCCCGACGGTCTAAAACCAAGTATCCGGTGCCGGTCGCTTCAATAAGCTTGCGATACTTGTTCTCGCGCATATATGTTCTCAAATACCGATCTTTAGTCCGCTCCGTGAAACAGTCCCAAACACAATTATATAAGATTTTGCCAGGCGGATTCGGGAGGTTATGTCGGCTGAACAATCTTGTTCTGTGGCTTTACTTCTAATTAAAAAAGCCCGACTGGTCAGTCGGGCTTTTGAAAACTACGGAGAGGAAGGGATTCGAACCCTTGATACGGGTTTACCCCGTATGCCGGTTTAGCAAACCGGTGCCTTCAACCGCTCGGCCACCTCTCCACTTGTCGCACCCCGCGCCTAATGCGCGGGGCGGATTACCGCCGGACCTCTAAAGGAAATCGGTCCGGTGCTCCCCAAG
>CAZPMW010000048.1:0-14940 GCA_964587805.1 uncultured Elusimicrobiaceae bacterium
CAGCATCTATGCACTGGTTCAGGTTGCCCTTTATGGTATTGAAGTCGCCGTTGTACGGGTCGGTGATCTTCGCGGGGATGTTGCCCTTGGAGATCTTGTCCACATAGTCGGCGGCCACATTCAGCGGACCGATAACCGCATCCAGCGTATTGTTCACGCCTTCCACGATCTTGCGGTAGTCGCCGAAATGCTTGGCGGCGTCAGCGCGTGTGCCGAGGCGGCCTTCCACCGCGGCTTTTGCAAGCGTGCCGGCATCGCTGGTAAGGTTATTAACAGCATCTATGCACTGGTTCAGGTTGCCCTTTATGGTATTGAAGTCGCCGTTGTAGTTATCAGTAATCTTCGCGGGGATATTTCCCTTTGAGATTTTGTCTACATATTCTGCGGCAACGTTAAGCGGGCCGATAACCGCGTCCAGCGTCTTGTTCACGCCTTCGACTATCTCGCGGTATCCGCCCTTGTAATTTTCGGCTTTTCCGCGCGTGCCGAGCCTGCCCTCTACAGCGGCCTTGGTCAGCATCCCGGCTTCTGCGATGAGGCCATTGAGCACCTTATGCACGTCGATAAGTGCAGGACTTATCTCGTCCTGCGCGTCCGCCGCCTTCACTACCGTGGAGACGTCTCCGGCCGCTACCTTCTTCAGCGTGGCCACCACATTGTTCTGCAGGCCGTCCGCGAACTCGTCCATTGTGCGGGCCAGATCTCCTATCTCGTCGCGCCGGTCCATATTGAGGCGGTTGCCCAAATGGCCTTTCGCCAGTTCCTGGCAGAATTCCACGCCCTTCTTCAGCGGGACAGTTATGGACATCGTGAGCCAGATGCCCAGAGCCACAGCCAGGAGCACGCCTATCGAAAGGAATATCCACATCAGCATAACAGCGGACGAAGCCGTTTTGGTATTCTCATCGGATATGCCTTTGGCCTCCGCCTCGATCTCGTCAAATAGTTTCGTCACCGCTTCCTGCGTGGCCAAAGCCGCCTTTTTTGCGTCTCCGTCCAGCATGGCGTAAGCCTCAGTATCCCTGTTCGCTTTTGCCAGCGCCTCTATTTTGGGCACAAAGGTTTCAAAATCATTCCGCTCTGTCGTCACCGTCGCCAGGAGTTTTGTTAAATCCTCGTTTTTAAGAGCAGCGGTAACTTTTTCCAGGGAGGCGTCTATCTCCTTGTTCCTGGCCGTGATATTAACAGCCTGTTCCTCGATCGCCTTGGCGTCGTTGTCGCGGATCATGTCGCGCAGGTGGACGCGCTGGCGCTGGAAGGCTATGGATGCCTCTGCCATGTTCACCAGCGGCAATGCACCCTGCTCGTAAAGCACTGTATCCGCGGCGTCTATGGTGTGTATTTTGCTTACACCGACGGACCCGATCACGGCGGCTATTGCGGCCACCAGGACGAATCCTCCGATAAGCTTAGGACCTAATTTCATCTTATTCATCTTTTTCTCCTCTTTATTCTTCCGCCAGGAGGCGGCTGTTTTGATTTTCCGGCCGCCTGAAGCGGGCCTGGGTTGCTTACGCCGCCTCTTCCTGCTTCTCGCCTGCACCCTGGACTTTCTTAAGAGCTTTCAGATCTTTATCCGAAAGAACCTTATCTATGTCCAGCAGCATTTTCACCTTATCACCGGCCTTTCCTATTCCGAGGATGTAATCAGTGTTGATATCTTCGCCCATCGAAGGCGCGTCTTCCACATTCTCGCCCGCGATGTCGAGCACCTCTGAAACTTTATCCACTACCACGCCCATGTGCATATCATGGGCTTTCACAACTATGAAGCAGGTCTCCTCGGTGTGTTTGGCTTCTTCCATGGAGAGCTTCAGGCGCAGGTCGATGATGGGAATAATGCGGCCCCGCAGGTTTATCACGCCTTTAATGAAGGCGGGGGTCCTGGGTATGGGGGTGATGGTCATCACGCCTATTATTTCCTGCACTTTAAGTATTTCTATGCCGTACTCCTCGGTGGAAAGGAAGAATGTGAGGAACTTGCCCCCCTTTTCCCCCTTCTCCGACTTAGCCGCCCGGCTGTCTGTTCTGTGTTCAGCTGCAGTTATCGTGCTCATGTGTCACCTCTTTCTGGTTATCCGTACTTTTTAAAAAAACTGTAAGCATTGCTAATGCATCTTACGCCCCAGCGCCGCCACTTCCTGGGGGTCCAGTATCAGGCCCACGCGGCCATCGCCAAGGATGGCCCCGCCGGACACGCCCTGCGTTTTTTCCACTCCGCTCTTTATGGCCTTGGCCACCACCTGCTGCTGACCCAAAAGCTCGTCGACGAGAAGCGCGCAGTGCTTGCCCCTGTCTTCCACCACCACCAGCAGGCCGCCAAAGAGGTCTTCGATAGCATCTTTCACTCCGAAGATCTTATGCAGCCGGAACACCGGCATCAGCTCGCCGCGCAGGTTAAGCAGCTCGCCGCGCCCGACCACTTTTGAAACGGCTTTGGGTTCGGGCCGGAGCGAAATATGTATGCTGCCCATCGGTATGATATAGCGCTGCGTTCCCACTCGCACCAGCATGCCGTCGGTGATCGCCATCGTCAGCGGCAGCTTCAGCTTGAAGGCGCAGCCCTTACCCTCTTCGGAATCTATATCTATACGGCCGCGCATACCCTCCACGCCTTTTTTAACAACATCCATGCCCACCCCGCGGCCAGAGACATCCGTTATCTTGTCGGCGGTTGAAAAGCCGGGCAGGAACACCATGTTGTGTATCTCATTATCGCTCAGTCCTTCGGCTGATTTTATCAGGCCCTTCTCAAGCGCCTTGGCTTTTATCTTGGCTTTATTGAGGCCCTTTCCGTCGTCCTTGATTTCGAAAACAATATTGCCGCCGGAATGGAAGGCGCCCAGCTTAAACGCGCCGCGGCGGGGCTTGCCGGCGGCCTCTCTGTCAGCCGGCAATTCTATTCCGTGGTCCATGGAATTGCGCACCATGTGCACCAGAAGCTCGTCCACCACGGCCACCATGTTGCGGTCTATCTCGGTCTCCTCGCCTATCACGGTGAGATCGACCTCTTTTCCGTTCTTTTTGGAAAGATCGCGCACCACGCGCGACATCTTCTGAAAAGTGGCTTTGAGCGGCACCATGCGCATGGCCATGCCCAGTTCCTGCAGGTCGCGCACTATCTTGCCCGAGTGGGAAACCTTTTTAGACAGGTCGATATCCCGCCCGGTTACAACGGTACGGTCCTGCGAAAGCATTGATTGGGCTATAACCAGTTCCCCCAAACTTTCTATCAGCTGATCCAGCCGGTCGGTGCGCACACGCACGGAACTGTCCTGCTGCTCTACAGCGGGGTTTTTGGCCTCCTGCTGCTTGCGCAGGGCCTGCCCCACATCGGTAAGCGAGGCCGCCTGGCTTTTTACCAGCGCCACTCCGAGCGGCTCGGGCCCCTTGCTGGCCTCAGCTACTTCAACATCTTCGCGGGTGGCTTTACCGTCCGCCACCAGCATATCTCCCAGGCGCGGCAGTTCCGCAGGCGCAGCGACAGGCGTGCGGGCGGCCGCGGCCTCGGGGTCCACCAGGTCTTTCATCAGGGGATTATAGCCCTCTGGCTTCAGCATAAGCTGGCCGCCCAGGGCGTCCTGAACGGTCTGTATAAGCTCCTTAAGCACATCCACCGAGCGCAGGCACATATCCGCGTAGGCGCCGCCGAAGGCTATTTTCCCGTCTCGCACCTTGCTTAAAAGAGACTCGGCGTGATGCGCCAGTTCGGCCACCCGGGTGAGGCCCATGAAGGCGGACATTCCCTTAATAGTGTGGAAAGCCCTGAAAACCCTGTTGATACTTTCCTGGTCGGCCGGATTGGTCTCAAGGGTAAGCAGGGCGCCCTCCGCGGTCTGCAGGTTTTCGCGGCTCTCGGTTATAAAATCGCCCAGTATGTCGCGGTCAACATCGGCCGGCAACGGCTGGGGCCCGTCCTCTTTATTTGCAGGCGCGGGAATCGGTGTTGCTGGTGCGGCAGCCGCAATGGTGGCCGGCGCTGCCTGCACGGACTCGGCGAAAATGACAGGCGCGGCCTTTGCCGAAACGGCAGTCACTCCGGTGGCGGCGGATACATCCTCGTAAATATTCATCGCCTGTTCCAGGATCTTCCCGGCCTCCACAGACAGGGCTTCGCGACCGGAATCCTGAGCGGCGGCGGATTCCAGCTTCCCGGCGGCCTCGGCAAGAAGCTCGCCTGTCCGGCCGCCCGCCAGCGCAACCAGCCGGCGCAACTCAAGGGCGGCCGCCAGGTACCCGGGGGCGTTAGCGGCGTCCAGCTTCACCAGCATGGAGGCCGCTGCGTTAAGCGCTATATTTAGATCTGCTGCCGCTGAATTTGGATTATTCATTTTAGGATTTTGCCAGTCTTTCCTGCCGCCGGCCAGACCGATTCTACAAAGCCTCTGACTCCGCCCCATCGTCAGCTGAGACAGCCGCATATCTCGTGCGGAATCCCGTGATAACGGCATCTGGCGCTCTCCACCCGCACCTTAAAAGCGCCCTTTGGCCATTTCGCCTTGGCGCGGGCCGGAGCTGTAACGCCTTTATTACCTGCTCTGCTGGCGACACTCATGGTCCTCATATTTTATCAGCCCTCTTCCTCGACTATCCTTACCGTAAGCGGCGCGCCGCCACAGTCGAAGCCGGCCTCCTGCATTATTTTCATTTTTGGGGTGCGGCACTCGTAGCTGGAGCCGCGTACCACAGTCGGCAGGGAAAGGGAAAGACCCAGATGTTCCGGCAGTTTTGATTTCACATTGCCGGCTATCATATTGGTTATTTCCGACAGCGCGTCCTGCACGGAGTCGGACCATTCCGGATAGGTATCCATCAGCATAGCTCCGGCTGCTTTGCAGGCCAGCGGCTCCGCGCACTCAAGCAGCACAGTGTATTTTTTCTGGCCGCCTATACCTACAAAAGCGGTTACCCTGGCGCCCTCTACTGGCGCGTACGGGGCGGGCGCTATGGGGCAGTTCACCATAGTATCAAAGACATCCTTTACTATGGGCTCCAGCAGCCCCTGGGCGGAAACCGCTTCAGCGGTCATGCTTTCACCGCCGTCAGGCCGGCTATTTTTTCCTGGATCGCCTCTTTTTTAAAAGGCTTCATTATGAAGCCGGCGGCGCCAGCATCCATGGCCTTCTGGATGTTCGACATCTCGGTTTCGGTGGTGACCATCATTATTGGCAGGGGCTTGTAAACTTCCTCGGCCTTCACCGCTATCACCATTTCGAGGCCGTTCATCTCCGGCATATTCCAGTCAGCCATCACCAGGCCCCAGTCAGACTCGCCTTTCAGCACGGCAATAGCCTCGCGGCCGTTGCCGGCCTCGCGCGTTTCGTGGCCCAGCTCCTTGAGGGTCCGGCCGATTATCATCCGCATGGTCTTAGAGTCGTCCACAATAAGTATCTTCATTTTGCGGCTCCTATTCCGGCACTGAGAGTCTGCATCCGCGCGGCCAGAGTTTCGGGATTTACTCCCTGCGGGGTGCCGCTTGCAAGCCCCGCGAACATCTTCTCCAGCGCAGCCGCGCAATCACGGGCGCCGGAGACCATGTCCGGGGAGGGAGCTGTTCCTTTTTTCTTGAGCTCCACAAACAGCAGCTCAACTTCTTTTGAGACTTTGGCAATATCTTCGTAGCCCATCTGGGCTGCCATACCTCTGATTGTATGCGAGGAAATCCTGGCTTTCTCGCATTCAGCCGGCAGGGCCGGGTTGCCGGCGAGTGCGTCAACGGATTGTTTTAATTCTGTAAGCCTGCCGCCCGATTCTTCAACGAACACTGCGGCGAATTCAGCCATCGGATTGTCAGCCATAATCTCTCCTTTATTGCGCCAGACCAAGCGTCTTATTAATCTTCTTAAGAAAAGCATCCTTATTAACAGGCTTGGTAATGTAGCCCTGCGCCCCGGCGAGAAAGGCCCGGTCAAGGGAGCCGCAATCGTCCACCGCTGTGCACATCAGCACGGGTATAACCGCTGTCTTCTTATTGGCTTTAAGCTCGGCCAGCGTGTCCCAGCCGTCTTTTCCCGGCATATTAGCGTCCAGCATTATTATGCTGGGCTCCTCTTTACCGGCCACAGATATGCCGTCGGCCCCGTCCTTGGCCGTAACGACATCAAAAATGTCCTTGGGGATATAACTGGAAAGGACGGTGCGCATAAAGCCGTCGTCGTCCACCAGCAGAACCTTGGGTTTCTTTTTTGAAAGTCCGAACATGGTTTAACCTCTCTCTTATTGTCCGCGTAATCGCCTGCGGACTTTACACGCGGATCTATCTCCCAGCCAGTTCGAGCGCCCGGCCCAATCTTCTTTCTATACGGGCCATTACGGTTTCTTTGCGCGCCGGCCCGGGGATACAGCCCTCCGCTCTTCCGGAATATGCCCTGCTGGCGGAGGCATTATCCCCCGCGGCGGTGCGCATGAGCACCGGGATAGCTGCGGTTTTAACATTGTTCTTGAGTCGGTTCAGTGTTTTCCAGCCGCTCTTGCCCGGCAATTCGCAATCCATTATTATTATTCCCGGCTGCTCCTTTTCCGCAAGGGCTATGCCGGCGGCACCCGTAAGCGCGGTGTATACGCGGTATTTCTTCTCCGGAAGAAAACCTGCGAACCTGTCCGCATCCCTCCTGTCGCTGTTAACGAGCAGGACTTTTATCTTGCGGCTGCTGAAAAAATTGATCATCAACCCTCCGCTGATATTATCCGCCGAACAGGTCTGCCACTTTAGCTTGTTTACTTATCGCGGGCAAAAACAGCGCGAACTCGCTGCCGTTGCCGGGATCGCTTATCACCTCAACCCAGCCGTTGTGCTGCTTAACTATACCGTAAACTGTTGAAAGCCCCAGGCCGGAGCTGTTGCCCTTTTTTCTGGTTGAAAAAAGCGGTTCAAAAAGATGCTCCATTGCCTCTGCGCTTAGTCCGGTGCCGCAGTCCTCAACCGTGATCTTTAGAAACAGATCTCCGGCCGCGCCGGGATCAGGCGATTTTACGGCCGCGCCCCTGCATCGTATGGCAGTTGAACTTATGACGGCCGTTCCTCCGTCCGGCATGGCCTCGCGCGCGTTGACCAGCAGATTTACAAGCGCCTGCTCCAGTTGCGCGCCGTCGGCCATTATGCCTGGCAGTCCCGCCCCTGGCCGCGCCTCTATTTTAAAATTACCTGCCGGGACCAACTCCGTTCTTTTCAGCGTATTCATTATGACGTCATTAACTGCGCATAGCTTACTCTCCATCAGCTGTCGCCCGCCGAAAATGCTGAGCTGCTTTGCAAGACGCGCAGCTTTAGCTACGGATACTTTGATTTCCTTCAGGTCACGCGCCAGGGGATCATTTTCCTTAACGCAGGCCATAGCCAGCGCGGTGAATCCGCCTAAGCCCCCAAGGATATTGTTGAAGTCGTGGGCGACATTACAGGAGAGCCTGCCAAGGGCGTCCATTTTCTTTTTTTCCGGCAGGCAGGCGGCCGCCGGGGCGCTCTGTTTCATATCTTTCCTGTCATTAAAACATCCGGATGCGTCCATTCCTGCCCGGCGGCGTCGATTCGCCTGTCCTTTAGATAAATGCTGCCCGTGCGGTCCTTCAGGTTTTTAAGATATTTCTTTATTTCGGCAGCTATCTCAACTATCTTTGCGTAATGATCAAGCTTCCTTTTCTCATTGGTGGTGGCGGCTATGGTAAGCGTCATGACCGGGAATTCATGCGTGTTACCCATACGGTCTTTGGAGGTGGTGAAGCCGCGCTGCCTGTCCTCGCTGTTATAAAGTTCCGGGGCCAGCCCGTCGAATTTGTGCGCCAGGGCGCGGGCTATCTCCACGGTCTTTTCGGGTTTTGCCATCAGCACAAAATCGTCCCCGCCAACATGCCCGATAAAAATGTCCTCCAGGGGGAACGACTCCCGCAATTCTCCCAGCAGCGCAGCGACCTGTTTTATGGCGGAATCGCCGCTCAGATAGCCGTATTTATCGTTATAGGCCTTAAAATTATCTATGTCTATGTAGAAAAAAGCCAGCGGCTCGCCGGTTTTGATGCGCCTGACGGCCTCTTCCTCTATAGCGGGGCCGCCGGGCAGAAAAGTGAGCGGATTGGCGGCCAGCATGCGGCGATTGCGGAAAGCGGCCCGCTCTACGCGCGACACCAGTTCCACGGGCGTAAAGGGTTTGGAAATAAAGTCATCTGCCCCAAGTCTGAATTCCGTAGCTATTTCCTGCGGGGTGTCACAGCCGCTGAGGATAATTACGGGGATGGAATCCATCCGCGCATCGCCGCGCAGCCTGGCCAGCAGGTCCCGGCCTCCCAGGCGCGGCATATTCAGGTCCAGAAGAATGACATCCGGCGGACGCGCGGAGATCTTTTCCAGCGCGATCAGGCCGTCATCCGCGGTTTCCACCTGCCAATCCAGGCCGGCAAACACCCGGCGAATTATGCGGTGAAAGGCCTGGTCGTCGTCCGCGATCAGTAATTTTTTTTCCATGGATAAACTAAAACCGCGCCTTTTGGCCATTCAAGGCGCCAAAAACAACCTTTCTTCTCCTGTAAATTATCCGCACAGTTACTGGTTTACTTTAGGAGCTAAAGGTTTCAGCTGAGGGGTATGATAATGATAATGGAGCACCCGGGATATCATAGGGGAAGGATAATGGTTATGCCCAGCCATACGCCGCCTTTTGCGCACGTTGTCGATAAGGACGCCGCTTCAAACAAAATCCTTAAACCTGCCGCTGCCAAGACAGGGCTTTCAACCGTTTCATCTTTTAGCGCGGCACACGCGAACCGACCGGGTCTGATCGTTGTTGGCACGGAACCGATCCGTCAAAAAGCCGGCCCTTCTGCAGGCGTCATACGCGTGAAGGAACTGCGCGCCATCCTCGGCGCCGGCACACGCTCCCCGGCCGGCATGATAGAGCCATTCGTATTCCGCAGACCTTCGGGAGAGCTGGTCAAAGCCCGGGCCGCTGGGCTGGAGGGTTTTCTCTACGGAAAGCTAGAAACGGCCGCTCCGGGCGACGCTTCGGACCCGGCTCGGATCGAAAACTATTTCAAGTACCTCGACGCGCTGCTCTCGGCCTGCGCCTGGACCGCCCCACTGCGCCGGGATCTGGCGGAACTGCGCGGAGCAGTTCTCCCCCTTGCCGAAAAGTCGCGCAAGTTGGACGGGGTTCTGATCGCAGCGGTACGTGAACTTCAGGCCGAACTGCAGGCCGCGGACGCCTCCGGCTGGTTCCGGAGCGCCGGTATCTATATGATTCTCGCCCGGGCCTACAACCGCATCAAGCCTGGCAAGAACTTCTTTGACTCCCTGGATGAATCGGAGCTGGAGCGCATCCGGGAGGCTACCTGCTCTGATACTGTCTGGCTTCTGGACATCTTCGAGATAGGCGAAATCCGGCGCTGGGGCACAGGCGGCGGCTCACCCTACGCCATCAAGGGCTACAGGATCAAGCCGGAGCTCGGGGGCGAGGGGGCGTTCAGACGCTTTGTCAGGCGGGCACACGCCATGGGGTTCAAGGTGGGAGCTGACGAGATCCCCAACCACGTTTCATTGGACAGCGACCTGGTCAAGAACTTCCCGGAGGCGCTGCTCCATATTGTGCCTCCGCAGAACCTGACGAAGGAGGAGATCCTGGCCCAGGTGCCGCCATATTTCTATTATATGGAGACGGACCGCTATCCCGATAAGGGCAGACGCGTGCACATGAAGATCTTAATCCATCATCCGCGCACCGGCTACGGCGACGGGGTGTGGGTAGACATGGCCCAACGCGACTACTCGCGACCGGCCGCCCGGCATTGGGAAGTGGAGGAGGCCCGGCACATGGTGGCCTACCTGGGGGTGGATGTCCTGCGTCGGGACATGGCCTACTACATCACAAACGCGTATTATTACGACACCTGGCTCTCCTACCTGAAGCAGGAGAGGGAATCAGCCGGGGGCTGGCTGCGCTCTGAAATGGACCGGCTTATAACCGGCTTTGAGGCGCGCCGGGAGGCGGTGAAGGACCAGGAGGTGCTGGAGGAGGCCACCTACGCGCCCAAAGCCGCCAAGCACACCGCGGCTATGTTTGACGAAGCCTACGGGTTCGAGACGGACCTCTCCCGCGCCGGTTCCAACGGGGTCTATAACAAGAACGACCACGACCAGTCCCTGGGCCAGATAGGGCTCTACGACGCGCTGGTTCTCCGCGATGCGGACCGCATCCGCGCCGCTCTGCGCAACGTTGCGTTCCGCACCTGGCAGCGCGGCGGCTCTTCCGCGGTCAATTTTATCGGCACCCACGACGGAGGAGAAGGAAATCCGGTCGACAAACTGGGGCGCCACTTCAGGGCCTCGGCGCTGTTGGCGCTGCTCCTGCGGCCAGTGCTGGTCTACAACGGCCTCGAACAAGGCGTGGGGCAGGAAGACAATTTGATAGCGGATCTGGCCGCCTCCGGGGACCGGGAAAAGGCTATTCCCTTCGATATCCCGGTGGCTATAAACTGGGCCAAATCTGACCGGGACAACGCGGAGTTCCTGAAGTTAGTGCTCGCCAAGTCCGCGCAATACCGCTGGCTATTCGAGCGTGGAGCTATGGCCGTGCTGGAGACCGAGGCCGGAACGCCCCTGGCAGCTTATACCGTGAGCGCAGCCCACGGCAGGCAGCGCCAAATCATACTCGCAGCCGCAAACCTCGCCGACGGCAGGGCGGGCGGCCTGTTCCGGTTCAGCCCGGCGCTTTCCGTTTTGGGAGCGTTCTATCCCTCTGCAGATAAAAGCTACACGCTGCGCGACACCCTCAATATAGGCAAGGACGGCCAACCCGCCGCCTACATCCGCACGGGCCGTGAGCTGCTGAATCAGGGCCTCTACCTTGAGCTGGATGGCGGCGGCATACACCTCTTCGAAATAGGAGAATAGGCGGCCGGCCAGACCCGGTCTCCAGGCCACCTGTTTTTTACGCTTATCCTTTTTTCAGCAGGAGCGCCAGGGCGGCGGACATGTCTTCGTACCGGTACGGTTTGGGCAGCACCGCATCAAAGCCGAAGGCTTTATAGTCGGCCAGTACCGGCTCATCAGAGTAGCCGCTGGAAACCATGATGCGCGCACCGGGGTCTGTGCCGCGCAGGAGCTGGACGGCTTCCTTGCCGCCCATGCCTCCCGGGATGGTCAGGTCCATGATAACTGCATCGAAGGGGCTCCCAGCCGCCTTCTCCGCTGCGTAGCGCCGCAGCGTCTCAGCTCCATCCGTGGTTATTTCACATGAGTAGCCTAACGCTTTCAGTATCCGCTCTGCAGCTTTGCTTACCATCTCTTCGTCTTCCAGCACCAGTATCCTGCCGACGCCTGTTTGCACTTCGGCCGTTTTCCCGGCGGCACGCTTAATAATGCAGGTCCCTGTCGCAGGAAGCAAGAGCTTAAAGGCGGCACCTTTTCCTTGGTCGGACTCAACCTCTATATTCCCGCCGTGGCCATTGATTACCGACCAGGTTATAGCAAGCCCCAGAGCATCCCCTCGCGGATTGGCTGCGGGATACGGCTCAAAAACACTTTCCAGACTTTCTTTGGGAATGCCGCTGCCGGTATCCGTAACAATGACCCGCACATAGTTCCCGGCAGGCAACCGGCCACCGGCGCCATCTGTTAACCGGACGTTCTCCGCAGTTAGCCGCAGCATACCGCCATCAGGCATGGCCAGCAGAGCATTGACCAGCAGGTTGCTAACGGCCTGCTTCAGCTGATTGCCGTCACCTTCCACGCTCCAGAGCCCGTCGCTTATCTTTATTTCCCTGGTGTGTTTAGCGCCGCGCGTGGCCAGGTTAAAGGTCTCTCTTAAGGCCGTTTCAAAACAAAACACCTTTTTCACCGACTTACCGCCTTTTGAGAACGCCATCAGCTGCCCTGTAAGGGTCTGGGCGTCCCTGGCGGCCTCCAGCGCATCGCGGATGATCTCCTTGTGCTCCTTGTTGGCGGTTTTAGCTGCCAGCAAAGACATATTCGCTGAAATACCGGTGAGCATATTATTGAAGTCGTGGGCGATGCCGCCAGCCAGCGCCCCCAGCGATTCAGCCCGCTGTATGCCGGTCATTTCCTGCAGGAAGCGCTCAGCTTTTTTTCTCTCCGTAATATCAGTGTCAATTACGCCGATTCCGTAGGTTTCGCCTTTTTCGTCTAAAAGTGGGAATTTCAGCGAGGAATAAAAATGCTGGCCGTCCGACTCAATATGCATTTCCTCGAATTGCACTGCCTTCCCGCTTTTCAGTATCTGGAGATTATCGCTGCTGTACTTTGCGGCCATCTCCGCCGGCATAAACTCTTCTTGCCGGCGGCCTATCAGAGCCTCCGGAGTGGTTTTAAGAATCCGGGCCGCGGCCATATTCGCAGATGTATATTTGCCGGAAAGGTCAAAAGTACAGATAGGCGCCGAACAGCTGTTGATAATATCAGCCGTAAGTTTTATCTGCCCGGACAGGGCGTAGCGTGACGCGGTCAACTGCGACCGCAGCCCTGCAGTATTCAGTGCTTTTATTGCGCGGTCACACAGTATGCCCAGCAGGGAGGAGTCTTTTACAAGGTAATCCTCGGCGCCGGCCTTCATCAGCTCAACCGCCATTTTTTCGTCACCCAGGCCAGTAATAACGATAAAAGGCGGAACCTTGGCCTTGTTTTCATGAAGCACCTCCAGCAGGCCAAAAGCGTTCATATCCGGCAGGGAATAATCCAGCAACATCAGCGCGGGCTGGGCGTCTTTAAGAATTTCTGCGGCTTCTTTACCGCTGAAGGCGCTGCGTATGGCCAACCCAAGCGGCGCAAGCTGTCTGGCCTCCAGGCCGTTAGTCCCGCGGTCATCCTCCACTATAAGGATGAAATCGCCGGTCAGTGCTTTTTTATCCGTCATAAGTCTCTCCATTGCGCGCAATAGTCTATCCGTAGGCCTAAGATTATCAGCCTCACCCTCATGCTCAGCTTTAAGACCGCGGGCTATGACTATCAGCCGGAAACACTCCCAGCTGTTTCATCATTGTGTTGAATCTGTCCGAATCCACAGGCTTGACCAGATAGTTTCTGCATCCCAACTCATAGCAGAGGGCGATATCTTTCGGGTCGTCGGTGGTGGTAAGCATGATTACGTGCATGTTTTTAAGGCGCGGGTCTCCTTTTACACGCCGCAGCACCTCTATCCCATCCATGCCGGGCATGCGTATATCTAAAAGCAGCACGTAATGCTTATCCGGCTCAAGGCAGGCTATGTTTTTGCTGGAAATAAAATCCCAGACCTCAGCACCGCCATTAAACCTGATCACCGGGTTCTGCACGTCCGCCTCTTCGAACCTTCGCCTTATAAGCCGCGCATGCCCGTCATCGTCTTCCGCAAGAAGTATGGTTATATGTTCTTTGCTATCCATCCCGCCCCCTGTAAAGGTGATCAGTTTTCATCCTGTCTCGGCAGTTCCACTAAGATCTGGGTACCTATGCCATATGTCGACCTGACTATGAGCTTACCACCGCTGCGCTCCAGTATTCGTCTTACCATCGCCAAACCGATTCCCTCGCCTATCTCTATGGACGGATCCTGCGAATGGGCACGGAAAAAGATCTGGCCCACCTTATCCAGGTCGGCAGTTTTTATGCCTTGGCCGTTGTCGGATACCGTATAGACCACGGTTGCGCTGTCCTTGATTTCACCCCGCACGGTTATCTCGAGACTGCGGCCGCGGTGCCGGTATTTTATGGCGTTGTCCAGCAAGTTGGTAAAAGCCTGGTTAATTACGCTTGCGTCGGCTCTGCAAGGCGGCAACACTTCCACCTTAACCACGCCACCAGCCTCTTCAAGCTGATAGGCAAGCGCGGACGTCACATCTGCCAGCATAGCGTTCATATCCAGCGTTGCGAAGTTAATTTCCACACGACCGAGGCGTGCCATTTTAAGAAGAGCTTTTAACATCCGGTCCATCTTTATAGCGCTCTCAGAGATAAACCCTAAGGATTCAGGCACCTTCGTATCCATAAGCTCAAACACCTTGCTTTTTATTTCTTCAGGCAGGGCCGCTGGCGCTATGGCTGCCTGTATTTCTTTCAGGTCGTCTGCAAGCATCTGGCTAAATCCCAGCAGATTTACCACAGGCGCACGCAAATCGTGCGTGGTGAGATAGAGGAAGGATTCCATCTCCCTCTGCTTTTCCGTAAGCTCATCATTAAGCCTCATCAGTTTCGCTTCCGCCTGTTTATACAGGGTTATGTCCAAAGCTATGCTCAGAAGATGTTGTTCTCCGCCTATCTGCACCTGTTCACCGTAGAACGAGCACATAATGATCCTGCCATCCTTGGTGTGAACAGGCAGTTCCACGCCACTGATCCGGCCTGAACGCCTGAATGCTTCGATCATAATCAAGCGGGCCTCGGGGGCCAATATGCCTAGTTCGGCAGAAGTTTTTCCGACAACTTCTTCAGCTTTAAATCCCAGAGTATGGATAAATTTTTGATTACAGGCAAGGTAACGTCCGTCTTCGATCCGGCTCAGCGCAACAAGCACTGGCGCCGAATGAAATATCTTCTGGTACTTCTCCTCGCTCTCGCGCAATACATCTTCCGCAAGTTTGCGCGAGGTGATATCGTGAGCGATGGTAAGCAGGCAATCCTCATCGCCCACCTTCACTATATCCGCGTAAAATGAAACAATTAGAATCGTTCCATTCTTGGTGCACACCGGCAGTTCCAGCCCCTTAACCAGACCGCTAGCCGTTAATGCGTCCAGCATACGCTTACGGGCCTCAGGAGTGAACATGCCGAGTTCAACCGATGTTTTATCTATCACTTCCTCCTTGCTAAATCCGAGGGCAAGATTAAATTGTTTGTTACAATCAATAAACCGCCCGTCCGCTCTCCGTGTCAGCGCTATAAGCAGGGGCGCCGACTGAAATAACTTCTGATACTTTTCCTCGCTGTCACGCAGAATGTTTTCCGCGCGCCTGCGTTCGGTGATA
>CAZPMW010000049.1:0-14728 GCA_964587805.1 uncultured Elusimicrobiaceae bacterium
ATGCTTTGCGCGCTGTTCCTCAAGATTAAAAACAGCGAGAAGACAAAGCTTCAGAAATTCACCGACCGGGTGAACGACTACCTGGCGTCTAAATATATTGTGATGCTGGAATGGGCGCTCTCGCACCGGAAAGCCATGGTGGGGTACTCCATAGGGATAATGCTGTCCATGATACCCCTTTTCATGTTCGTCGGAAAAGACTTCATGCCCACCGATGACACCGGCCAGTACCAGATAACGGTGAAGGCGCCTGAAGGCACCAGCCTCGAAGTGATGAAGCGGTTGTTCGCCCAGATAGAGACCGAAACAAGGACCATCCCCTACGTTACCAATACGCTTTCCTCCATAGGCACCGGAGTCGGCTCGCATTTTGGCTCCGCCGCCTCCAACGAGGGCTATATAACTGTGGAGCTGGTCGGCCTTTCAAAACGCCCCTCCATTACAAAAATAATGGCGGCGGAGCGCGAGATGCTGTCCAAGTATACCGGCCTGCGCACGGCGGTAACGGTGTCCGGCGGCTTCGGCGGCGGCGAGAAGGAGTTACAGTACGTTGTGGTGGGGCCGGACCTGGAAAAATTGCAGGGCTACGCCAGGGCGGTGGAAGGCCATCTGAAGGCCCTCAAAGGCGTAGCCGACGTGGATCTGAGCTTTTCCTACGCCAAGCCAGAGTACCGCGTGGAGATTGACCGCGACCGGGCGCACGATCTTGGCGTTAAGATCGAAGATATAGCCACCTCCCTCAGGACCCTGGTGGGCGGGGAGGAGGATATAACCAAGTTCAAGGACGGCGATGAACTCTACCAGGTACGCGTGCGGGCCGACAGCAATTACCGCGACAGGAAGGATGTGATCGAGGCTCTTGTGGTGCCGGCGGCAGGCGGCCGCATGGTACGCATCGACAGCGTGGCGAAGGTGGTGGAGGGCGTGGGCCCCACGCAGATAGAGCGCTATAACCGCCAGCGCAAGATCACCGTTGAGGCTAATACCACCGGCATGCCGCTGGGCACAATGCTGAAAGAGGCCGGCAAGGCCTTCCAGGCCCTCAACGCTCCTGCGGAATACACGGCCGGAGCTACCGGCAGGTCGAAGGAACTCGGCAACATGCTTATGGGGTTCGTGATAGCTTTTCTCATGGCCTTTATCTTTATTTATATAGTGTTGGCGAGCCAGTTCGAAAGCTTCGTCTATCCTATAGCGATCATAATAGCCCTGCCGCTTACGCTTCCATTCGCCGTTCTCTCGCTGTTCCTGACCGGCCAGAGCGTCACACTGTTCGGCATCATGGGCATCTTCATGCTGTTCGGCATAGTGAAGAAGAACGCCATTTTACAGGTGGATTACACAAACACCCTGCGGGCCAAGGGCATGCCGCGCCACGAGGCGTCCATCGAGGCCAACAGGATCAGGCTGCGCCCCATCCTGATGACAACCCTGACTTTAGTCGCCTGCATGATCCCGACAGCCCTCGGCACGGGCGCCGGCTCGGGCTCAAGACGGGCCATGGCCTGGGTCATCATAGGCGGCCAGACGTTGTCGCTGCTGATAACGCTTTTGATGACGCCGGTCACCTACACCTTGTTCGATGATCTTCAGGAATGGTTCAGAAAGAGAAAAGGCCAGACGGCCGGATAGCCGCAAAGGCCGCGCAGACAGAGGGCGGCTACGGCTGCCCGCCGCTTTTTTTCAGCTCGTCGGCGGCAAGGCGATAAAAAGTTTCACAGGCCATGGTATTAGCTCCCTCAGCTGCCGCTTTATCCCGTATCCCCCGGTCATTTGAAACTATTACGCAGCGCACTCCCTCGGCCGCCATAAAAGAGGCCCGCTCCAGCAGAAAATCATCGGCGGATTCATGTTCGCTGAAATGAACGGTAATCGCCGGGTTGTCCCTGCTTCGCGCCGGCCTGAAGCCGCCGTCAAATATTACGCGGAAGCACGAGGCGCGCAGCGGTTCCAGCCTTGAGACCGAGTCCAGCCAGTTGAGGAATTCCGCCTCCAGGGCGTCGGAAGAGCCGCCGGCGCCGCGATCCCAGAAGCTTCGTGAGAAATTAGATCCGTCTATAAGATAAACCGTGGCCTTAGCGGAAATTCGTTTCATAGAGAGCCAGCCCTGAGCGGCCCGCGGCGGCTCACCTGACCTCCAGCACTGCGATCCTGCGCGTGGCGGGCAGCAGCCGCAAGCCAAGCTGGTCTATCAGAGCCGTATTGAGGCCGGGCAGATCCTCCGGCCCGGTTTTAAAAGAATAGTCATACTCGCCTTTAAGCCCGGTCTCGTCAATAAGCGGCAGATCGATCTTATCTTTCAGCATACCGCAGAGCGCGCTAAGCGGCATTTTTTCCGCTTTGAACCCGGCTTCATAGGCGCGGACGGAGCTTTTTGGCGACACCGCCTTTTTAAAACCTTTCGCTCCGGAGTGCGCCGGCTTCAGCAGATATACCGGCGCGTCTTTTTTAACCATTTTCAGCCTGAGCCCGAGAGCCGTTTTCACCCCGTCGGAGAAGAAACCACCCAGGCCGTCCCCCCGCTCTGCGGATAAACGCACGCGCAGCTCATAGCGTTTTTTAAGAACGGCCAACGCCGAGCCGGAGGCGTCAATTTTGACGGCATCCCTGTAAAAGTAGTCCAGTGCGTTAAGCAGCGGTGCGTTATGCCCGGCGTAATATCCCCTGCCGTATTCCGCCGTCATCTCGCCGCTTAGCGGCTCGCCCAGATAGAATTCCGCCAAGGTGGAAGCCGTTCCGCCGGCGGGTCGGGCCGGAGCGGACAGGGAATCCTTAAACACCGGAGACTGTCCGGCGAGCAGTATGTTCAGGCGCTCCTCCGTCACTTCGGCTAAAAGTGTTATAGCGGCCACCTTCGAGTCTCGGCCTATTATAACTGTGTGCGGCCGGTCAAAAACCCTGTAGGCCCTGAATACTTCCGCCGGGGCGCCGGGCGCTATCCAGCCCTTTATCGGGGCAGTTTTAAGGAATTTGGAAACCGTTTCCTCCGACTCATCCGTGATCGAAATAAAAACCACCGGCTTATCCCTGAACTTTTCGGCCAGAGCGTTAAATCTCGGGATATTCTCAGCGCAGGGCCCCAGCCAGGTAGCCCAGAATTCCAGGACCACTACTTTGCCGCTTAGCTCTTCAATGCCGCTCAGCCTGGCGGCGGGAGCGTTCATGAGCCCTGGCAAAGCAAGCTGCGGGGCTGGCTCTCCCTCGCGCACAAAATCAGGGCGCGGCTGCGGCGCCGGCCCGGAGCAGGCGGCCGCCAGCATGCAAACAAATCCCGCCGCGGCGAACTTTTTCCTCATAATGGTTATAGATGCTATTCTACTAAACTTAGCCCTCTTACGGCCCTGCGCCGTCTCCTTGGCGCCGCAGCCGCGCTTTTTTTGCTTTAGCCCGGATTATTTTGCTATATTGCTACCCATGGCAACCGCTAATATCAAATTCGGCCCCTCCGGCTGGCGCGCTGTTATCGCCGACAAATTTACCCTTACCACCCTGCGCAGAATCGCACATGCCGCGGCGGAACATCTGCGTGAGAACCGGGAGTACGGGTATAAAAGCGAAGAATATCTTCTGCATCTTAAGAATAGCGGCAGGGCGGCCGCTAAGCTTCCGCATGTGGTGGTCGGATACGACACGCGTTATTTCTCCAGGGAATTCGGAAGGAACGCGGCCGAGGCTTTCGCAGCAGAGGGGCTGACGGTTCTGCTCTCTGACACGGAAACCCCTACTCCGGCAGCTTCCTGGACGGTAATGAAAACTTTTGCGGCCGGCGGATTTATGCTGACCGCAGGGAGCGAGCCGGCCCACTACAGCGGCGTCAGCTGGATACCCTACTGGGGAGGACCGGCCCTGCCGGAAGTTACCGACGACCTGGAACTGCGGGCCCAGAGCCTGACCATAGCAGAATCCGAAAAGATCATCCCGTACGACCAGGCGGTATCATCAGGCGTCATTAAGGTAGTTGGTTTCAGGGAAAGCTATCTTAACCAGATTTATTCCCTGCTGGACACTGGCGCTATAAAAAAAGCCGGGCTCAAGGTAGCCGCCGATTCTTTGCACGGCGCAGCCGGACCCTACCTGCGCACAGCGCTGGAAAAGCTCGGGGTCAAGGTCATCCCCTTGCGCGAAGGCAGGGATATCCTTTTCGGCGGCGTTCAGCCTGATATAAACGAGGGAAACCTGAAAATTATCCGGGAGACGGTGCTTAAAAACCGACTGAATTTGGGACTTGCCTGCGACGGAGACGCCTCCCGGTACGGCATAGTTGACTCGGACGGGACCTGGATACCGCCCAATCTGGTGCTGGGCCTGGCCGTAGAGCACCTGGCAAAGAACCGCGGCCTTAGAGGCCGGGTCGCCCGATCGCTCATGACCTCGCATTTCACGGACGCCGTAGCCAGCCATCATGGCCTGTCTATGCGGGAAACTCCGGTCGGATTCCGGCATATCGGCAGCCTCCTTCGCACCGGACAGTACCTGATCGGCGGAGAAGAGGCCGGCGGTTTATCCATCGCGGGACACGTTCCCGCAAAGGACGGCATACTGGCCTGCCTGCTGATGGCGGAGATGGTCGCTTACGAACGCAAGCCGTTGAGACAGATCCTGGCCGGCCTTATAAAGCGGACAGGCAATTTCGTCAACACAAAAATGACCGTGCGCGCGGACCAGGGCGTTAACCTGGCCGCGGTCATAGAAAGACTGACGCACCGGCCGCCCCTGAACCTGGCAGGCGCCTCGGTATGGAGAATAGACCATACGGACGGGTTCAAGTTCATCATGAAGGACGGAAGCTGGCTGGGTCTGCGGCCCTCCACGGCCGAATACTCCGTAGGAATATACGCCGAAGCCTCCACCAAAGCGAGAATGGACACGCTTTTGGCGGCAGGCGGAAAGATAATTAACGGGAAATTTTAGTTCCGGCTAAAAAAACAGACGCTGAAAAACAGGAGACCACTAATATGGAAGCTAAAATAAAAAAAGTAGTTTCGAGGGAAGTGCTTGATTCCAGGGGCTTCCCCACCGTCGAGACTGACATCTATCTTACCGACGGTTCTTTTGGCCGCGCGGCGGTTCCGAGCGGCGCCTCCACCGGCGCCCACGAGGCACTTGAGCTCCGCGACGGAGGGAAGCGCTATACAGGCAAGGGCGTGGTAAAAGCCGTGGAAAACGTTACCGAACTGATAGCTCCTGAGATCGCCGGGCTGAAAGCTAACCCCATAAAAATAGACGAGCTGATGATAGAACTGGACGGCACGCAGACCAAATCCAAGCTGGGCGCGAACGCGATGCTGTCGATTTCCATGGCACTGGCGCGGGCCGCGGCCGATTCCGCGAACCTGCCGCTCTATGCCTACATACGCAAAGCTTACGGGCTGAAGCACAAGACCTTCCTAATACCAGCGCCCATGCTCAATATAGTCAACGGCGGAAAGCACGCCGACAGCGGCATCAATATCCAGGAATTCATGATAGTCCCAACGGGGGCGGCGAAATTCTCCGACGCTATCCGCATTGGCTCCGAGATCTACCACACGCTTAAGGCCATCCTGTCCAAAGGCGGCTACACCGTATCGGTGGGCGACGAGGGCGGCTTCGCGCCCAAGATCTTCACGCACGAAGCGGTGATCGAAACCATCTGCAAGGCGATCAAGGACACCGGCTACACGTTCAAAGAAGTGCAGATAGCGCTGGATTCCGCGGCCAGCGAATTCTATCAGAACGACCGCTATGTGTTTGAGAGCTCAAACCTCACATACCAGGAACTGACCGGAAAATATTCCGAGTGGAAAAAGCATTTCCCGCTGATCTCTTATGAGGACCCGCTGGCGGAAGACGACTGGGACGGCTGGGAGCATATGACCAAGCACCTCGGCAAAAAGGCGCTTATCGTGGGAGACGACCTGTTCGTTACCAACCCTCTCCGCCTCAAGCGCGGGATCGAGGAGGGCATCGCCAACGCCATCCTGATCAAGCTCAACCAGATAGGCACCCTGACCGAAACAGTGCGCGTGATAGAGATGGCGCATAAAGCTAATTTCGCGACCATAATATCCCACCGCTCTGGCGAGACCGAAGACTCTTTCATAGCGGATCTGGCGGTTGCCACTAACGCCGGCGCGATCAAAACCGGCGCGCCCTGCCGCTCGGAGCGCCTGTCTAAATACAATCAGCTCATAAGGATTGAGGAAGAACTGGGCAAGAACGCCCGGTACGCCAAAGACTTCGCCTTCAAGGTTTGCCGGTAGAAAGGCGCAGGAGCATAGCTGCAAAGGCATAAAGCCGGGAGTTTCATGCACTTTTGCCCGCTTTGTGCCTTTGTGCTTTTACTGCCTTATGCTTTTTTCAAAAATCGTGAAACTCAAACAGCACAGGGGCAAATTAAGGTACATTATTCTGCTGCTGGCGGCTGTTTTCCTGCTGAGCAACAGGGGATTCAGGGGACTGATTAAAAACTCCCTGGAATACCGGCGGCTGACGAAAGAGAAGGCGGCGCTTGAGCTGGAGAAGATCAGCCTGGAGAAAGATTTACGCGCCGTTAAGGCCCCCGGAATGCTAGAGCAGACAGCCCGCAGGAAGCTGGGGCTTCTCCGCCCGAACGAGATAGAATACCGCTTCCCTCCCCCGAAAAAAGGCGACTGAATAAAAGGGAATAGAGCTGAGGCAAAGCAGAAAGGGAAACACCAGATGGAGATAAAGCAGCTTAAGGTAGGACCGATGGAGAATCTCTCCTACCTCCTGTGGGAAGCCGGGCATAAAGAAGCCGTCCTGATAGATCCGGCCTGGCAGCCTGAAGCCGCCGAGGAACTGCTGCGCAGGGAAAGGCTGGAGCTCAAACTGCTTTTACTCACTCACGCCCACCCTGATCACGCGAACGCCGTACGCCATTTCCTGAAAAAGAACGACGGGCTGGCGCTTACCGTCCATGCGGGCGACACTTTCCTGCTCGAAGATGATATTAAGCCGCTTCGCCTTCTGAACGGAGACGAGGAGCTCGCCTCCGGGCCTGTCAGGATAAAAGTTATGCACACTCCCGGCCACACCCCTGGATCCGTCTCCTATCTGGCAGGCGGCGCGGTTTTTACAGGAGACACACTTTTCCTGGGGCAATGCGGCCGCGCTGATCTGCCCGGGTCTGATCCCAGAGCTCTCCGCGACAGTCTATTAAAGCTGGCCGCTCTGCCTGGGGAAACCGTCCTCTACCCGGGACATTCCTATAACGGGAACATCTCCACCATCGGGGAGCAGAAAGAGCGTAATATATACATGAAGCTGGCTGCCAGGGGAGAAGCTGAATTTATTAAAGCGGCGATATAAACGCTTTTCCGGAATGCCGCCGCAAGCTGTAACTTTATGCATCCTTTTTTATTTCAGATAGGAAGCTTCAAATTGCCGGCGTACGGCTTTATGGTGGCGCTCGGCTACACGGCCGCGATCATATACCTGTATAGAAGCCGGAACGCCGCCCTGATAACCCGGGATCAGGAGGCGGACCTTATATTTTATCCGGCTCTGGCCGGCATACTGGGAGCGAAGGCGGCATTCGCGGCCACCTACTGGCAGGAGCTGGGTCCGAACTCCGGCGCCATATCGAAGCTGGCGTATATTCTCACAACCTTCCCCTACGGTTTTGTGTTTTACGGCGGCTTTTTGGCGGGCGCCGCGGCCTTCTTTTTTTATTGCCGCCGGAACAGGCTGAATGTGCTTACAACCGCGGACCATTTCGTACCCGCTTTGGCGCTGGCGCACGGATTCGGCCGGCTTGGCTGTTTCCTGGCAGGCTGCTGCCACGGCAGGCCGGCCGGGGCCGGTTTTTTTTCCGTAGCATTCACGGATCCGCTGTGCGAGGTGTCTTTCGCCTACCGGGGCGTACCGCTGCACCCGGTCCAGCTCTATGAATCAGCCGGCAACTTCCTTATCTTCGGCGGGCTGATGTGGTTGTCACGGCGCGAAAAAGCACTGCCTGGCGGCGTGGCGTTCGCCGGATATATGCTGTCTTATGCGGTCTTAAGGTTTATTACGGAGTTCCTGCGCGGGGACGACCGCGGCGGCGCATGGCTGGGACTTTCCCCCGCTCAGGCGGTGTCGGCGCTGGCGGCTGCGGCCTCGGTATATATACTTTTAAGAATAATGAGGACAAAATGAAAACACAGGCTATGATATTCGAGGGCGCTCCGGAAAGGCTGGATGTTTTTATCACGCGCTCCGAGACGGGGCTCTCGCGGGAGTTTGTTAAACGGCTGATCATCGAGGGCCGTGCGCTGGTGAACGGCAGCCCAAGAAAACCTTCTTTTTTGCTCAGCCCCGGAGATGCGGTAGAGATAGCCCTGCCTGCTATGGGCGTGAAGGACCCGGCCCGGCTTAACGCTATCATCCTTTACGAGGACAAGGCCCTGCTGGCCGTGGATAAACCCTCAGGCCTTCCGGTGCATCCCAACGACTCCAACTGGGAGCGCCGCCCTGAAACCTGCCTTTTATCGGAGGAAACGCTGGTCTCCATGCTGCTGCGGGCGCGCCCCGCGCTGGGGGACAACGCTCTGCCCCGCATGGGCCTGGTACACCGCCTTGACAGGGACACAAGCGGACTTATGCTGGTAGCGAAAACTCCGGAAGCGCAGGCAGCGCTGCAGGATCAGTTCCGCGACCGGCTGGTTCACAAAACCTACGAGGGCGTGGTAGGCGGAGTGCCGGCCAAAAAAACCGGCTCTATCGACGCCCCGATAGGCAGAGCGGCGGGCTTCAAGAAAATAAAGGTCTGGGAATACGGCAGGGAGGCGCAAACCGATTTCAAGATAAGCGAAAAAACCAAAAAGCACGCTCTTCTGGAGGTATATCCCCGCACCGGCCGCACTAACCAGATAAGGATACATCTGGAATTCGCCGGCCATCCCATAGTCGGCGACCGGCTATACGGCGGAGAGGAGGCCCCACGCCTGATGCTTCATTCCCGCGAGATCGCCTTTACACATCCGGCGACCGGCAAAAAGACGATCCTGAAAGCGGGCCTGCCGGAAAACTTCCGCAGCGTGTGGGAGAAGATAAAAAGAAAGGATCAAGGAGCAGGGACCAAGGATTAAGGACGGAAAAGGAAATTGTCATCCCCTTTATCCCTGATCCTTCGTCCTTAATCCTTAAGTTTTAAGCCGAAGGCTTAAAATTTGGAGACGGAGGCGAACAGTCTGAAATCCAGCCGCTGGAACAGGCTGTTCTTTTTTTCCAGGTCGTGCAGGGCTTTTTCATCCACGCGCTTTTCCCTCGCTTCGGCCAGCAGGCGGACCGCGTTGGCTACGTGGCCGTCAACCCGCTCAGCGGCGTACCTGGAGTGGGAGCCGATATACATAAGGAAGGGCCAGTCCGAGCTCTGGGCCAGCAGCACCTCCCGCGCGGCCTGATTCAGCGCTCTCAGCGCGGGTCCGGACAGATCCTGGTTGATGGACCGGTTGGCCGTCTCTATCATCAGGTCAGTGACGGACAGCACTTTGCGGCAGATGGGATCGTTAGACTCGTTCAGCCAGGGGTCAAAATAGCCGTTCTCTCCCCAGGAGGAGATCTCCGGAGACAGCTCGGCCGGTTCCGGACAGGAATTAAGATACTCCCCCGGAGTGACGAACTGCAGCGGTAGCCGGTCCTGCCGTATCTTCCTTATGACGCTTTCCAGGAAGGCCGGCCCTTCGAACCACCAGTGGCCGAACAGTTCCGCGTCATAGCAGCCGACTATCACGGGCCGGATGCCCCTGGCGGACTGGATCTCCTCCGCCTGTTTCATGCGGCGGGCCAGAAAATCCGCCGCGTGGCGCTCTACCGCGGCCTGCGCTGCGTCGGGATCGTAATATTGCTTTGCGGCGAGGTCCACCCCGCCTGTGATGCGGTGATATTTAAGGCCGAGTGACCGGCGCGTTCCGTCTGAGCCCAGATAGGGCTTTATATAATCGTAATCCGCGTCAAAGCCCAGATCGCGGTAAAACTCGCGATAGGCGGGATCGCCGGGGTAGCCGAATTTAGCGCTCCAGACCTCTTTGGAGGAATCCGCGTCCCTGGCAAAAACATTCATGCCGTTTTGCGTCCTGTAGGAGGCGTATACTCCGTTTTTATTAGCGGCGCCGGCAAGGTTTACGGCGTGCGCCTCCGTGAAAATATAATTGAAGCCGGACAGCTTGAGATAAGCCTGCACGCGGGGGTCATAAGCGCATTCCGGCAGCCAGAACCCCGACGCCTTAGTGTTAAATCTGTCGAAATAGTCATCGGCCGCGGCCGCTATCTGGGCGCGCAGGGCCTCCGGATGAGCCAGCGTTGGCAGAACTGCGTGCGTGGCGGAGGTGGTTATGATCTCGATCTGCCCGGAGTGCTGAAGGCGCTTTAAAGGAGTGATAAGGTCCCCGCTGTATTTGTGTATTATCCCGGCGGCCTGCGCGTAAAGCCGGGCGTAGAGCTGCACGGTCTTTAAAAGCGCCGGGTCGTTGCCCACCCGGACCAGTTCCTTTTCTATCAGCTCCTGCCGGGACTCTACGTAGCGGCGGAGCTTTTTTTCCAGCTGCTCGTTCTCTAGCATCGCGCCAAGCGTGGGAGAGATAGAGATAGCGATGCCGGGTCGTATGCCATCGCCCACCAGCCTGTCAAGCATGGAGATCAGCGGAACATAGGTCTCGACAACCCCCTCAAAAAACCAGTTCTCTTCCAGGAAATCCGCATGTTCCGGGTGGCTGATATAGGGCAGGTGCGCGTGCAGGAGAAACAGGATGGAGGCGTTGGGCCTCATACCGGCTCCCTTAAACTCTGTCGGAAGAACTCAGCGCTGGCGTAGCCGGCTGAAAGGCCGGACATCGCAGAGGAGACCGGCGTAAGCGCGGCGTTGCTCTCCAGAAGCTTCTCTTTGGAACCGTCTTTTTTCCGGGCATACACAAAGGCCGAGTAGACCCTGCCCTCGGCAGGAGGCCGGATGTACAACTTGCCGGCGCTCCACAGGGCGGAACACTCCACAGCCAGGCTTTTATCTTCCACCGCGGCAAGCCTGACGATAATCTCAGGCTCATAAACGCCGGTTTCAAAAGCTCCGCAGACTGCCGCGCTCCAGGTCCAGCAAATAAACACGGAAGAAGGATTTCTGACCAGCAGATAAGCCCTGTCGTTCAAGCGGAGAAGATCAGTGAGGTCCGTCATAAAGTCCTGAAGATAATCTACAAAATTTAGGCGGGATTAAAAACCTTTTTAACCCTGGGCCGGAACAGTCCTTTAATGTTTAAAGTGGCGGATGCCGGCCAGCAGCATAGCGGCGTTCTTCATATCGCAGAATTGGGCGCACAGCAGGTCCTCCCGCCAGCCGCCGGGCTGTATAACCGCGCTTACGCCGGCCAGCAGCGCGGCCTCCAGCGTCTTTAAGGGCAGGGCTGCGTCGCAGGCCATCACAAGCGGCGCTTTGCTTTCGAAGATAGGATGCTTTCCCCTTAATTTGGCTACCGCGCCAGCTACGGCGTCATAGGTGGAACTTTCCGCCGCGCTCACGGCAGCGGCCGTCCCGCCTGACGCCAGCACAACGGCGTAGGTCTTTGCGTATTTGGCCGTCTTCCAGGCCAGCTTAAGCGACCGCATCTCCTCGTCGGAAGGTTTGCGTCTTGTAACGCACTGAGGCTCGGCAACCATTACCGCCTGGTCCTTAGCCTCTATCAGCAGGCCTCCGGACACGGAGTAGAGCTCAACCTCGCGCGGAGAAACGACTGGCGCCGGCAGAGCTATCACTCTTAGACCCTCCTTCGCGCGCAGCATGGCCAGCGCCTCCCTGCTGTAATCCGGGGCCACCACGCTCTCGATGAAAACCTCCTTCAGCGCCGCGGCCGTCTCCTCGTCCACCTGCCGGTTAAAAGCCGCCGTGCCGCCGGCCGTGCCGGCGGGGTCCGCCTTAAAGGCGCCGCGGAGGCAGTCGGCCGGTTTCGCCGCCGCGCAGACGCCGGCGGGCCGGGCATGCTTGGAGATAACACAGACCGGCTCTTCGAATTCGGCGGCCAGCTCAAAAGCCGTATTCAGGTCCAGATAATGGTTCAGGTTGAACTGCCCGCCGGAAAGTATCCTGGCGGCGTTCAGACCGCGCGGCCGGGCGCCGCTCAGCGCGTAAAACGCCGCCTTCTGGTGGCGGTTCTCGCCGTAAGCCAGGTCCGCCACCTTCTTAAGGCTCATGACCAGCTCGTCCCCCAGCAGGTCCCGCGTCTCCGAAAGGTACTGCGCGACGGTAGCGTCGTAGGCGGCCAGATATTGCCAGGCCTTGGCGGCAAGCTGCCGCTTATTCTCCGGTTCAAGCCCCCCCGCGGTTCTGAGCGCTTCAAGCGCCGGGCCGTAATCCTCCGGACGGCAGAGAGTTATTACATTTTCAAAATCCCTGGCGGCGGCGCGCAGCACCGAAGCGTTCGCCTGGTCCAGGTAGCCGGACAGCTCACCTATAGCGAATTCCTCCTGGCTGACGATATTTGCGATAGGATAAAGATTCGCGGCCACCACATAGAGGCTGGGCACCTCTACCCCGTTCTCCGAAAGGACGGCCGCGCGGCCGGAAAGGGCTTTCAGGACCGAAACCGGTACAGGCGGGGAATATTTTATCTCCTCCGCTTCCACCTCCGCCTCCCGAAGCGTTTTAAAGGTAGAACCAGAGGAGTAGATCTCAAAACCAAGATCACTCAAGCCGCGCGCGAGATCCGCGATCCCGGTCTTATCGTAAACGCTCAAGTAAGCTGTTTTATCCATAGCGATGTTAAAGAGGACGATATATTTGACAATAAAGCCGGGGGCTTAGTCCATTGCCTGAAGAACGCGCTTTGTTCCAACTGCGATACTTTAGTTTATATAATTACATGCCGGCAGACTATGAAACATCACCACCTTGCGGCTTTCCTCGCCCTGATCGGCGCTTATATATCCCTGCATTTTTATTCCGCCTCCTGGCTGGCGCGCAATTTCGCTCTCTCCGCGAGCGCGACGCGTACCGCCAGGATAATCTTCCTGCTTCTGGCTTTTTTCAGCCCTTTCACCATGTTCCTGCGCCATCGCTATTCCGGACCCGCTCTGGAGCCGGTCTATCTCGCCGGCTACTACTGGATGGGAATCATACTGCTGACCGGATCGACCTTCCTCCTTTCAGACCTGCTGGCACTGGGCCTGCGGCGCCTGCTTTCACCAGAAGGGATGCGCTATTTCCGGTTCGGGACCGCGGCGTTTTTGGGCGGCGTGATAGCGTTCTCTGTTTACAACGGGATGAGAGCCCCCGAGCTGAAAGAGATTCGCCTGCCGGTTTCCGGTCTGCCGGCGGCGATGGAGGGGCTGAAAATAGCCCAGATATCGGACATCCACATCGATTCACGGCTTAAACTTAAGCGATTCTCCGCCTTGGTAAAGACGATCAAATCACAAAACCCGGACCTTGTGCTGTTTACAGGGGACCTGCTCGACCCGGGGCTCACCTGCGGGCCTGAGCTGGCCGGGCTGGTCCGGGAACTGAAGCCCCGGCTCGGGACCTTCGGCGTCCTTGGCAACCATGAGTATTATTTCGGATATGAAAAATCACTCGCCTGTTACAAAGAATGCGGCATAACCCTTTTACGGAATGAAAGCTACGACGCGGCGGGGGTAAGGATAATCGGCCTGAGCGACATCATGACCGAAAAAATGACGGAACAGGCGGTTGCTGCGGTCCTTGGTAAAAACCGGGCGCCGGGCTTCTCTATCTTAATGTCGCACCAGCCCCTGATGCTGGACCTGATAGCTGAAAACGGAAATTTTGTCGGCTTCTCCGGCCATACCCATGGGGGCCAGATCTTCCCGTTCCATCTTTTCACGCGCATGGTCTACAAATATTTTTACGGGCTGTACCATATCAAAGATTCTTTTTTCTACGTCACCTCCGGCGCCGGAACCTGGGGTCCCCCCATGCGCCTGCTGGCCCCCGCCGAGATCCCGCTTGTAGTGCTGACCGGGAAGTGACCGCCATTACCCCTTACTTCAGAGCGGCGCGGACGGACTTTAGTATACGCTTTACTTCCGCGCCGGTAAGTGCGGGATAGAGTGGGATGGAAAGCGCCGTCTTCCACGCCTCATCCGCACCCGGAAAACCGCCGCGGCAGGGCACGTCCAGGTGAAGCGGCCTGAAAACCGGACGCGCCGCCATTATCCCCGCTCTCTCCAGCTGACGTATAGCTCCAGACAATTCAGTTTCCGGCAGACGAAGCACGTACCTGTAATACACCCTGCCTTTCATTTTTACCGGCAGAACGCAGCCCATCCCGGAAAACGCTTCATCATAAGCGGAGGCGATCTTCGCCCGTCTTTTCAGGAAGCCAGCCAGGCGGGCCAGCTGTGCGCGGCCCAAAGCTGCTTCAAGCTCCCCCATTCTGGCGTTCTCCCGGGGCCTGTCCGGCTTTTTGCCGTCATACTCCCTGAGGTCAGCTACTTTATCCGTCAGCACGGCTGAGTCGGACAGAACCATTCCCCCGGTCCCGGCTGCTACAAGCTTCGTGGCGTAAAACGAAACAACGCAGGCCCGGCCGAATGAGCCGCAGGGCTTATCGCCGACCCGCGCGCCGGCTGCCTGCGCGCAATCCTCCAGAAGTGGAACGCCAAGAGCTTTCGCGCCACGGATATCTGACGGCAGACCGAAAAGATGCGGAATGATAATAGCGCCGGTGCGCCTGCTGACCTTTTTCTTCGCGTCTTTCATGCAGGGATTGAAGGTAGACGGGTCGCAGTCCACAAGGAC
>CAZPMW010000050.1:0-2110 GCA_964587805.1 uncultured Elusimicrobiaceae bacterium
GTCCACCTCGGCCCCTGTTTCTATCATGCGCGATTATAAGGCGCTTGCATACCATAGGGCCAACATAGCCCGCGCGCACAGGTGGTTTGGAATTGACGTAGGAGAAAGGGAGGCGCGATTGTGGAGTCTCTCTCCTTCATGGAAGGGGCATTTAAAGGACAGGATCAAGGATGTTTTGCTGAATCGCATTACCTGTTCAGCCTATGAGATGGATGACGCGCACTTGGAGAAGTTCTGGCATAGAACAGTAAAATGGCAGCCGTCATATCTGTTCGGTTTTGCCTCTCTGCTTAACCGGTTCGCGGAATACATTCTTGAAAATGATAAGCCGGTGGGAGAACTGAAACTGAAAGCAGTTATCTCCACATCGGAAACGCTGTCCGCGGCGTTCCGCGGTAATATCGAGAAAGCGTTCAATTGCCGGGTAGTCAGCGAATATGGCTGTACTGAAGGAGGCATCATCGCTTACCAATGCCCGCATGGCGGCATGCATGTTTCCAGCGAGGCCGCGTATGTCGAGCTGCTCCCCTCGGATATCGAGGGGCTGAACAGGGTTATCGTCACCGACCTGCATAACTATGCGATGCCTTTAATACGCTACCAGATAGGCGATATGGCGGTCTGGGACAGGTCCCCGTGCGCCTGCGGACGCGCCATGCCGAAGCTGGCCAATATCACCGGGCGGGAGAGCAGCATTATTGAAACTCCCGACGGGCGCAAAATCCATGCCACGATCTTCGCTTATGCGGTAGAGGAATTGCAGGGCGGCGGCATAAAAGAATTCCAGATGTCGCGCGTTGAAGATTATTCGTATGTCTTCCGACTTGTAGTCAGACCGGGCTTTAACAGGGGGAACCTCAGGACGCTTGAAAAAGTTATCAAGGAGAAACTGGGTTTTGACGCGAATATCACCTGTCAGATAGTGGACGATATACAGCGGACGGCCGCCGGTAAGTCCCGTAATTTCGTGGATGAGAGAAAAAACAAAGTTCCAGGCGGATGTTGAAAATGATGCAGAGTAATTTCATCTCTATACTGATACCCTGCCGCAACGAGGAGGCGCATATAGTCGCCTGCCTGGACGCGGTGCTGGCTTTCGATATGCCCGAGGGTGGATGGGAGGTCCTGGTAGTAGACGGAATGAGCACGGATTCGACCAGAGAGATAGTGAGGCTGCGCATGGCCAGCTGTTCCGCTATCAAATTGCTGGACAATCCGGGCCGCATAGCTCCCACGGCGATGAATATAGGCATAAAGGCCGCTAAAGGCGGGATTATCGTACGGCTGGATGCCCACTCCGAGTATCCGCGCGGCTATGTCCGAGACTGCATCGCGCTTCTTGAGAAAACCGGGGCTGCGAACGCAGGGGGCAGGTTCGTGACGGTTCCCAACGGCAGCGGGCCCTGGGCGGTGCCCGTGGCGGAAGTGACTAGGCACAGGTTCGGCGTCGGCAACGGTGGTTTCCGTGTCGGGACCAAACCCGGTTTTGTCGACACGGTCCCCTACGGCACGTTCCGCCGGGAAGTTTTCGAAAAAGTGGGGTTTTATGACGAACGATTGACCCGCAATCAGGATAACGAGTTTAACGACCGTCTGCGTAAGGCGGGCTATAAAGTAGCCTTTGATCCGGCCATTGAAATATTTTATACGAATCAGGCGACGCTCAAGGGGCTGATTCGCCAGGGTGTTTATACCGGCATGTGGAACGTCTACACTTTAAAGCTGTTCCCGTATACCTTCAAGTGGCGCAGGTTCATCCCGGCAGGCTTCGTTCTTTATTTGCTTTCTATCGCTTTTGTCCCTCTTGCCGCTCCTTTTTTAAAGCTTTATCTCTTTCCTGTCGCGGCGTATTTATTTATAAACCTCGCGGTATCTTTTACCCGGCCTCACGGTTTGGGTGTAAGGGTCCGGACCGCCGTAACATTTCTGAGCTACCATTTAGCCTATGGGACCGGAACCCTGCTGGGATGTGCCAATCTGGCTACCGGTAGCTGGCGGAGCCAGCTGGGTAAGCCGCTGGATTACCGGTGTCAGGACGGAGGACCGGGGCACCCGGAAATTAAAAAGACCGACGGGACGGTTTCGTTCATCATTATAGCGCTGAACGCCG
>CAZPMW010000050.1:2120-14548 GCA_964587805.1 uncultured Elusimicrobiaceae bacterium
GGAAAACATCTTTCCGCCCTCTTCGCGGATATTTTAAACCAGACATACGACCACGGTAAGATCGAGCTGATCTTTGTCGACGGCGGTTCTAGAGACGGGACTGCGGACCTTATGCGGAAATTCGGGGCTGAGCATCCGGAGTTCAGGGTGAGCGTGCTTGAAAATCCGCAAAAGATATTGGCATGCGGGTGGAACATAGCACTGGCACGTGCTCAGGGCAGCATTGTTTTAAGGGTAGACGCCCATGCCAGGATACCGGCAGATTTTATCTATAGGAATGTGGTGGCGATGGAGAAGGGCGAAAACATCGTGGGCGGTCAGCGGATAAGCGTGATCCCGCCCGATCCGGCGGAAGCGTTTTTTGCTTTGGCGGAGGTATCAGCCTTCGGCTCGGGGCTGGCCGATTTCAAGAATCCGGGTCCTGTCCGATATGTCGATACGCTGGCGCACGCGGCCTACCGCAGGCAGATATTCGCCCGGGTCGGCGGCTATGACGAGCGTCTTGTCAGGACGGAGGATAATGAGGCGCACCAGCGGATGAAAATGGCCGGCTTTAGATTCTATTTTGATCCACAGATCAGGTCCTATCATTATCCGCGCCCGGATTTTAATGGTCTGCTGACCCAGAAATTGCACAGCGGCTATAGTATCGGTATCACCATGGCTGTTTCACCCAGGTGTTTTAGCGTGCGCCATTTTGTGCCGTTTGTTTTCCTTCTGGCGGTGATATTCTGTGCGGGGATCGGTGTAAGTCTGAGCTGGATGCCGCTAATCGTTTTGGCTGTAATTTATGGCGTCAGCGGGGCTTGGTTCGCTTTCAAAGCTGCATCCATGGTGTCCGGAGACGCCCGGCCACTGTGCGTTTTTCTGCCATTTATGTTCCTGCTTATCCATCTCGCCTATGGAGTCGGTATACTGATCGGTTTGGCTAATATTCCGGCTTTCCTGGTGCGTTATCGTAATTATAAAATTCCCACGCCTGTGAGTCAGGAATGACCATGCGTATAGCTTACCTCATGATGTGTCATAAGAACCCCGGGCAGATAAACCGCCAGATCCGGGCGTTTAATATCCAGGGCTCAGACGCTCAGACAGATTTTTATGTGCATGTGGATAAGAAATCGCGGATCGCGCCGGAGATAATGACGGCTGACAATATTTTTATGGCCGGGGACGCGGAACGTGTATCCGTGACTTGGGGCGGCCCGGACCTTGTGGACGCTACGCTGGTTTTAATGCGTATGGTGATAGCGTCCGGCAGGGAATACGATTACCTCTGGCTTGTCAGCTGTCAGGATTATCCGATCAAACCGGAGAAGGAAATTATCAGCTTCCTTGAGAAGAATCGTGGTAAGAACTTTATCAACTGCATGAGCTGCGAGGGGGACCTTTACCGGAGATTTCTGAAGCGGAATATGATCCCTTATCCGCGCTGGATTATGGCGCCCCGCATTGCTATGCGTGTCCTGCAGCGCCTTTACATTATTGCGACGGGCGGGCGTTTCTATACATTTCCCTTTTTAAGAAAACGCCAGCTTTTCACCGGCGCGGACGGCGGGAAGTATTATTTCGGGGCGACCTGGTTCGCCCTCACGCTGGATTGCGCGAAGTATGTCCTCGATTTCGTCGATCGCAGGCCGGATTACCTGACATTCTTTGGAAACACATGCATCCCGGATGAATGTTTCTTCCAGACTATAATTTTCAACTCACCGTTCAAACATACTGCCGCGGACTATCTGTGCTATGTGGACTGGAGCGAAAATAATAGGAATCCGCGGTTACTGACAGAGAAAGATTACGGCAGGCTGATGGAAGCCCCGTATCTGATCGCCAGAAAGTTCGACGACGCTGTCGATATCGGGGTCCTTGATAAACTTGACGCCATAAAGTATCAATGAAGATATAAAATTTGGTATTTTGTGCTATCCGCTGGAATGTTATCAGGAGCGATAAATGGAAATATCTTTTCACCGGGCGTATATAACCGAGGACGAAATCAATGGTGTTGTAGAGGCCGTTAAATCAGGCTGGCTTACTATGGGGCCCAGGACCATCGAATTTGAAAAAAAATTCAGTGACTATACCTTTGAGGGCTCCGGCATCCCGGCTGAAAGCCGTTTCGCGGTATCGTTCAACTCCGCCACAGCCGCGCTGCATCTGGCGCTCAAGGCCATAGGCCTGAACGCGGGCGATGAGGTTATCATCCCGACAAACACTTTTATAGCGACCGCGGAAGTCATCACTTATTTCGGCGCCATCCCGGTGCTTTGCGACGTGGAATACGATACCCACAATATGGATGTTGCGAAGATAGGGGCGCTGATAACGCCAAGAACAAAGGCCATTATCCCGGTGCATTACGGCGGCCAGATGTGCGACATGGATGAGATTATCGCCCTTGCCGGGACGCGCGGGTTGAAAGTTATAGATGATGCCGCGCATTGCCTTCCTTCATCTTATAAAGGCCGCCGGGCCGGGACCCTGGGTGAGATAACCTGCTTCAGCTTTTACGCCACCAAAACGCTTGCCTGCGGCGAGGGGGGGATGGCAGTCACCTCAAATCCTGACTATGCCAAAAGCATGAAGATTAACCGCCTGCATGGCATAAGCCGCGACGCCTGGGACCGCTATACCGCGAAAGGCAACTGGTACTACGAGGTCGTTGATAACGGCAATAAATACAATACCACGGACATCCATTCGGCTTTAGGTCTCGCGCAATTAGCCAAGCTGGATAAAATGTATGCCATGCGTAAAAGAACTGCGGATATATACAATGCGGCTTTCGCAGGATCCGCGGTGACCGTGCCGGTGGTCCGCGCTGACAGGGATACGTCCTGGCATCTTTACGCGATAAAGGTTAAAAACCGGGATGAGCTGATGGCGAAGCTCAAAGAAAGCGGCATTTCAACCTCGCTGCATTTTATCCCGGTTCACCGGCAGCCGTATTACACGGCGAAATACGGATATAAAAAGGAAAATTATCCTGCATCCGAAAAGGTTTACGCCCAATCGGTATCTTTGCCGATCTATCCGGCTATGACGGAAGAGGAAGCCCGCTACGTGGCGGCAAAGGTTTTAGAGCATGCGAAATAGTTTCTACCTGTGCTGCGGCAAGCGCGGTTTTGACATGGCGGCCTCCGCCTGCGGCATCGTTTTGTTGAGCCCGGTTTTTATTCTGGCGGCGCTGGCCGTTAAGTTAAGCGGTCCCGGGCCGGTGTTGTTCAGCCATAAGCGCGTGGGATTTAATTTTAAGCCGTTCTTTACGCACAAATTCCGGACGATGACGGCCGGCGCGGATCAGAAGGGCGCCGCGATAACCACTGGCGGAGACGCCATGATAACAGCAGTAGGACGTATCCTGCGCAAAACGAAGATCGACGAGCTGCCGCAGCTGTTTAATGTGCTGCTGGGCGACATGAGCCTGGTGGGCCCCAGGCCGGAAGTGGAGCAGTATGTGGATATGTTCCGTGAAGACTATGAAGCCGTGCTGGGAGTGCGCCCCGGCATAACTGATTACGCGGCGATAGAGTACAGGGATGAAGAAAAGGTCCTGGCGCAGCTAAGCGGGGCGGAGGCGGGCGGCCGGGTTGCCAAAAAATATTCTACCCCGCATGACGCCTATGTGGCCGAGGTTCTTCCGGCCAAGATCTCGCTTTACAGGAGATACCTGACTGAACAGTCGTTCCTGACGGATTTACGGATAATCATGAGAACCCTGGGCAAGATAATCGCCTAGGCGGCAGTGTGCGGTAATCGGCAGCTTGCTTGAACGACAAGGATGGTTTATGAATAAAAAAAATTCACAATGGAAGGTGTTTCTGGCCGACGCGGCCGCGATTTGTGTTTCTTACTGGTTAGCCTTTCAGCTGCGGTTTGATTTCCATCTGCCGGCCGATGAATTGGACAGGCTGTTAAAAACGCTGCCGCTGGTGCTGTTGTTCAGGCTGGCGGCGTTCTATTACTTCGGCCTGTATCGCGGCGTCTGGCGTTTTGCCAGCATGAACGATTCCATGAATATCCTGAAAGCCACCGTCGTCAGCCAGCTTCTACTGGTAGCCGTAATTCTGTTCGTCTGGCACGGGAGCTTCGCCCGCTCGGTGATGATGCTCGACCCGGTTTTCATCATGCTGCTTGTGGGCGGGATAAGGTTCGGCATTCGCGGCACGCGCGAGCTGCGGTATAAAGGGAGCAGCACCAGAGAACGCATCCGTGTTCTTATATTCGGCGCCGGCGGCATCGGAGAAGGCGTGCTGAGGGATTTTAAAGACGATAACTACCGCAAGTACAAGGTTGTAGGTTTTCTGGACGATAATGCGGAGCTGTGGCAGCACAGCATACACGGGTTGCCTATATTTGGCGGGCGTAAATACCTGGCCCGCGCCATAGAAAAATACAACATACATGAAGTTGTGGTGGCGGTGAACAGTTCGCGCGGGCCGCTTATCAAGGAGCTTATGGCGCTCTGCAGCGGTGTGCGTTATCATGTGAAGTTCCGTACTGTCCCCACGCTGGCCGAGCAGTTAAGCCATAAGAGCTCCGGCTTTCATGTGCGCCAGCTGCGGCTGGCCGACCTTCTGCCGCGCAAGAAGATAAACATGGATATGGCGGCACTTAAAGGCATAATCGCCGGGAAAACGGTACTGGTTACCGGCGCCGGCGGGACTATCGGCGCGGAACTGTGCCGGCAGATACTGAATTACGCTCCCGGGCAGATACTGATGCTGGACAACCACAATACCGCCCTGTTCTATATAGAAAAAGAGCTGGTGGAGGCCGGCTACGGCGAGCAGGTCACGCCTGTGGTCGGGGATGTGGGCGACGTGATCATGCTGAAGAACCTGTTCGAAACTCATGCGCCGAAGGTAGTGTTCCACGCGGCGGCGCATAAGCACGTGCCGCTGATGGAAACCAATCCGCAGGAAGCGGTGCGCAATAACACGCTCGGCACTTACGCGCTGGCCGATGCCGCCGTAAAATACGGCGCGGAGCGGTTTCTTTATGTTTCCACCGACAAGGCCGTAAGGCCCTCCAGCGTCATGGGGGCCAGCAAGCGGTTGGGGGAAATGGTGCTTCACACCTTCAGCCGCGCCGGCGCAACCAAATTCATGTCGGTGCGGTTCGGCAATGTACTGGGCAGTTCCGGCAGCGCGGTGCGCATCTTTCAGGAGCAGATACAGGCCGGCGGGCCCATCACCGTCACTCATCCGGATGTCACCCGCTATTTTATGACGGTAGAAGAAGCCATACAGCTTATTTTGCAGGCCTGCGCCATGGGAAGCGGCGGGGAGATCTTCGTGCTTAATATGGGTACGCCCGTAAGAGTGGCGGATCTGGCTCGCAACCTCATCGTTCTTAACGGGCTTGAACCGGACAAAGATATCAAAATAAAGTTCACCGGCATGCGCCCTGGCGAGAAAATGTACGAGGAACTGTTCCGCGACGAAGACGTGCGCAAGGATACCGGCCACCCGGATATCTTCATGGCTGTGCCTGGAGAGAGCGAGGTGGGTATCCTGAAGGAACAGATGCGGGATCTGCTTAAGCATTCCAGGCAGCCGGACCCTGTGCCTGTGCTGACAGCTATACGGGCTCTGATCCCCACTTATACAGGCACGCCGGAAGCGGTACGGTGGGTCGCGGAAAAAAAAGAAAATCCCGGCCAGACGCCAATTGTGTAGCCGGGCCGCCGAATGGGCCTGGCTCGTGCTGTGGTCAAATCCGAGCCCTCTCCCGCCATCAGACAGAAGGATCCGGACCCCCCATATCCGGCTTGTTTATCGCCGGGTCCTTTATATATAATTTGGAAACAAGCTAATACCTATGGCCAAGAAAGCCGCGCTTACGGAAAAGATCAAAAAGCTCACGGGCGTACATATGCCCGAATGTTACCAGTGCGGCAAATGCACCGCCGGCTGCCCGATGGCTAAATACATGGACCCGGGTCCTAATAAACTTATGCGGCTTGTGCAGGCAGGCACGGATGAATCTATTAAGGCGGCTCTTTCCAGTTCGGCCATCTGGCACTGCGTGGGCTGCCTAACATGCACCCAGCGCTGTCCCAAAAAACTGGACCCGGCCGCGGTCATAGATGTGCTGAGGGAAGAGTCTCTGCGCCTGGGCCTGGAATCGCCTCTGGCCCGTAAGATCCTGGCTTTCCATAAGTCTTTCCTGGCGGTAGTAGAGCGGACCGGGCGCATGGGAGAGATTCCGCTTGTGGGGCTTTACAAACTGGCCACGCTGGACCTTTTCAGCGACATGCTGCTAGGACCGGGGATGTTCTTCAGGGGGAAACTGCCGCTAAAGCCGCACCTGATAAAGGGCCGAAAAGAGATCAAAAGGATATTTTCCGAATGCAAAAAGGGGCGCACCCAATGAGGAAGACGGGCTATTATCCCGGCTGCTCGCTTTCCGGCGGAGGCGTGGAACTGGATATGTCCATCCGTGGCCTGGCCGGAGCGGCCGGGGTCGATCTGCGCGAAATAGACGACTGGAACTGCTGCGGAGCTACTGCCGCCCATAACCTTAACCACGATCTGGGGGTGGCTCTGCCATACCGGGTGCTGGCCCTGGCTGAGGCACAGGGATTTAAAGAGATTCTCGCGCCCTGCGCGGCCTGCTTCTCTCGGCTGAAAGGTACCGCAGTGCGCGTCGCCCGCAACCCGGATCTGGCCGCACACATGAAGGAAACAGTGCGGCTGCCGTATGGCGGCGGTGTCCATGTGGTCAATATAGCCGAATTTATAAACATCCTTCTGGCCGGAGAATTAGCTGGTAAGCTGATCTCTCCGCTGAAGGGCCTGAAGGCCGCGCCTTATTACGGCTGCCTGTTGAGCAGGGGCGATGGGATAATAGAAGGCGACGATCACGAGAGCCCCGCCTCCATGAGCGCGGCCATCAAGGCCAGCGGCTGCGAAACGGTGGAGTGGAATTTTCTGACAGAATGCTGCGGCGGGGGCCTGAGCATGTCGAAGACAGACGCCGTAGTGGAGCTCTCGAACGCCGTGCTGGCCGACGCCAAAGCCTGCGGCGCGGACTTTATCGTTACTGGCTGCCCGATGTGCCATTCGAACCTGGACATGCGCCAGCCTGACATCCATAAGGCTGGGTACGGGCCCTATAATATCCCGATAATCTACCTCAGCCAGCTGGTGGGACTGGCGGCCGGTCTGCCCCCGAAGGCGCTGGGGCTGGATAAGCACTTTATAGACACGCGGATAATAACCGGGAAATAAATGGCTAGAATAGGCGTATTCATCTGTCACTGCGGTGAGAACATAGCTCGGACTGTGGACTGCGCGGCGGTCGCTAAGGCCGCCGGCGGCATGGCCGGTGTGGTCCACAGCGTCGACTATAAATACATGTGCTCCGACCCGGGACAGCAGATGGTGAAAAAAGCCATTATCGAAAAAAAGCTCACAGGCGTAGTGATCGCGGCGTGCAGTCCGCGTATGCACGAAAAGACCTTTCGCGCCGCCGCCGCGGAAGCCGGACTGAACCCCTATCTGTTGGAGATGGCGAACATACGCGAGCACTGCTCCTGGGTGCACTCCGACAAAGCCGAAGCCACAAAAAAGGCCATAGACCTGGTGCGCGTCATGGCCGCCAAAGTGAAGCGTAACCGCGCGCTTTACCCGATACGCGTCCCAGTGGAGCCCACTGCCATGGTTATAGGAGGCGGCATAGCCGGCATACAGGCCGCGCTCGATATCGCAGACGGCGGCAAGAAAGTCATACTGGTCGAAAAAAGCCCGTCCATAGGCGGGCACATGGCCAGGCTCAGCGAAACCTTTCCCACGCTGGACTGCAGTCAGTGCATCCTGACACCCCGCATGGTGGAGGCTGCCAGCCACCCCAATATTACACTGATGACGTACAGCGAGGTAGAGTCGGTGGAGGGCTTTGTAGGCAATTTCGAGGTCACGGTGCGCCGCAAGGCCAGGTATGTGGACCCGGAAAAGTGCACCGGCTGCGGCGATTGCTGGAACAAGTGCCCAGTTAAGAAGATCCCGGACGAGTTCAACGCGGGGCTGGGGAACAGGACCGCCATCTACTCCCCGTTCCCGCAGGCGGTGCCCAATAAGCCGGTAATAGACGCAGCCCGGTGCATGAAGCTGACTAAAGGCGCGTGCGGCATATGCGCTAAGGTCTGTCAGAAGGAAGCTATAGATTTTGCTGATCAGGACAAGCTGGTCAAGGTCAAGGTGGGCGCTGTGGTCCTGGCCACCGGGTTCGAGCTGTGGGATCATTCTGCTTACAAGGAATACGGCGGCGGACGGCTGAAGGACGTTATCGACGGTTTCGCCTTCGAGCGGCTGGCTTCGGCCAGCGGCCCGACAAACGGAGAGATCCGCAGGCCCAGCGATAATACCATCCCGGAGACCGTGGTGTTCATCCAGTGCTGCGGCAGCCGCGACGATAAGGCCGGTAAAAAATACTGCTCCAAGATCTGCTGCATGTATACAGCCAAGCACGCGATGCTTTACAAACACAAGGTGCACGACGGCCGCGCCGTTATTTTTTACATGGACATCCGCGCCGCGGGTAAGGGTTACGATGAATTCGTGCGCCGCGCGGTAGAAACGGATGGCGCGGAATATGTCCGCGGGCGCGTGAGCAGGATCTACAGGCGCAACGACGGGAAGCTTATCGTCAAAGGCGCCGACACACTGACCGGAGGGCCGGCGGTAATTGAAGCAGACCTGGTGGTTCTGGCGGACGCAGTGGTTCCGCGGGACGGCTCCGCGGGCCTCGCCCGCCTGTTTGGAGTGAATTTCGACGAAGACGGCTTCTATAGCGAGGCGCATCCGAAGCTAAGGCCGGTGGAGACCTCGGCAGCCGGAGTCTACCTGGCCGGGGCCTGTCAGGCGCCGAAGGACATACCGGACAGTGTGGCGCAGGCCGGCGCCTGCGCGGCGAAGGTGCTGGGGCTGTTCGCTAACCCGCAGCTGGAACGTGAGCCGGTAATCGCGCGGGTGAACCGGACCTCCTGTGTCCACTGCCGTGCCTGCATCAAGGCCTGCCCGTACAAGGCCATAATCGATTTCGACATGAAGGACAGGGAGGGCAAAGTGGTATCCGTGGTGGCCGAAGTTAACGAGGGCCTTTGCCAGGGCTGCGGTACGTGCGCCGCGGTCTGCCGCTCCAACAGCATCGAACTGGACGGCTTCACCGACGAGCAGATCTTCTCGGAAATAACGTCACTGGAATAATTTAGTATGACCGCAACGCCAGAAACACATTCTAAAACCGGATTCGAGCCGAAGATAACGGTCTTCGTCTGTAAATGGTGTACTTACGCCGGCGCGGACCTGGCCGGCACAAGCCGCATCCAGTATCCGCCGAACATCAGGATAGTCATGCTCCCCTGCACTGGGCGCATAGATCCGCTTTTCGTGCTCAAGGCCTTCGAGGGCGACGCCGACGCTGTGCTGGTAAGTGGCTGCCATCCGGGAGACTGCCATTACACTAACGGCAACTATCACGCTCGCAGGCGCTGGTCGGTCTTCCGCAAACTGCTCGCTTTCACCGGCATAGGAGAGGATCGGCTCTTCTTCAGCTGGGTCTCAGCCGCGGAGGGGAGGAAATTCGCGGACATGATTACAGGCATTACGGAAAGCGTAAGGGCCTGCGGCCCATTCAAAGACAAGAATCCCGCAAGGAGGGGCTGGTGAATTTTACCGAGGAGATGCGCGCCGACGCCGGACGGCTTCTCAGGGAAGGCCGGGTAAAGCTGGTTATCGGCTACCGCCTGAAAGGGACCGAACGGCCGCCTGCTTTCATAACCAGGGCTGAGGAAGTCTCAACGCTGGTCTTCGACGAACTCTGTACGAAGAACCTCGCGGCGTATCTCCACAAGCCGGAGATGCGTAAAAAGTTCCCCGTTGCTGTAGCCGCTGCGCCCGCGGTTTGCCGCAGCCTGGTCCTGCTGGCTGCCGAAGCGCAGCTCGGGGTGAGCGACGTGATAGCGCTCGCTGCCGGGCCGAAAGGATATGCAGGGGCGCTGGATCTGGCCGGGACTGCCAAACTGCTTAAAGAGAAATACCAGGACCTGGCTCCCGAAAAAGAGCTTCTGGACGCCGCAGCCAAACTGGACGGGATGACGGCCGGAGAACGGGCCGATTTCTGGCGCGCGCAGTTTTTGAAGTGCACCAGGTGCTACGCCTGCCGCGCCGCTTGCCCGGGCTGCTACTGCAAGCGCTGCATAGTGGAAAAGAACGTTCCGCAATGGATTTCCGCCATGGCTGACGGCCACGGGAATTACGCCTGGAACATTATCAGGGCTTTCCATCTGGCAGGGCGCTGCACGCTGTGCGGCTCCTGCGAGGCGGCCTGCCCGCAGGGTATACCGCTGATGCTCTTCAACGCTAAGCTGGATTCGCTGGTCCAGGATGAATTCAAAGCGAAGGCCGGCTATGATATGGATGAAAAGCCGTTCATCGGCTCCTGGTCTCCGGACGACGACAATACTTTTATAAAATGAAACAAGAATTTGACGCTGCGAAACTGGCTGAACTGGCCGCCCTCCTGTCCCAAAAAGGCTGGGCGGTAGTAGCGCCTCTGGCCGGGGAAGGTGGAAAGGTCCTCTTCTCCCGGTGGGACCCTTCCCGAAAAATAGAGGCGGCGGCGATACCGGATAATTCCATCAAGGACTTCCTGTTCCCCAGGAGCGAGGTTATAGCGAAGTATGAGCATGAAGGCGACTCCTTCCAGGCCGGGAAGGTTGGCCTCGATGTGCCCCGTACAGTTTTTCTCTGCGCGCGGCCCTGCGACCTGGCCGGGCTGAAGGCCCTGGACGCGGTATTCAACTGGGATTTTAAGGACGAGCTGTATAACGCGAAGCGGGCGGCCTGTACCGTGGTAAGCCTGGCCTGCCCCGCGGCAGATGAGCATTGCTTCTGCTCCAGTGTGGGCGTGCGGCCGGATTCCGTAGAAGGGGCTGATGCCGCGCTCAGGTTCGCAGATAACGGGAAGATGCTGCTTCTTGAGGCTTTCACCGAAAAAGGAAAAGCTCTAGCGGAGGCGGCCGGGAACTTCCTTCGTCCGGCCGCGGCGAAACCCGACCCTGCCGCAGATGTCCCTGCGCGCTTCGACGCTAAAGCAGTCACGGAGTGGCTCGGAAAGAATTTCGATTCCCCGTTCTGGGAGGAGGTTAGCGCCGCCTGCCTGGGCTGCGGAGCCTGCGCCTACGTCTGCCCCACCTGCCACTGCTTCGACATCCAGGATGAGGGGAACCATAAAAAAAGTGTCAGGTGCCGCAACTGGGATTCGTGCGGGTTTGGCCTTTTTACGCTGCACGCCGGAGGTCACAATCCGCGGACGGTGCATTCCGCGCGCTACAGGCAGCGGGTGATGCATAAATTCCGCTATTTTTATGAAAAGTTCGGGATGACGCTCTGCACCGGCTGCGGCAGGTGCGGCAGGATGTGCCACGCTGGCCTGGCCATCGCCGAGGTCTGTGAAAAGATCGACGCGCTGTCTAAAAAGAAAGTTTAGAAAGCGGAAACCAAAATGACCGACAACGAAAAGATGACCGGGAATATCTACCAGCCGTCCACCATGCGCATCGCGGCAGCAAGAGACGAGGCTCCGGACGTAAAGACCCTTAAGCTGGAGTTCACGGACGAGTCCTATCGGGAGTCTTTTTTCAGAGCTTACCGCACTGGCATGTTCGGGATCTACGGCCTGCCCGGAGAGGGGGAAAGCGTGTTTTGCGTCGCCAGTCCTCCCACCAGAACCGGTTATATCGAATGCACCTTCCGCAAGGCCGGTCGCGTCACCGGCGCCCTCTTCGCGCGGGAAGAGGGCCAGACGATAACTTTCCGTGGTCCTTACGGCAATTTCTTTCCCATTGATGCATGGAAGGGCAGAGACCTTCTTTTTATAGCCGGCGGCATCGCGCTGCCTCCTATGCGCAGCGTGATCTGGAACGTGCTGGACAGGCGCGAAGATTTCGGCAATGTGCAGATAGTATATGGCGCGCGCTCAGCGGCCGATCTGGTCTACAAGAACGAGCTTCAGGAATGGGCGCAGCGTAAGGATGTCAGCCTTACAGTGACCGTGGACCCAGGGGGGGAAACCCCGGACTGGAAGGGAAAAGTGGGTTTCGTGCCCTCAGTCCTGAAGGATCTGGCCCCGGCCGCTAAGAACTGTCTGGCGATAGTGTGCGGCCCGCCTATAATGATAAAGCTGACGATGCCCGTGCTGGCCGGCCTGGGCTTCGGGCCCGCCGATATCTACACCACGCTCGAGAACCGCATGAAATGCGGCGTGGGCAAATGCGGACGGTGCAATGTCGGCAGTGCCTATATCTGTAAGGACGGCCCGGTCTTCACCCTGGAGCAGCTGAGAGCCATGCCGCAGTCGGACCTCTAGCCGCTCCCCGCGCTCCGTGTTCTCAGCCGGCCTGCCGGAGATAGTTTGTC
>CAZPMW010000051.1:0-14477 GCA_964587805.1 uncultured Elusimicrobiaceae bacterium
CTGTTCCAGGAAGTTTTTATTAAAGTCATCCGAAAGCTCCCTTCCTACGGAGAGAGGGAGAAATTTTCGGCGTGGCTTTCCACCGTGGCGCACCATCCGGCCATGGATCATTTCCGGTCGGCCTCGCGCCGCCGCGAGGAATCACTCGACGCTTGCTCGGATGACAGTTTGCCGCTGGCTGAGTCCCTGCCCTCTCCGGAACCGGGCCCTGAGGTGGCGTTTGAAAGCAAGGAGCGCGCCAGGGATATTCAGAAAGTTTTTGACCTCCTTTCTGCTGAGCAGCGGGAAGTCTTTTTGCTGCGGCATTATTCCGGCCTCTCCTTCAGGGAGATAGCCGTGATAGCGGGAGTGCCCATAGGCACGGTTCTGGCGCGTATGTCCCGCGCTCTGGCGAAGATGCGGGCGCAGCTTGCCGGCTGATGCAATAAAACAGCAGGTCACGGCGTTAATACTGCGGGGCTGAATTATGAACTGCGCATATAAAGAGAAAACCATTCTTTACTTTTACGGAGAGCTGCCGGACGGCGCCTCAACGGAGGTTCAGGCGCACCTGGAGGACTGCCGCTCATGCGCGGCCGATCTGTCCGTTCTGAGGCGCCTGTCGGAAGGTCTGGACGCTTTCAGGCCGCCGCCCCCCGAGCTGGAGGCGGAGACCCTCAACTCCGGTTACCTGAGCGCTCCGGCCAGGCTCCTGTCCGCTGGCTTTATGCGGCGAGTGCTGGCAGGGGCGATGGCGGCTGCGTTCCTGGCGGCTTTTTATCTTCCGGGGCGCAGGGCCGCGCCGTCAGGCTGGCAGAGCGGTTTTGACGCGGGACTGGAAAATGTTGAGAGCCGCATTTACACGCTTGAGGACGAGATGCTCTGCCCGGTTTCCGCTGATTTCGATTACGCCTATTCCGATCTGGAAGCCCGTAAAGAACAAGCGGATGAGCCGGCTTGATAACGTAAGTAAAAAGGAGAGATTATGAAGAAGACATTGCTGATATTGTCAGGAGCGTTTTCCCTGGCGGTTCTGTCCGCCGCATACTGCGCTGCACAGGCCCCCGGAGAGAGCGCGCCGCAAGATAGCGGGATGTGGCAGGACGAAGGTTCTGGCGCCGGCAGAGGAGGCGGGTCCGGAACGGAACCAGGCGCCTTTAAACGCCGTGCGGAAGAAAAAGGCGGGGCTGGCCGGAGGAATTGGCCGGGTATGAGGCCCGGCGTCCCGGAGTTGAATGGCGACCAGGAGGTGGCTGGTCTCATAAAAAAACACGATCCGGCTTTTGCCGCGAAGCTCGAGGAGCTGAAGAAAACGGCCCCCGGCAATTACAGGATGTTAATGAAGATGTCCGGCAAGATGGCTATGATCGCGCGGATGGAGAATGACGAAGGCATGGAGAAAGATGCCGTGCGGGCCTTTTCCCTGGAATATGAAACAAAGGAGCTTTCGCGTAAATACGACAAGGCTTCTGGCGGGGACAAAGACAAAATAAAACAAGAGCTCGTGGTTAAAGTTTCCGAGTCGTTCGAACTTCGCCTGAAAAACCAGGAAGCGAAGATCCAGCGCATGGAGAAGGACCTGGCCAGACTCAGGAAGAACCTTGAAAGCAGGCGGGCCAATAAAGCCAAGATCGTGGAGGAGCGGGTCGGACAGCTGACTGGAGAAGGCTACGGCTGGTAATAGCGGCTAACAAGGTCAGCAGAACGAATAAAAGAGCCCTGCGGAGACATTCCGCAGGGTTCTTTTGCTTATTAGTGTTATTCGCCGTTGTTTATCCGCCGATCTTCGCGGCGTCAATCATACCAGCGCCCTCTTCGGTCGGCTTCAGGCCGATCGAGACGGCTGCTTTTTTAAGCGTGGCCTTTACCTGGGCCGGCGTGCTCGCGCCGCTGGCGACGGCCAGGGCCGCCAGACCAGCCACATGCGGGCAGGCCATGGAAGTGCCGGACATGGCCTTATATCCCCCGCCTTTATAGCAGGAGTTGACATTAGCGCCGGGGGCTATGAACGCTATCTCGGGGCCCCTGCAGGAGAACGAGGTTATTTTATCAGCTGAGTCCGAGGCGGCTACCGCTATCGCTTCCGGATATTTGGCCGGATACCCGACCACGCCGGAGCTGTTGCCGGCGGCGCAGACTATGGTCACGCCTGCCTTGTCGGCCGCTGTCATCGCGCTGGCGAGAGCGGGCGTACCGCTGCTGCCGCCGAGGCTCATGTTGATGACCTGGATCTTGTTGTCGACGGCCCACTGTATCCCGGCTATTATGTTAGAGTAGGAGCCGCTGCCCTGGGCGTCGAGGACCTTTACCGCGTAAAGCATCGCTTCCGGCGCTACGCCGACTACGCCCTGCGCGTCCCTTATCGCGCCGATGGTGCCGGACACATGCGTGCCGTGGCCGTGATCGTCCAGCGGAGGCGCGGAGGGGGTCACTGCGTTGTAGCCGCCGGCGTAATGCGCGGCGAGGTCCGGATGCGTATAATCCATGCCGGTGTCTATAATGGCTACCTTTACGCCCTTCCCGGTGTTGGTTTTCCAGGCTCCGGCCGCGTTAACGCGTTTGATGCCCCAGGGTATCTCGGTGTCCTCCAGCGTGTTCAACGGCGCGGCGGGGGCGGGGAGAAGTTCCGGATCCGCTGATTGGCCGGCCCGGATAGCGCTGATGCCGTCGTTCACATAGGATAAGGGAAGGGCGGCCGGCGCCTCTTCTATCCATTTAATATATTTATCCTCTTCTACCCGGATGACGCCGCTGATGGAGTAGATGACGGAGGATTTAGTATCGTTCGGGAATACCGCGGCCAGCGCGTTTATGAGATGCAGTTTTTTAGTTACCCTGCCGCCCAGGCTTTCCACTCCGCTCGCCTTATCGGCGTCCCTTACCGAAGTGTTGAAAGTAATGATAAACTGCCCGGCAGACGCCAAACTTGCTCCCAACAGCAGGAATGACAGCGCCAGACCCGATATTTTCTTTTTATTCATTAAGATATTTCCTCCGCTTATGATCTTACCAACTCCGGCTGAGCGCAGGCGGCCATATGGCCCATGCTTCGCTGCCCGCAAGGCCCGCGCAAACATTCCCTCAGGACCTATAGGCCAATATTAGGATTTTGAATTGATAATTGTCAAGAGGCGGGATTTTCCGCGGGTAATGCAGGGGGGCCAGGCGGGGCTCACTTCTTTCTGATCGCGCTTATATCGAATTTGCCTATAAGCTTGGATACTTCCGGATTGCCTGTTATCATCGCCATGGCGGCAGGGTTGCCCGCGACAAGGGACACCAGCTGCGGGTTGGAATTTACCAGCTCGCCCAGCGCTTTGGGATTCCTCATGAGCTCTTTCGCGGCCGGGGTGTCCAGCATGGCCTTAACAAGGCCGCTGGAGGCGGCGGCGCTTACCAGGGCGGGATTGTTAATAGCCGCCTGCACCATCGGGTTATTAATGAAGTTGAGAGGACCGCTGGTCTTCAGATAATTGGAAAGCCCCTCGGCGCTGCCGGTTGCTGCCTTGACGGAATCCCTGGCCATAAATCCGCTGACGATGTTGCTATTGCTCATGATCGCGGCTACGGCGGAAGGGTTGTTTATCGCTCTCTTCACCGCGCCGGATATAAGACCTTTGGTGAAACCGATGGATTGCTGCTCCCTTGCCTGGATAGAATTTATGGCTGGCTGTTCCTCCGCGGCAGGGGCGGCCCGCTGCGTGGAGTTACGGGGCGCTGCCGCCGCCTGCGCCTGCTGCCTGCCTGCGGTTGCCTCCGCTACGGCCTGGCTCTGCGCTTCAGGCCGGTCCCAGGCCTGTTCGCCGCCGGACTGCCTGGCGTTGGACTTATAGCGCACATTCATAATGCGTTCATCCAGCTCAGGCGCCGCCGGGCGTAATGCCTCGGGATTCTGAACCTCTCCCTCCTCGGAGTTGAAGGCGGTATATTCCTCTTTTGAAAGTTCAACGCTGTCGGAATTGGCTTTATGAAGCAATTTCAGCGCGGGCCAGGCGGCTAAAATAAAGATGGGAATCAGGTAGAGCCATGCCCTGGAGGATTTGCCTGATCCTTCTTCGCGCGCAAGCTTTCCTTCATCCGCCGGCTCGCCAGCGGCGGCAGGCGCGCCATCTGGAGTAGGCTTATCTTCTTCCATTATTAATAATATAAATAATGCCTGCCCGCCGTGTCAATGTATAATCCTTTATGTTATAATAATCCTCAGGATAGACCATGGAATTCGCCTGAACTTTCCGGTCAAAGACTTACATGGTTAAAGCTGAAGATGGGGGGTGTCTGGTTTACTGTTTTTCATTCAACATCCTTCCTGGCCTATGGGATACGAATTCGCCAAAACAGCCGTATTCGCGTTCACTAACCTGGCCCAGGCGCTGCTTTTCCTGACCGGGGTTTTCTACCTGCTGCTCAGCCTGCCCGGTTTTTTCAAAAGCAGGCGCACGACACCCTCTTCAAAGACGCTGAAATTCGCCGTTCTCCTGCCCGCTTATAACGAGGAGAAGGTGATACGATTTTCCGTGGAAAGCTTTAAGAGAATGGATTACCCGGCCGGTAAATTCGACCTGTTCCTGGTGGCCGATCACTGCACCGACGCCACGGCCGCAATCGCCGCCGGCCTCGGCGCCAAAGTGCTTGATCATTCCGGCCCCGGGCGTCTGCCGGGCAAAGGCCGCGCCCTTAAGTGGGCTACGGAGCAGCTCCTCGCCTCCGGCGGCTATGACGCCTTCTGCTATTTTGACGCCGACTCTCTGGCGCACCCGCGCTTCCTGAAGGTCATGAACTCCCGCCTGGCGGCCGGCGAGGAGGCGGTGCAGGGGCGCCAGCTGGCGAAGAACACCGGCTGCTGGCTGGCCAGGATCCTGGCGTCGGCCCACATTATCTCCAACAGGTTTTTCCAGCGCCCGAAGTATCTTCTGGGGCTGTCCGCCACGCTCCACGGCAAGGGAATGTGCTTTTCCCGCGCGGTCGCCGCACGGCACCAGTGGGATGAGACCTGCCTTACGGAAGATCTTGAAATGCAGATGCGGCTTATCCGCCACGGAGTCAGAATAACCTGGGCGGAGGACGCCATCGTTTATGACGAGGAGCCGGAAAACCTCAGGCAGTATGTCCGGAGGAACGTGCGCTGGACGCGCGGGTCTCTGGATACGGCGCGGCGCCACCTGGCGGCGCTGTCCGCGCGGGCTGTCATGCGTTTTGATCCCCGCGCCTTCGAGGGAGCGGTTTACTCCGCTCAGACCTTCCGCCTGGGGGTCATCTCTCTCACCGCCGCGCTGATCTGGCTTACCAGGGATTCGTTCAATCTTTTTGTCTGGCTGTATCATCAGGTTCCGGGCTCGGAGACTGCCGTGAAGATGATGAATATCTTCCCGCTGGCGCTCTATCCCGCGGCCGCCCTGCTCATGGAAAAGGTGAAGCCGGAAATATTCGCGGCGTATTTTTTGCAGCCGGCGCTCGGCGTGCTTCGCTTTCCGGTTTTTATAGCCGGCGTTTTCAGGGGAAGTCTGGACTGGGGCCGTACCGACCATGTCAGCCAGGTGGCGATTTCGGATTTGGTTGAGCAGATGACTATTCAGGAGGAATGAACCATGAGCAGAATATTTCTTTTAGCCGCGCTGTTGCAGCCGGGGCTTTTTTTGAACGCCCAGAATCTGCCTCCCGGCCTGCCCGGCATCAGTCCGGAAGCCGCGCCAGAGGCGGAGGCGGCCGTTGTGCAGCGTCCGGACGCCATGCGGATACTGTCCGACCTTGGCCCGGAACTGCGCCTGAGCGAATCCCAGGAGGGGCGGATTACCAGGGTTGTGGAGAAGAAGGGCAGAGAGTTCGATATCCTGTTCAGAGAGTACGAAAAAGCCGACGCTGAAGAAAAAAAGTGGAGCTACAAGGTCAATGATCTTAAGCACAGGCTGGGCGGAATTCACAGGGGCATCCCGGACAGCATCAGGGAATTTCTGGACGACGAGCAGCGCCTTAATTTCGACGCTTTCCTGGAAGCTAAGCGCAACCCGAAACCTGCCGCTCCTCCTGAAGCGATAAGCGGGACCAGCCCGGAGGACGCCGCGCCCGCCATAGCGGTTCAGAAGCCCCTAAAGAAGAAGCGCCTTGTAAAGAGGAAGAAGCTGCCGCAGGCCGGCGCCGCGCCCGCTGCGCCCGCCGACGCCGCGATCCCGGGTGAGGAAGCGGGACAGACGCTGGTGGATAAAGATTCCTCCCCGGCCCAGACTTCAGCGCCGAGAAAGAAACGAGTATTAAAGAGAAAGGCCGCGCCCGCGGCCCCGTCCTCCGTAGCGACCCCGACGCCGGCTCCGGCCGCAAAGGAAGCCCCGGCGGCGGAAGAGGAAGCCGGCTCCTATCCGTAACTGCGGCGCAAAAGCCGCGCGCTTTTCCCGTTAGCCGGTCAAAGTGCGGGATCAGGCCGTAATCTTTATCGGAACTGGTTCGCGTTTCAGAGGTTTATTAAGCGTTTACCGGGCTGGCGTGGGTGTCGTTCCAATTATAGCCCGCATCCGCGCAATTTCCGCAAGCGCGCCCTCGCGCTGGAACCTGGCGCGGTATGTCTCAAATAGCGAGGCTGCGCCGACAGCCGGGTCCTGGCTGCCCTTTACCTTCTTGCCCTTAGTGGTTTCAGCTTTTATTTGGTCGCTATTCAGCGCATCCTGGCCGAAAGTCCTTTCCATGTGTTTATCCGCGCCCGCGAGCAGCTGCTCAGCGGTCCACGGAGACCAGCGTTTAAGCTCCGTCAGCCATTGCGTCCGGACCCATTGAAATGTTTGGGGGCTTTTCCTTGTCCAGCAGGCTGTATAGCCGGCGGCCTCAGTCGGAAGGCTGCTTAGATATTCAATATCTCCCGTTCCAGCGCATTTGGCGCTGAAGGTTTCCTTAGCTGCTTTTGTGTTTTCCTCTTTTGTGAACGGCTCTTCAGCGGCGGTTATCCCCGCGGCCTCCATAGCTGCAAAGCTTATAGTCCCGATCTCCTCCGTGCCTGACTTAAAAGAATCCGCGGCCTCATTCTCCAGCACAGGGACATTCAGAGCTGCGGCGCCGGCCTTGTATTCCTGCATCAGGGCGTCGAAGCCGGCCGTGGAAAGTTGCACATCGGACGCGGCTGCGGGCGCAGAAGACGGAGCGCCGGCGGCGGTTTCATCAACCGGGGGGTTGAGGAGACGCGCTATGTAGATAGTATATCCGCCATAGACAGCTGCGCAGAACAGGGCTAAAAGGACTAATGGCATGACAAAGGGGGCCAGTATTTCCCTGAACGCGGAAAAAGTGAAGACGTCCCGTTTTTCAAGGATCACCGCGGGGGTGGACGCGACCACCTCTTGTTTAGGGTGCCACCGGCTAAGGTCAGCTTTGCATTTAGTGCACGTGGCGGAGCCATCTGGCAGAACCGTGGAACAGACCGGACATTCCATAAAGTTGTCTCCTGGCTCAAATTTTGCGCGACTTAATGGTATATACTATAAATATACAAAGCCAATGGCAATGTGTTTGAAAAGAGATTGTTGAATTGGTTCAATATACGTCTGCCTGCTCTGTGGCGGCGGCGGTGTCGCCCTGACAGGCGCGGCACGGCCGGGCCCTGACTGTTCTGCCGGCCGTTCCAGTCATGCGCCGCATTATGATAAGATTGCAGTATTGTGCGCGGGCAGGTTTTGAAGCCCGGGTTTAAGGCGTAAACCGCAGGTTATGAAAAAAAACATATTTTTTATCGGCCGCCAGCCTTCCCGGTCCGCCGCCAGCTTTTTTTGCGCGCAGCGGAACCGCAGGGGGGTCACGCTGGTGGAGCTGATGGTGGCGCTTACGATCCTGACGATCGGCATCGTCGGCCTTATGAGCACATTCGGCCTTATACAAAAAGGCGTGCAGTCCGCGAAAAACAAGACGCTCGCCTCCAATCTGGCGCAGGAGCTGATGCAGATACTGAAGCAGAAGACGTATTACCAGGTGCTGGTAACCACCTATCCTGTGAGCAATACCACGGATTTCGCCCCCGAGGTGCTGACCTATGATCCGGGGTTTTTCCCGCCGGAGGAGATCAAAGAGGCTGGCGTAGTTTATACCCGGTACGTTTATGTGCGGTCGCTACGGGAGGATTCCGGGGTGATCTCGGAGGCGAACCTGAATACTCCGGACCTCGGCATGAAGCGAATTACCGTGAACGTGGTCTGGGGGCAGGGCGATGGGAAGCGTAGAGTGACCCTGCGCAGCATCCTGACGAATCCGGACACGGTAATGGCCAACTCCGTCTTTAACGGTATTGTCAAAACGACTGCGGCTATGACCACACCCATACCCGGAGCCGTGGTCAGCCTGGTGCAGTCGATGGGCTGTACGGATACAGCCGACCCCGCTGGCCGGTACAATATCAATACCACCCCGGCAAGTTACACGCTTATGGCCTCGGCTACCGGGTACTATTCCACCCTCATCGACAGGACCGTTGCCGCCGGAGTAACGCAGACCAATGACATCCCTCTGAACAGGATCGGAGTAGGGACCGTGCGGGGCTACCCCTGGCTGACCGACCATCTTGTTATCAGCCAAATAGTCGGCAGCACCTGCACCGCCACGCCCTGCAGTTTAGGATTTGATCAGGAATACGTGGAAATATTCAATCCCACCACCTACACCTGGACCGTTAACGGCGATATATCCTTTAAGTTTCGCCGCGCCGCGGACTCTTCAGCGGAAACAATAGGCATAGAATATCGCACCGAAGATATATCCAGCCGCGGCTATTATCTTTTTGCCAGCACCGGAGTGGTTTTTGTGGCCGGATCGGTCGTGGCGGCCGACGCCGTATGGGACGCGGGGAACAGCGTCGCCGACTTCCCGTATTTCGCCGCGCAAAGCAATATAATACCGGTCGCCGAAGATGGCGGCTCAGAGGGCAGCGGCGCGCTTGAAATGGCTCAGATCTCCGGGGCGCGCGTGCTTGATAAGGTAGGCTGGGATAAAACCGGACATCCGGCCCCGTTTTACGAACAAACGGCCATACAGCAGGCTATCGGCCTTTCCCGCAACGAGCTTTACGCCCGGTTTACAAGCACCGGCGACGCCGCCGGAGTTGACTGGACCCTGGGCCCGGCCTATGACTCCAATAATAATAATCTCGACTTCTACGACTATTCCATCCCCATTCCTGCGGCGCCGCGCAATAGTTCTGTCTCAGGGGTTGCAGTGGTTTCCGGCACCCCGGCTGTCGGAGCCGTGGTCTCCTGCTCTGACGGCAACTCCGCTTCGGCAGAGGCAGTATTTTCCAGCAATACAGTTACGCCTCAGCCCTACGCTTTTTTTTCCCTGAATAACGTCGCTACCGGAACCTGGTCGGTCATGATCAGCAGCGGCACAAGCGGCCTTGAGCAGAACCCGGTTTTTGTGCCAAGCGTGGGCTCGGTTTATATTTTCGCCAGCACGTCCACTCTCCTTGTGCAGGATATAACCACCGGCCTCATCACCGGGCGCGTTCTGGGCGTCTCCGGGACAGGGCTTTCCGGCGTAACGGTAGAGTCCCCCGGCGCAACGCCAGCTATCACCGGCGCCGACGGCCGTTACAGGATAAGGACAGGTACCGGCTCGGTGAATATAACGATAAACCCGAACGGCGCTCTGCCCAGTTATGTCACGGCCTCCTCTGATTCCATATCAGTGACGGCCGGCAATGTGCATTCCGGCGTAGACGTTGTTCTCTACCAGGGCGGCCGCGTAAGAGGCTTTGTTACAAGGGATGGCATCAACGGACTGCCGGGGGTGGCAATTTCTATCCTGGACTATAACGGCGTGGCCAGCGATCAGCAGATCAGCGGCACTGACGGGCGTTTTACCTCCGTTATATTGTCCACCGGCTTTTATACCGTCAAGCCCTCCATCGGCTCGCTTGAGTCTTCAAACCCGGTCGCATCCACGGTGACGCTGACAACGCTTGGCGTCACTGTGGTCGCCAGCACATTTACTATCACCGGCGCGTTGGGTTATGTGAGCGGAACGCTCCTGTCCGGCGGCGAGCCGATAACTACCGGCGTGCTTGTGGTCATTACTACTTCGGCGCTTCCATCCACGCTCACAGGCACGCCGCCTGTGCTTATGCCGGAGCCGCCAACCTTAAGCGCTGCTACGCTGACGGGGCCTCCGGTCTATATAATCTCCAGCATGGAGAACGGCACTTACCGGGCCGAGGTGCGCCAAAGCACGAACCCGGCCTATAATGTCTATGTCTACTACCCGGTGCCGTCAGAAACAGGAGCAGCGATAGCGTTTTCCTCGCGCCCCAGCGTGGAGGTAAGGGCCGGCAGCGCGACATGGGTGGACTTTTTATGGTAACCGCCGGAGCTAGTAAGCCGCGGCGCGGCATGACCTTGATGGAGCTGATGATGGTCCTGGCGATCATCTCGTCGCTGTTTGCTATCGCCGCTCCGCTGCTCCAGCAGGCTAACCGCATGTTTATACTTACGCGAACCCGCATTCAGCTGCAGCAGGAGGCGCGCGGGATAATGTATGTCGTGACGCGCAACCTGCGTCAGGCGCAGGCCGCGACCATCCAGATCAGCCGGGCCAACGCGAGCCAGCCTTTTTATTCCAGAATAACGTTTACCAAGGAGCAGGGCGGAGACCCCCTTGTGTTCCAGCAGGAGGGGCGGAACTTATATCAGCTTATAGGCGGCGTAAGGCGCACGCTTTCAGCCAATCTGTCCTACCTGGCCTTCACTTTTCCGCGTTCCGACGATATGGGGATGATCTCGGTTTCTATCACCCTGAAAAAAGATATTTACGAAGGAAGATCGAAAGCCCTGCATATGGCTTCGGAAAAGGTAAGGGTGATGAATTAGAGGAAATGGCTGGCAGCCAATTTTAGGGCTAAGCGTCAAAGATCAGGTGCGGGGGGGATGATTGATTTATGAAAAATAGAAATGGTTTTCTACTGGTCGCGGTGCTGTTCATTATGGTGCTGCTTGTCATTACCGTGCCCATCATGGTCCAGTGGGTTAAGGACGACACCAGGATAGCCGTAAAAGACCAGAAATCCAGCGTCGCTTTCCAGCTGGCCGAGGCTGCCATCGACCGGGGCTACTGGAAGACCAAGAGCTCCACCGCCACCTTTGCCGCTATTTCGATGGGCAATACTATCGCCGGGTATAATTTCGATGTCACATATGATGACGTGCCCGGAGGCACCTATCGCGTGCGGCTGGTGCAGGGCCCGGGCCTGGACGATATTACTGTTTTCGGCGAGGGCCGCGATTCCCTTAACAAGGAGACCCGCGCTATTAGAACTGTCTTTACGAATGTGAGCGTACCGGGGGCCATAATTTCAGGCGGCAAACTTGCTACCGACGGTGGCAGCGTGCTTCACTGGGGCCCGGTAATGGCTATGGGCGATATCGAACTGAGCGGCCTGGCCCAGACTAACGGCTTTCCTCGAAAGCTCTCCAGGCAGACGGTCAAGCCCCTTGACAGCACCAACGACACAAACCCGCCCAATACCGACAGTCTGGAATGGTGGTCTAATTACAATGTGCCTGAGCTGCCGGTATTCGACTTTACCACCATGCGCGCCTCGGCCGCCGCCAGCGGCACGCTGAACTGCCAGGACAAGGAGATGCGCTGCGCCGGCGCCGCCTGTAATGACCCCGGAGATTTCTGCTCTTGTACCGTAAACAAATGGACCGGCAGCGCCTGTCTGGATTCCGGAGCCAACTGCTCTTGTGCCGGCGCCGGCGCCGCCAAGACCTGTACCGGCACCGGCTGCACCGGCCCCGCCGGGGTCAACTGCGTTAATACCCCGAAGACCTGCACCGGACCGACATGTGTGGACAGCGACGCCGCCGCAGCCGGCTGCGTCTGTGTCTCCACCGTCAACTTTCAATGCTGCAGTACCAGCGGCGGAGTAGAGTCCTGCGCTTACGGCGGCACGGGCTGTGTTAGCTGTACGCTGACCGACCTTTACCTTAAAACCACCCTTCGTGAGCAGGACCTTACCTGGTACTGGGATAACGGGCCTACCCATCTGGGCTCTACTACCTGGCAAGGCAAGCAGGGGGTAAAGGGGACGGTAGTGGTGCGGGGAGATATGTTAATAAAAGGGTCGGACGAGTACTGCCAGCAATTCGGTGCGGCCAAATGCACGGTGAAGGTTCCACAGCAGGCCTGGCGAGAATATCAGAAGAACGATACTGCCGCTTCCGGTCAATATCCGGGTGATTTAGGCAAGAGCACCAACTCCGCGACCTATAAGTTGGGATCCAACTCCACCGGAGAGCTCTGGAATTCCGGCGGCGGCGGTTTGGGCGCCGACCTAGGCGTTTACGGATTCCTTTATATCGGGAGAGATTTCACGCGCGAAGGCGATTCTGATGTCTATGGAGCTATGTGGGTTGTCAGGAATGTGACCGGCAGCGGAAATACGATGCTGTTTTATAATTCCCAGCTCAAAGTTCCAACCCTGAACGTAGTCCTGATGAAGGACTCCTGGCAGGAAACGGCACCAAGCGCAACGGCCTGGCCGTAAATACAAGTATGGCCTGCAGGGGACTGGATCTAATTGCCCATGGGCGTTTATATCCGGGCGGCTCCTGGGGGCTGAGCGGTGGCGGCTACGGCCGCTCCCATGGTGTGTTTTTAACTAACAAGGATGCTGCGATGTCCGCCTCTGATTTTCTCATTTATTGCGATGGTGCTGTCGCCGCAGCGGCGCAGCTTACAGGAGTTAATGTGACGCAGGGCTCCTGGAACGAGGTCGGAGGCGACCGGCCTTCCGAACTGTGAAGAAGATACCGCTTGTTCTGGATATCGGAGGCATCCGCTCCGCCTTTCTGGGCGGCGGAAAGTTTTTAAATGAATTGTCCGGGCGGTACTCGCGGTTTATAACCTCGGGCCGCCCGGATTGTTTATTCGAGCTTGGCCATAAAGAAAAAAAAGAAACCCCGGCTAACCCTCGTATAATCCGGAAAAACGGTCTCGTGCGGTTCAAAAGGGGGGATTTCGATTGCCTCCTGGCTGAGCGGCCCGCCATAGGCCGGTTGAATTCCTGTCCGGCTTTGCAAACATTTGACTCTTTCCTGAGGACATTCTACAGCTGGCTGCTTTTACGCGAAGGCGGCATGCTGCTGCATTGCGCCGCTTTGGTGAGCAACGGGAAGGCCTGTCTTTTCCTTGGCAAATCCGGCGCCGGCAAATCCACGCTCTCAAAGCTGGCAGCCTCCGCCGGGATAGAAGTGATCAGTGACGAACTGAACCTTCTGCGCTTTGAAAAAGGCCGGTTCCAAGTTCACGGCTCGCCTTTCTGGGGAGAAATGCGTAACGAGGGGCGGCAGGGCGCATGGCCGCTGGAGCAGATCTTTATTCTTAAAAAATCAGGCCGGCACCGGGTATCGGCCTCCGCGCCCGGTGAGGCGATGGCGATCCTGCTCAGGTGCCTGATGAACTTTTCCAAAACCCCGGAGGCCGCCGCCGCGTCGCTGGCCGGCGCCGCAAAACTGCTTGCGGCCGTCCCTGTGAAGCGCCTTGAATTTTCCAAGCGTGACGCGGGATTTCTGGCGCTCCTGAAAAAGTGACCGACACCTTTTATATAATGTCCGTATGCCCTTTAAGATAAAAAAAGACGTGGCCTTCAGGCGCGTAGCCGGGGAATTGTTTATAGTAGACGCTGCCGCCTCCCGCCTGCACGAGCTGAACGGCCCGGCGGCTCTCATCTGGGAAAGTCTCGCCGCGGGTCAAAATGAAGGCCGCATTGTAGCCGGGCTCTGCGAAGCATATGAAGTAACCGTCAAAGAAGCGAAAACCGACCTGCTGGCTTTCATCGCGGAACTTTCAAAAGCCGGGTTGGTGACGGCCGTTAGTTAGTCCGAGCCATATTTGCGCCATTCGCTTATGAAAAAGAAAAAACCATACGTCAAGCCCGCCATCAAAACCGAGAAAGTATTCGAGACGGCAGCGCTGGCCTGCGGTAAATGCTTGGTGGGCCCAACAGGGCAATTGGCTTGCAGGAGCCTGAGAAAATTCTCCTGAGCCCTGATGGAAGCCTTTAAACTTGAAGGAACCAGCATGCGCCCGCTTTTCAAGGCCGGCGAAACTGTTCTGGTCGCTCCTTTTATCCTGCATCCTTTATCCTTTGTTCTTCATCGCGGAGACTGCGCGGTCTACGAGTTTGAGGGGCAAAAGCTTATGCATCGCGCCGTGCATGTAACTGGAGAGGGCGTCTGGTTTGCCGACGATGCCGGCTGCATCGAACCCCACCAAGTTCCCTGGTCCGCTGTGCGCGGAAAAGTACTAAGCCGTAATCCTTTTGCCAGCGGCCTCCCCGGCTTTCTGTATTCCAGAGCCAGGACCCTTGCCGCTAACTTGCTCTGCAATTTGCGGAAGGAAAAGGGATAAAGGATGAAGGAAGAAGGAAAGGCAGGGGGCGTCGCCGCGCGGCTTAATGAAATTACCATTCAAAACAATATCCCTGCGGTAGTCACAATCGAGCTGACGCGCCGCTGCCCGCTCTCCTGCGCGCACTG
>CAZPMW010000052.1:0-13345 GCA_964587805.1 uncultured Elusimicrobiaceae bacterium
CCTGAGGCACAGGAAGGCGGTAAGACATGCCAGGCCAGCGAAAACGGGCGCGGAAAAGACCTCAAAACCGAACGCTGAAAAAAGAACCAGTCTCATATAATTATTCCAGCCTGAACCGGCATAAATTATACACTAATTGAAGAAAGGACCATATATGAACCCCAAGTTAACTGTAAACCTGGCCGTTGCGCTGGCTCTCTGCCTGCCAGGCTGCGTGCCTGTGTTTCTCTTGAGCGCGAATGCGGAGGAAGCGGCCGCGCCTAAAAAATGGAAAGACGCCGCCGAGCTTTCGTATGTCCAGACTACCGGCAACTCTAAAACCTCCACTATTTCATTCAAGAACCTGTATAACCGCGATTGGAGAAAAGCCGCCCTTGAGCTGAACGCCGGCGGGCTCGGCTCCAAGAACCGGGGCATTGAAACCGCGGAGCAGTATAACGCTTCAGAGAAGATCAGCCTGAAAATGCCCGGGAAGAACTACGCCTTCCAGAAAACAGCGTGGGAAAAGAACCGTTTTGCCGGCATCTCTAACCGCTATGACATGGGATTCGGCGTCGGCCGCCATTTTCTGGAGACGGCGGACGATCAGTTGTCGGCCGAAGCCGGCGGCGGCTATGTTTTTGAGGACCGCTCCGGAGCAGTCAACAGGGCCTTCGGCGCCTACAGAGGCTACGGCAAGTACATCAGGACGCTTTCGCCTACGGCTAATGCCAGCCAGGATCTGGAATACATGGGTAATTTTAATTATCCAGCGGGATACCGCATGAACGCGGAAACCGCTCTCGTGACTTCTATTTCCACGCACTTCTCATTGAAGGCCTCATATCAGTGGAAATACAGCAACAGCCCGGGCGCCGCATTTAATAAAACCGATACCATGACCGCGATGGCGCTGATCGTGAATTACTGAGTTCCGGCCGCGCAGGGTTTGTCACGCCAGACAATCAGCGCTTTTCTTACCGAGGTGACCTGCCTGACCGTCCCCTTCCGGGCCATTTTCTTCAGAAGGCTTTCAACCCACTCCCTGTCCATCCTCGCCCCGTTCACCTTCAGGCCGACCTCTATGTCGCGCATGGTGTCGCCCAGGGAGGCTCTTCTTTCCCAGCTATCCCTGATATAGCGCACAACCGGCTCGCGGCCCAATCGCTTTAATATTCTCAACACTGCGGCGGCGCCCTCCGGCGCCTGGTATTTTACCCCGTGCCTGGCGTAAACTTTTTCCAATAGCGGATTCCGGCGCACACCTGCCCAGCCGATATAAACGCGGCAAGGCGCCGACTTCTCCATCTTAAGCAGGTTCGCTTCGCTTTTTATCGCCATCGTCATTGAGGCGATAGCCAGGTCAAATCGTCCGGCTAACCGGGAAGAGGGGATAGCGGCCCAGGACGAGGCGGCGCAGGCCGCGTTGGACAGCCCGCGCCTGCGGCGTTCGGCGCGGAATATCGAGAGCATCGCCGCGGATGAATCCAGGCCCAGCACCGACAGGGCCCGGCCTGCAAGCGCAAGCCCGTATATCCCGGTGCCGCAGCCTATGTCGAGTATGCGCCTGCCTTTGAACTCAACGCCCATGAGCCCCAGCAAACGGAATATCCTGCGTGTCTTGGTAAGCGTTTCTTTTTCAAAAGGGAGCGGGTAATTCCTCGCCCGGTTGTTCCAGAATAATCTTACATTAGATGCGGTTCCTTTCATATTACAAGGCTATTATATTTAACGCGCGAATGGAACAGATGGAGGCATTATGATTGCAGTCTGATATGCGGAGACGGAAATCGCAGGCCCTTTAATAACGGGTAGGCGGAAAGATAATTTCCTTGGGCTTTGGCAGGAGCTTAAGAGTATCACGCGCTTGACAATCGCTTCGCCTTTTGGTTAAATATGACAAAGTAGACCAACAAACTAATAAAACTATGTTTTCATTTACGACAAAGTCCGCTTATGGCTTAGACGCTCTCCTGGCTCTGGCGCGTCGTTACGGCACTGGCCTGGTTCAGGTTAAGGATATAGCCGAGCGCCATGGAATACCGGCGCCCTATCTTGTACAGATCTTTACTCTGCTGGTGCGTGCCGGTCTGGTTCGCGCCATGCGCGGTCAGCAGGGGGGGTATGAACTCGTCCGCCATCCCAAAAATATAACATTGATGAAAATATTCGAGGTGCTGGAAGGGCCGCTTGAATTGGCCCGGTCGCGGCAGGGCGACGACGCGGTTAAGGATATATATCTGGAAATTGAGGCGGCAGTTCGCAGGAGCATGGGCGTTTCACTGGCCGATATCCTGGCTAAACAGGAGCAAAAGAGCGGCGCTGTCTATTTTGAGATATGAAGCTTAAAAGGAGGCGTTATGGGCGAGATCTATAAGGATATCAGCCGCACCACCGGACGCACGCCGCTGGTAAGGATCAACAGGCTGGCCGCGCCGGCCGGAGCTGTAGTGCTGGCAAAGGTGGAAGCCTTCAATCCCCTTTCCAGCGTAAAGGACCGGATCGGGACCGCTATCATTGACGACGCCGAAAAGCGGGGTCTCATAAAAAAAGAAACTGTCATCATAGAGCCCACCAGCGGCAACACCGGCGTGGCGCTGGCGTTCATCTGCGCGGCGCGCAAATACCGTCTTATCCTGACCATGCCTGACACCATGAGCGTGGAGCGGCGCCAGATACTGAAGATAATGGGCGCGGAACTGATACTGACTGAAGGCGCCAAAGGCATGAAAGGTGCGGTTGAAAAAGCCGAAGAGCTGCACAAGAGCATGCCCGACAGCATTATCGCGGGGCAATTCTCCAACCCGGCCAACCCGGAGATACACCGCCGCACCACTGCCGAGGAGATCTGGAACGATACGGCGGGCAAAGTGGATTATTTCATTGCCGGCGTGGGCACCGGCGGCACCATTACCGGCGTGGGCGAGGTGCTTAAATCCCGCAACCCCGCTGTTAAAATTATAGCCGTTGAGCCGGCTGCTTCCCCGGTGTTATCCGGCGGTAAGCCGGGGCCGCACAAGATACAGGGCATAGGCGCTGGCTTCATACCCGAGGTGCTCAACCGCAAGGTGATCGACGAGATAATAACGGTATCAAACGAGGACGCCGGCGAGACAGCCCGGCGGCTGGCGCGCGAAGAGGGGCTTTTTGTGGGCATCTCCAGCGGCGCGGCCATGTGGGCGGCGCTCGCCGTAGCGGCCCGGCCTGAGTCCGTCGGCAAAACGATAGTCGTAGCCTTGCCGGACACCGGCGAGCGCTACCTTTCTACCTGGGTGTTCGAAAGTTTTAAGTAAGCGCGTTCCGCTGCTGAGATGAAAGAAAAAAACTTTTTACAGATGGAAGACCCGGACCGACGGTTCGACCGCATGGCGCGCCTGGTAGGTCCGGAGGCCATGGCCCGGCTTAAACAGTCGCATGTCATGGTAATAGGCTGCGGCGGAGTAGGCTCCTGGGCCGCAGAGGCGGTGGCCCGCGCCGCTGTCGGGCGCGTGACCCTGGTGGATTTTGACACGGTCTGCATACGAAATTTTAATCGCCAGCTGCAGGCCTTAAGCGGCAACATCGGCAAACCAAAAGCCCTGCTGCTGGCCGAGCGGCTGCGCCTGGTGAACCCGGAAGCGCGCGTAGACGCAGTAGTGAATTTTTTCAGCGAGAGCACGTGCGCCGCGCTTATGGCCGAGCGGCCTGATTTTGTTATAGACGCTATCGACCACATAACCTCCAAGTGCTTCCTGATAAACTACTGCCGGGAGAGCAAGCTGCCTTTGGTGGTATCGACGGGCTCCGGCGGGCGTATCGATCCCACCCAGATACGGGTAATGGACCTCGGCAGGACGGAGGGGGACCCCCTGGCCCGCGCCGTGCGCGGGATACTGCGGAAGAAATACAATTTCCCCGAAAAGGGTGATTTCGGCGTACAGGCCGTCTGTACCCTGGAACTGCATATGCAGCCGCATGAGTCCGTGCAGCAGACTGACTGTAAGGCCGGCTGTCTCTGCCCGCAGGGCGAGAACGACTTCCAGAGCTGCACAAAGAAAAGCGTGGTCCTGGGAACGGCCGGGTTCGTGACCGGCGCCTTCGGCATGGCCTGCGCCTCGGTAGCGGTGCGCGCCCTCCTGTCACCGGGAAAGATCTGAGTTGCGATCATGATCCGGGAACGTTCGAAGCGCCCGCCGGTGGAGCGGCAGAGATAAAAAAGATAAAATTGCATGAAGTGTTGTGATAACGTCTATTAAAGAATATCAATAAGGAAAAAATGTTACACAAAATTTTAATAGTGGATGACGAGGAGAACGTGAGATTCGTTCTCGAAAAGGCCTTTTCAGGCGCATATCGGACCTTTACGGCGTCGGAAGGGCTGTCTGCCGTGGAAATAATTAAAAAAGAACGCCCGACTATCGTTTTTCTGGACATGAAGATGCCGGGTATTTCCGGTCTGGAAGTCCTTCAATTGGTAAAGGAGACCGGTCTTGCCCCGGTCATCTGGATGCTTACCGGAGAAGATGACCTGGATGTCGCGTTAGAGACGCTCAAACTGGGGGCCTCCGGCTACCTGACAAAGCCTTTTGACATCGAAAAGATACGGGAAATAATCCTGAACGCCATACAGGGCGCCGAGCGGAAGGGACGTCCTGACGCTCAGGATGATAAGCCCTGGAAGATTGCCCCAAAATAGTTATAACCTATATCGCAGCTGAAACCAGCGACGCGCTATAGCCTCATCAGGCCCGATCGCCGGCCGCGGTCAAACCCCGGGGAAAACATCGCTAATTAAGCTAAACGCTAATGGATAAAGAAAGTTCCTTAATAACTCGTGCCCAAGCGGGCGATAGTAAAGCCTTTGAAACCCTGGTTTTAAAGTATAAGGACCGGCTTTACGGTATAGCCTCCAGCGTCTGTTCGAGGATGCCTTCTGAGGCTGACGATGTTGCGCAGGAAACCTTTGTTTCCGCTCTGAAACATATAAATTCTTTCAAGGCCAATGCCGCTTTCGGCACTTGGCTTTACCGTATCGCCGCCAATAACTGCTGGCAGCGGTTCCGTAAGGTTAAAACAGAAGCCCGTTCCGAGATGCCGGATGAGCACAGCAAGGGGCATCCTTCCCGTTCCTGCGTAAATGAAAATGCGTTAAAGAACGAGCTTTCACGGGCGGTAAGCAAAGCCTTGGCCTCTCTGCCGTCTGACTATCGCATTGCCATCACTCTCTGCGATATAGAGGGACTGTCCAACGCCGAAGCGGCGGGGCGTATTAAAGTGTCTCTGGCGGCCTTGAAAACCAGGCTGCATCGCGCCAGGAATCTGCTTAAGAAACAACTTGCCGCTTTCCACTGAACTCAATCCTAAAATGTCACTTTTTGGTGTCCGCCGGGCAGGCTAAGCCTTTGACCCCGAACTTGCTTAACAGCCACACCAGCGGGCAAGCGCTTCCGGTAGCCAGGCGGAAGAAAATAAAACCTGATACAAGCGCGGCAAGGTAAAAATCCTGACTGCGTACCTTGCCCAAGACTATAAACCCTATGGTCAGCAGCACAGAAACCAAAATGCCGGTGGTTTTCATATCAGCACTCCTTCAGACCCAATTTCCTGAATACCCATATTGCCGGGCACCACTTCGTAAAGGCGGACTGCAGCAGATTAGTGCCGACAAAAGCAGTCAGCCACAGGAAGTTTATATTCACATAAACCGCCAGTCCGACGCTCAGCAATACTATAAAACCCGCCAGCAGTCTTAATGCGTCGTTTATTGTCATATGTCCTCCGCGGTAATTATTCTCCGGTGTAGCCTAATATCTCGTCTGTCAACTCTCCGGGTTTCGGTTCCGGCTTGCGTATGTGCGCGTCCTTCAGCTTGTTCTTGAACGCCAGGTAATAAAACACCGGTACTGCCACACGCGACAGCAGCGTAGCCGCTATCTGACCAGCTATCAGTGATATAGCCAGCCCCTGGAAGATAGGGTCGAACAGGATAACTCCGGCTCCTACGATAACCGCCAGTGCCGTAAGCAGCATTGGCCGGAAACGGACCACCCCGGCCTCTATGACAGCTTCGGCCAGGGGCATCCCGTCGCGAATCTTCAGGTTTATAAAGTCCACGAGTATAATGGAGTTTCGCACCACAATACCTGCAGAGGCTATAAAACCTATCATGGAAGTTGCGGTGAAGAAGGCTCTCATCGCCCAATGTGCCGGGATAATACCTATCAGCGCCATAGGTATCGCCGCCATAATGATAACCGGAGTGAAGAAGTCCTCAAACCACGCAACCACCAGTATGTAGATCAGCAACAGTACCATTGCGAATGCCAGGCCCAGGTCCCTGAAAACCTCGTAGGTTATCTGCCACTCTCCGTCCCACTTTATCGCAGTTTCCGAGGAGCTGACCGGCTGGCGGGTGAAATACTGGTTTATTTCCGCGCCGCGTGACTTGGAGAGCGCGTCAATTTTAGCCTTCAGGTCCAGTACAGCATATACCGGGCTTTCAGTCCCTCCCGCAATATCCGCTGTTACATATATCACCCGCTGCAGATTCTTATGGTATATCGGCTGGTTCTCAAGACCATTCTCAGCTGTAATAAAGCTGGCCATCGGGATGGCGGTCCCGTTGGGGGAGAAGAATTTAATTTCTTTAAGCGTTGCGAGCTGCCGCCGCTTCTCCGGAGAAAGGCGAAGGCGTATGTCTACGGCCTCGTTCTCGTCTTCCACATGGGCTGAGTCGATGTCCGAACCAGATAACGATAGCGCCGCCGTCTGCACTATTTCGGAGGCCGCGACGCCATTTAACGTGGCTTTCTGCCTGTCCACCAAAAGACGCGTTATAGGCTGGTCTTCCGGGATATAGGAGTCCACATCCACTATCCCTTCGGTATTCTTAAGGATGTTCTTTATTTCTTCCGCCAGCGCCTTCTGGTTTTTGGGATTAGGATCGAAAACCTCCACCAGCATGGTAGCCATCACCGGGGGGCCGGGGGGAACTTCGGCCACTTGCATGCGGGCGCCATAACTGTCGGCTATTTTCTTGAGTGGTGTGCGTACTGCCACGGCAATGTCGTGACTCTGGCGTTTTCTCTCGTTTTTGTCGGACAGGTTCACTTGGATGTCTGCCTGATAGGGCTCGCTGCGCAGGAAGTAATGCCGCACAAGACCATTGAAGTTGTAGGGCGCGGATGCTCCGGCGTAAACCTGCAGGTCCCGGACCTCGGGCACGGTGGCCAGATATTTTGCCATCTCGCCTGCAGCCCGCTGCGTGCGCGCCAGTGATGAACTCTCAGGCATGTTTATAACAACCTGGAATTCATTTTTATTGTCGAAAGGCAAGGTCTTGAAGATAACCAGCCTGAAGGCGACCATGGCCAGCACGGCAGCCAGCAATCCTGCCGTAAAAAATAGGAATTTCTTCCCGTAGGCAGGTTCATATATCAGTCTTTTCATCAGACTGCGGTATAGACGGTCCAACACGCCTTCCTGCTCGTTATCGCAGTGTTTAAGCGGCCAGCGCCGGACCACCTTCGCGTATAGCCACGGGGTGAAGGCGAAAGCGACCCCCAGAGAGAACAGCATCGCCACGGAGGCCCCTATAGGGATCGGACGCATGTAGGGCCCCATCATGCCGCTGACGAAGGCCATTGGCAATATGGATGCTATAACGGTCCAGGTGGCGAGTATTGTGGGATTGCCGACCTCGTCCACGGCGTTAAGAATGTTCCTGTACAGGGAGTTCTTATGGTTCATCGCGCAGTGGCGGTTTATGTTTTCTACCACAACTATGGCGTCATCAACTAAAATGCCGATTGAGAATATCAGCGCGAACAGCGTGATGCGGTTTAGTGTGTATCCATACAGGTAATAGACAAGCATGGTCAGCGCAAGAGTCACAGGGATGGCTACCAACACCACGGCAGCTTCCCGCAAGCCTAGTGTCAGAGCTATAAGCAGGGTTACAGATAACGTAGCCAGCAACATATGGTAGATAAGCTCATCCGATTTGGCCTTTGCGGTTTCGCCGTAATTGCGGGTGACCGTGATGTTTACCCCGTCCGGTATCTCGCGGCCTTTCATGGCCTCCACTTTGGCCATTATGGCGCGTGTCACTTCTGTGGCATTTGCCCCGCGGCGTTTTGCCACGGATAGTGTTACGGCGGGCCGATCTCCGGCGGCTTTCACGGACGATGCCGGTCCCTGCAGCATGGTAACCGAGCGTTCTTGTTCGTCCGGGCCATCCTTTATATCAGCTACTTCCGAGAGTTTAACTGGGTGGCCGTCAAAAACACCGACTATTATGTTCTCAAGGTCATCCGCGCTGCGTATAAATGCGTCAGTTTCCGCCAGGAGCTTGGTGTCACCCTGATCGTAATGCCCGGCTGGCAGTCGGGCATTGGACATTTTTATTATACCGGCGAGCATAGGCGGGGTCAGGCGGTGCCGGGCTATGGCGGTGGGGTCGAAGTGTACTATGAACTGGCGCTTGTGGCCGCCTATTATGCGTGTTTCAGAGACATTGCCTACAGCATTAATCTCTGTCTGTATTCTGGCGGCTGCGCGGCGCAGTTCGTAATCATCTTTGCCTTCGCCCCAGAGGGTTAAAGCCAGTACCGGGACATCGTCTATTGCTCGGAACTTTATTAATGGCTCTCCCGCGCCTCCTGGGAAAAGGTCTTTATTGTCTAGGGTCTTCGTGTATATAAGATTCGCCGCTGTTTCTGGCGCTGTGCCTACTTTAAAGCGCACTGTGAACATAGCGAAGTTTGGCTGGGCTATGGAGTAAATGTATTCTACTCCGGGAATCTCCCAGAGTTTGCGTTCGCCCACTTCCACCAGATGCTTCTCGATCTCTTTCGGAGTGGCCCCATAGAACGGGACCATGATGTCGAACATAGGCACGTTTATCTGCGGCTCTTCTTCACGCGGTAACTTGAAGGTGGAGAATACGCCGAGCAGTATGAAGGTGATTATGAGTATGGGGGTAAGCCTGGAGCTTATAAAGGCCCCGGCGATCCGCCCTGCCATTCCGTATTTGTGTAGTGTTTGATTCTGCATTGTAGTTCTCCGTTGATTATTTCCGGCTAAGCTTCTTTGATATTTCCGCTACTGCTGCTGTGTCCAGAGTTTCGGAAGCCAGAAGCGTCTGGGCGTGATAAAGGTTCAGCTTATAGAGGGTTTCATAATAGGCGGCTTCAGCCTGAAGAACTGATGCCTGTGCGCGGAGAACTTCCAGCACGCTTTGACGGCCCTGGCGGTAGAGAGGGCGAAAGAGCTCAAGCGACTGTTTGGCTTTTTCTAACGTTTCTTTAGCCACCGGCAGGCTTTCTTTGGCCGCATTATAGTTGTTGAAAGCTTCAGCCACTTCGATAGCGGCCTGTTTACGGGCTTCGTTTAAACGGCTGGATGCCATGGATGCTTCAGCCCTGGCAGTTTCTTTTTTAGCGAAATAGGCGGGGTCGCCCAACGGCATGGTCAGGCGCAGGCCGATCAGGCGGTTGGATTTGAAGTCAGAAAGGCTTTCTGAGTTGGTTTCCCAGGAGCCGAACGCTTCGATGACCGGTAGTACGGAGTTTTTCTGCATGATCTCGGAGGTTTTGGAAATAGCGGCCATTTTATCCAAGGCTTTTATATCATTCCTTCCGGTAGTGGCTGCCGCAGTCAGCTCATTACTGCTCTTTTCTACATAGTTGGCTTCATTCAGTTCTCCGGAGGCATCAATATCCGCAGTCGGGTCCAGGTCTAACGCTATAGCCAGTTTTTCTTTTTCAAGCGTCAGCGCTTTATTCCAGTTCAAGCTGTAGCCGCGCAGTGTAGAAAGTATGGCTCCAGCGCCGTAGTAATCCGAACCCAGCACCATGCCCTTATCCTTAAGCATCTGGGCTGTCTTCAGTTCAGTCTCAGCGGTCTTTACGCTGTCAGAAGCAAGTTCCGCCAATCGGCGGCGCAACAGTACGGTGAGCCACTGATAAGTTATCTTAAAGGTTATTCCTGAGCGTGCTCGCTCATAACCGTTCTGTGCGGCTTCGCTGCCCGTCCTCCCCATTTTTATTGCGTTTGAAACGGCAAAACCGGTAAAGAGGGGGACCCCGGCCTCTATTCCGCCCATATAGTTGCGTGTGGCCGGCGGATCGTTGATCGTAGCCATGGAGGCCAGGCTGAACGTGCCTTGTTTCATGGCCGTAGCGAACGCGTACACCGGATCAGTGCCATCGGTGTACATGCCTTTAAGCTTAACCCCGCCCAGTCTGGCAAGACGGGCTTGGCTTAAGCCAGCCTTTGCCCCGCTGACACGAGCTGCTTCCTCTTTTAAGACATTATCTGCTTTAAGTCCTTTGTCGACGGCAGTTTCAAGCGTAACCGAAGCAGCATGGGCTGTTAAAGGTATAAGAGAAAATATGGCAAAAAATAGTGTTTTTCTGATCATAGTAGCTGCCTCCTGAGTGTCTTGCTAATTAGATGCGTGGAATGGATAAAGGATTCATTTTGGGTGGCAAGACGTTGAAGATTTCGAATAGTTTCAAAGTGAGTCACAAGTCAGATGAATCCTTTTAACCCCCTGGCGCATCTAATCAATAAGAGCCTAAAGTGGCATTGGACTATGCAGTTTATTAGGAGGAATTATGGAACATCTAAAGCTTGATTCGTTTAAGGAAAAGGTTTTTAACTTCGAGGTTAATAAAGAATGGAAATTCGCCGGTGATAAGCCCTGTATAGTGGACTTCTACGCAGACTGGTGCGGACCGTGCAAGATGCTTTCTCCCGTGCTGGCTGAGCTGGCGGAGAAATATGCCGGAAAGCTGGATATTTACAAAGTAAATACGGAGGAGGAACAGCAGCTTTCATCCCTTTTCGGAATACAAAGCATTCCGACAATGCTTTTAATACCAGTATCCGGCAAGCCACAGGTGGTGCAGGGTGCTCTGCCTAAGGAAACCTTGGAAAAAGCGATTGCAGAAGTTCTGAATGTGAAATAAAGGAGATATTAACCATGGAAATTACTTTTGGCGGAAATAAGAAGATTAACGCGTCCTTTCATGGATTCGAGATAAAGACCGATCAGCCAGAAAGCGCAGGCGGAAACAACGCAGCGCCTACGCCTTTTGATCTGTTCCTGGCCTCATTGGGTACATGTGCCGGTATATTTGCCGTCGGGTTTCTGCAGAGCCGCAATCTTTCTACGGAAGGGTTTAAAATAAACCTGCCCTTTCCCTCACACTGGACCTGTTCCGGATAGTCGGCTATGAGGGCGAAAGGTTCCTTTCAGCGGCTTCCGCCGCCTCCTGACCCCTGATAGTTAGAATCCTGTTGCCTTAGGCATAAACAGGATCGGAACTACACCGTAATCCCGCATACTGTTGACTGTCGGCGGGCAAGTTGCTACACTGTAATTATTGGCATATGCCAATAACTATGACCAGGCCATTTAAATGCAGGAAGGTGATGTCTGAGCCGCGCGCTTACTATTTTAAGCCCCGCGCAGTTCCTCTTTGCGAACTGCAAGAGATAATCCTGCAGTTAGACGAGTTTCAGGCTCTTAAGTATGCGGAGCTGGATCGTAAAGATCAGGCAGTCGCAGCGGCGGCAATGAAGGTCTCCAGGCAGACCTTCGGGACCATACTCGCTTCTGCGAGGCGGAAGCTGGCCGATGCCGTTGTAAACGGCAAGGCCCTTAAAATCGAAGGTGGCCCCGTAGACGTAATGCGCGGCCCATGTATAGGAGAAAATAAATGAACATCTGCGTTCCTGTAGAAAACAACGACGGCATGAAATCAAAGGTTTATGGACATTTCGGTAGCGCGCCATTCTTTGCCATTTGTGATGTCCAGACCGGTAAGGTGGAATTCCTGGACAATGGCAACCAGCATCATGAGCACGGCCAGTGCAATCCGCTTGGAGCTATAGCTGGGAAATCAGTGACCGCCATATTGGTGGGAGGTATAGGTGCCCGCGCTCTGCAACATTTAAATGCCGGGGGGATAAAAGCCTATCGTTCCCCAGAGGGACCTCTGTCGCAGGCCATAGAGTTATTTACGAAGAAAGAACTGCCGGAAATACTTCCCACCGACTGCTGCCAGGGGCATGGCTGCCATTAAGCACCGATTACACGGGGGATGTGTGGCTTGCGGGGAAAATAACCCCGCAGGCCTGCGACTTAACTTTGAAAAACAGCTCGACGGCTCGGTAAAGGCCCTGGCTTTCTGTGTGAAAGAACTTACTGGGTATGACGGGCTTCTGCACGGCGGTGTGGCCGCACTGATGCTGGACAGCGCAATGACGAATTGTCTGTTTTCTGCCGGGGTTGCGGCGCTGACAGCTGAGATGGCTGTGAAATATAAGGCTGTCGTAAATATAGGCCGTGCCGTGGTCTTGACTGCTAAGATCAAAGCGGATCATGACCCGCTATTTATAGTCAGTTCGGAACTGCTCCAGGGCGGTCAGCTGAAAGTTTCCGCTGAAGCCAAATTTATGAGAACAGCAGACTGAAATGGGCGACAAGAAAATTCTTTTTGACTAGGCTGTTAAAGAAATACTTCGGTAAAAAATGCTGCATGGCCCCGTTTGTTTTGGACCTGGACATCTACCGCGTAGGTGGAACAGGGTCCGAAAAGAACCTCTCCGCAGTCCCTGAAACCCTCTAAAACCTAAAAAGTTCGAATCCCTTTGGCAGCCAGACAACCGGATTCGAACTTTTTTGCCCGCATAAGTGCAGAGTAGCTCGGTATCATCTGCGTAAATGCCCCTATTCCTGCGCATGGCGCTTTACGATTCACTTTACTTATACTTTACTATTCCGCACCACAATTCCGCCCTATATTTTTATTAAGTCGCTGTGCCTCGTCATCGTAGAGGACTTTACGAAAGACTTTATGCAAACTTTATGTAAATTTGCGGGGCATGTTAATTATATTGGCCTAAAAATTAGCTTTCCAAAGCGACATAACGCTGTCGGGGTGATCTGCTAGGATATTCCGGGGTCTTATGGAGGGCTATATGGGTAAGGATATGGAACTGGAACCTTTGAACGTAGAAAAGTATATACTTTTCTGTCGTGGGCATCGGGTCGTGCTGGACGAAGTGCTGGCCCGGCTCTATGGCGTATCTACGGCTAGGCTGAACCAGCAGTATAGGCGGAACCGTGAAAGGTTTCCTGCGGATTTCGCTTTTGAACTTAACGCGGCTGAGCGCAATGCTTTGATATTGCAATCTGCAACATCAAAACCGGGGCGTGGCGGCAGGCGCAAACTTCCTATCGTTTTTACCGAACATGGGGCTATAATGGCAGCCAGCGTTCTGAACAGCAAGGCAGCCGTCCGGGCGAGCATCCATGTGGTGCGGGCGTTTGTCCGGTTGCGGGCTATCCTGGCCACACATAAAGAGCTGGCGATAA
>CAZPMW010000052.1:13355-13791 GCA_964587805.1 uncultured Elusimicrobiaceae bacterium
TTGGAGAAAAAATACGACGCACAATTTAAGGCTGTATTCGGCGCAATCAAGGCTCTGATGGAGCCACAGGTCGATGTTGATCCAGGCCTTAAAAGGATAACGGGATTTAATCCGTAGACAGGTTATGGTAAGGATTGTAAATACAAAGTGTTATAATTTTATTAGGTTGGGTATGGCAATGACCTTCCCCCTGTAATTCAGACCAGTTGAAATAGGTAAAATAACCCATGGTTCCTCATCTGGCATTCCGCCTGATAAATCAATAACTACAAGATGAAAAGTTCGTTTTTGGGGGGGTGTTGTGGCAGCCGGACAAAGGGGGGCAAAAACGAACTTTTTAAAGCAAAACACCAACCCGAATCGAGTTGGTGAATTACTGGTAAATTGGCGCTGTTTTCAGGATAAAGTTCGAACCTACTTTGCGCAACATCCCGAG
>CAZPMW010000053.1:0-13752 GCA_964587805.1 uncultured Elusimicrobiaceae bacterium
AACGGAGGCGTTTAAAGGTTCCCTCAGGGCGAATAGAAATCGCCTGTCGAGCGCAAGGGTAGAAGGGAGCTTGACTGTGAGGCCGACGGGCCGAGCAGGGACGAAAGTCGAACCTAGTGATCCGGTGGTACCTCGTGGGAGGGCCATCGCTCAACGGATAAAAGCTACCCCGGGGATAACAGGCTGATCTGGTCCAAGAGTCCACATCGACGACCAGGTTTGGCACCTCGATGTCGGCTCATCGCATCCTCCCGCTGAAGCAGGTGGGAAGGGTTGGGCTGTTCGCCCATTAAAGCGGTACGTGAGCTGGGTTCAGTACGTCGTGAGACAGTACGGTCTCTATCTGGTGTGCGCGAAGGAAACTTGAGGGGAGCTGTCCTCAGTACGAGAGGACCAGGATGGACGAACCTCCCGTATACCAGTTGTTCTGCCAAGAGCATAAGCTGGGTAGCGGTGTTCGGTAGGGATAAACGCTGAAAGCATCTAAGCGTGAAACCCGCCCCAAGATTAGGTTTCCCTCCTCCATTAAGGAGGCTGAAGGCCCCCGGAAGACTACCGGGTTGATAGGCGAGGTGTGTAAGCATGGCAACATGTTAAGCTAACTCGTACTAATCGGCCGTGAGGCTTGGCCTTATTTTTTGATCCTATAAGTTGTAGTGATCATCATCAATACTAATTCAAGCTTGGTTATTTGAGCGCATCGTGTGATTTGTTAGACCGGTGGTTATTCCGGAGAGACAACACCCGTTCCCATTCCGAACACGGCAGTTAAGGGCTCCAGGGCCGATGGTACTAACACCCAATCCGGTGTTGGCAGAGTAGGTCGCTGCCGGTCTAATCAATCATACGATGCAAAAGGAATCGCGCATTAGTTCTCAACGAGCGTGAATCGTAAATCGTGAATAGTAAGTGGTTTGAAAGAACGCTTTTACGACTTACGATTTACTATTTACAAGTCCTATGAAACTTACAAAAACCGATAAAGTGCAGCTTTCACAGAAACTCGGGGATGAGTTCAAGGCGAAAGATGTGTTTTTCACCTCGTTCCAGGGCCTGAAGTTCAAGCAGATTAACACCCTTAAGGAGAATCTGCGCCCTGCCAAATCCCGGTTCAAAGTAATGCGGAACACCATAGTTTCCCACGCTATCACCAACGCCGCTCTCGCGGCTGGCGATACCACGGTGGCTAAGGGTCCGACCGCTGTCGTCACCATGGACAGCGCGGACGATATCGCCAGAGCAGCTAAAGTCCTGCTGGCTTTTGCCAAGGAAAACCCCGCTTTAAAGGTTAAGGGCGGTTTTACCTCCAGCCGCTGGCTCACTCCCAAAGATCTTGAGAAACTTTCAAAGATAGGCTCCAAAACCGAACTGCTCTCACAGCTGGCCGGAGTGCTTTACTCCAACCTGGCGCAGATCAGATGGGTTCTGGAGGCTCCTACCACGAATCTTGCTTATGCCGTAGAAGCAGTGCGGGCGAAAGCAGCAAAAGAGTCTAAATAGTCGGCAGTTAGAATCCTGATAGCCCCCATCTAGGGGATAATCCTCCGTCCGCTCCTGGCAGACAGAGGGCTATTCAAAACGCAAAAGGAGAAACAACCATGGCAGATAAACTCAACAAAGACCAGATCGTAGACGCTATTTCCACGCTCACAGTGATGGAACTGTCCGATCTTGTGAAAGGCATTGAAGAAAAGTTCGGCGTGAAAGCAGCCCCCGCAGCCGGTGTGGCCGTGGCCGCGGCTCCTGCCGCAGGCGGAGCTCCTGCAGCCGCTGCAGAAGAGCAGACCGAATTTACCGTGACGCTCAAAGCTGTAACCGACCCAGCCAAGAAAATCAGCGTTATCAAGGTTGTCAGGGAACTCACCGGTCTCGGACTCAAAGAGTCCAAGGACCTGGTTGAGGGAGCCCCCAAAACCGTGAAAGATAACGTTGACAAAAAGACCGCGGATGAGATGAATAAGAAGCTCACCGAGGCCGGCGGCGTAGTTGAGTTAAAGTAATCCTTAGATACAAGTCTGACCCGGGCGTGACACATACAGCGTTTAACCGCACTGTTGTGTAACGCCTTGGTCTACCGGAAACTGCAATTACAGGCTTATATACGATAGAACAGGCAGGAAGGCGCTGATTTACCTCCGCACGCACGTGCGGGGGCGAATCTTTCATAGCTTTTTGTAGTTCTGTACGGCCGCATCCTGTTATAGGCCGTCCGGCGGTTTATCAACTAGTCATGACAGCTTGTCAAAAGAGGTGATGATGAAACAGCTTAACTTCTCCCGCATACCGAAAATTCTCGAAGTGCCTGATCTGCTGGATATGCAGACGCAGTCCTTCGAATGGTTTCTCCAGCTTGACACTAAGCCGGAAGCCAGAAAAATACAGGGCCTGCAGGCCTCTTTCGTCGACGTGTTTCCAATAGAGTCCGCCGACGGTTCCATGGTGCTGGATTTTCTGAAGTTTGAGCTCGGTACCACCAAATACCTCAATCCCGAAGAAGCCCTGACGCGCGGCGGAACCTACGCCGCTCCGCTGAAGGCCTATCTTAGCCTGAGCCTCAAGCAGGACAGCGGCAGGCTTAAGCACATCATCGATCAGGACGTTACGCTCTGCGATCTGCCGCTGATGACGGATACCGGTTCCTTTATATTCAACGGCGCCGAGCGTATCGTAGTCAGCCAGCTGCACCGGTCCCCCGGCATTATTTTTGAAGATGACGACGAAGAGAAGCAGTCCGTGCTTGGTAAACCGCTGTTCTTCGCCAGAATAATTCCGTATCGCGGCGCCTGGGTGGAATTCGAATTCGATCTGGACAACGTCCTCTGGGTCAGGCTCGACCGCAAGAAAAAAATACTTGCGACCACATTCTTAAAAGCCGCCGGTATAGAAACCAACTCCGAGATCCTGCAGATCTTCTACGAGCCGGTCGAAGCCGCGGTCAGCGTGACAAACGCCCCGAACCTTGTCGGGCATTACGCTATCGAAGATATCGTGGACGTGAAAACTGGCGAAGTTCTCTGGAACCTGGAGGAGAAGGCCGCCCAGCCGCTTGACGAAAAGACCGTCAAGCTCATGCTGGAGCGCAAGCTTCAGAAGGTGCGCCTTATAAAGGGTAATCCTAAAGAGGACAACCCCGGCATCATCCTTGCTCTCGAGGGAAAGAACCAGCCCAAGAGCGCGTCGGACGCGCGGTACGAGATCTATAAAAAAATGCGCGGCCAGGATTTCATAGTCAAGGAACAGGCCGAGGAATATCTGGATAATATACTCTTCAAGAGCCTTCGCCGCTACGATTTCTCCATCGTCGGACGGTATAAGGCCGCCAGAAAGCTGACGCCCCTGTATGAGGCGCTGGCCGCACGTGATAAGAAATTCAAGGTGCCCGCTGAGAATAAGCGCAACATCTGCATCGAGGATATCATCGTCACCGTTAAGTATCTGATGGCGATGAATTCGGAAGCGCCCGGGTTCGACTACAAAGGCAATAAATTCGAGTACAAGGTGGACGACATCGACCACCTCGGCAACCGCCGCGTGCGCTCCATCGGCGAACTTCTGGAGAACCAGATCCGCGTGGCTTTGGTCCAGATCTCGCGCCACGTGCGCGACCGCATGAATAAGGAAGACAAGACCATCACCCCGCGCACGCTGGTGAACGCCGCGCCGGTAGTGGCCATCATGCGTAAATTCTTCGGAACCTCACAGCTCTCGCAGTTCATGGACCAGATCAACCCGCTGGCCGAGCTTACGCACAAGCGGAGGCTTTCCGCCCTTGGTCCGGGCGGCCTTAACCGCAAGCGCGCCGGCTTCGAGGTTCGCGACGTGCATTACACCCATTACGGCCGCGTCTGCCCGATTGAAACGCCGGAAGGTCCGAACATCGGTCTGATCGTTTCTTTGGCGGCCTACGCCAAAGTTAACCAGTACGGGCTGATAGAGACGCCCTACCGGAAAGTTAATAACGGCAAAATAACGCAGGATTCGGATTACCTGACCGCGTTCCGCGAGGATGATATTTTCGTCGCCCAGGCCAATTCGGCCATAGATAACGGACGCCTGTCCTCAGACCAGGTATACGGCAGGATTAAGGATGACTACGTGTTTGTGGACGCGGAAGACGTGAAATATATGGACGTCTCTCCCATGCAGGTCGTCTCCATCTCGGCCGCGTGCGTGCCGTTCCTCGAACATGACGACGCCAACCGCGCGCTGATGGGCTCCAACATGATGCGCCAGGCCGTGCCACTGCTCGTGACCGAGCCCCCGCTGGTCTGCACGGGCATGGAAGCGGCCATCGCCAAGGACTCCCGCGCCTGCATCACCGCCCGCTCTTCGGGCAGGGTCATATATTCCTCAGGGGAAATGATCTCAATTAGGCCGGACAATTCCAAGGACCCTGAGCTTTACAACCTTATCAAGTACAGACGCTCCAACCAGGACACCTGTGTTAACCAGGTGCCTACGGTTCGCAGCGGAGACTACGTGAAAAAGGGCGAAGTTATAGCCGATGGCCCGGCGACCGCCGCAGGACAGCTTGCTCTGGGCAAGAACCTGCTTGTGGCTTTCATGAGCTGGGAGGGGTTTAATTACGAGGACGCGATCCTGGTTTCCGAGCGCCTGGTGGAAGAAGACGCCCTGACCTCAGTGTTTATAGAGGAGTTCGAGGTAGAGGCGCGCGACACCAAACTCGGTCCGGAAGAGATCACGCGCGACATCCCGAATGTCGGTTCTGACGCGCTGGAAAATATCGATTCCGAAGGCGTAGTAGTTCCAGCCACCATGGTCCGACCCGGAGACATTCTGGTCTGCAAGCTCTCCCCGAAGGGCGAGCAGCAGCTTTCACCTGAGGAAAGGCTGCTCAAGGTCATCTTCGGCAAGAAAGCCGAGGATGTTACCGACACCTCTCTCCGCGTCCCGCCGGGAGTCAACGGCAAGATCATGGGCACGCGTATTTTTGTGCGCCGCGAAAAGCTCTCCAAACCCGAAGAGAAAAGGCGCATGGACGAACTCGGCGAGGAAATGAGGGGGAATCTGGAAGCTCTCAAGAATTTCCGCAAAGAGGCCGTGAAGGATGAAAAAAAGGGTACAGACGTAGAAGAATTCTATAAGCTGATGGAGAAGAAGATAAAGGATAAGTACGCCCGGGAAAAAGAGCTGCTGAAGACCACTGGCGAACTTCCTGTCACCGTCAACAAAGTGGTAAAGGTTTATGTGGCGCTCAAGAGAAGGCTGCGCGTGGGCGACAAGCTCTCCGGCCGCCACGGGAACAAGGGCGTTGTCGCCCGCATATTGCCCAAAGAAGATATGCCGTATCTGCCGGACGGCACGCCAGTGGATATGGTGCTGTCACCGCTGGGCGTCCCGTCGCGCATGAACGTTGGCCAGATACTAGAGACCATGCTGGGCTGGGCGGGAAAACAGCTGAACACCCAGATGATCTGCCCGGTATTCGACGGGGCCGGGGAGGATAATCCCGGCTATTGGAAATACTGGGAAGAGAAGCGCAAAAAGAAGCGCAGCGAGGTCACTATCGATGACATCCTCAAGGATTTTGCGGCGTATCCGAACGCTGAAAAGCCAGGCGTCATCCAGATGGTACAGCTGGCCAAGGAACATCTGAAAAAGCAGGGCGTAATGGAGGAATACCTTCCGGACGATTACTGCCGGATAAATCTCTACGACGGCCGGACCGGAGAAGTGTTCCACGAGAAAGTTACGATAGGCTATATGTATATTCTGAAGCTCATCCATCTCGTGGAAGATAAGGTGCACGCCCGCTCTACGGGCCCGTATTCCCTCATCACCAGACAGCCGCTGGGCGGCAAGGCCCTCTTCGGCGGGCAGCGCTTCGGCGAAATGGAAGTCTGGGCGCTGGAAGGTTACGGGGCGGCTTACGCTCTGCAGGAGATGCTGACTGTGAAATCAGACGACTTCTCAGGCAGGACCAAAATGTACGAGGCCATCATCAAAGGCGATTTCCCTCCACAGCCCGGAGTGCCGGAGTCGTTCAAGGTGCTGGTTAAAGAGCTGCAGGCTCTGGCTCTCGATGTTGATCTCTTCAAGGTTGAGGAAGAGACGGCGCGCGTGGAAGGCGTAAAAGAAAAGGCGAGAAAAAAAGCCGCTGCGAAAGTTTAAGAATCAGGCATAAAAGCGCCGGCGGGTAAGGGCTAAGCGGCTCTTATCCGCCGGGTAAAGACAACAGTGCCCGGAGCGCGGGACGGAGAAAATGACTATGGACGGAATAACCTCGGAAGCCAGGAACTTTTTTGGTCTGCCCAAAACCTCCAAGAAGCGCAAAGAGATAAATTACGACGATTTCGACGGGATGAAGATCGGTATCGCAAGCCCCGCGAAAATAAAGATCTGGTCGTTCGGGGAAGTGAAGAAGCCGGAAACCATAAATTACCGCACGCTTAAGCCGGAGCGCGACGGCCTGCTCTGCGAGCGCATATTCGGGCCCTCCAAGGATTATGAGTGCGCCTGCGGAAAATACCGCTGGGTCAAGTTTAAGGGCGTAGTCTGCGATCGCTGCGGCGTAGAGGTAACAGAGGCCAAGGTCCGCCGCGAGCGCATGGGGCACATCGATATGGCCGCCCCTGTGGCGCATATCTGGTTTTTAAGAAAGAGCCCGTCCCGCATCGGCATTATTCTTGACATGAAGCCGTCTGACCTGGAAAAGGTCGTTTATTACGCCGCTTATGTCGTCCTTGAAGACACTAAGGACCCCGTCACCGGGCGCGTGGAGCATAGCGTGGGAGACGTGCTGTCCGAGTCGCAGCTTAACGAGGTAAAGAAGAAGTTTTCCAAGATAAAGATAGGCATCGGCGCAGCCGCCATAAAGGATTTGCTGGAGAGGATCGACCTTAAAAAAGAAATTGAAGCCATCCAGACCGAGCTGGCCAATGCCAAAGCCGATATGGATCGCTCCAAGCTTATCAAGCGGCTGAAGATCCTGGAAGGATTTGTTGCCAGCGGCAACCGCCCGGAATGGATGATCATGACGATCCTGCCGGTATTGCCGCCCGACCTCAGGCCCCTCGTGCCGCTGGAAGGCGGCCGCTTCGCGACCTCCGATCTGAACGACCTCTACAGGCGAATAATCAACCGCAACAACCGGCTCAAGCACATCGAGGCCCTGAGGGCCCCGCAGGTGATGATCTACAACGAAAAGCGCCTTCTGCAGGAGGCTGTGGACGCGCTAATAGAGAACGGAGCCCGCGGCAAGGTGGTGCTGGGCGCGGCGAACCGGCCGCTTAAGTCGATATCTGACATCCTCAAGGGTAAACAAGGCCGCTTCCGGCAAAACCTGCTGGGCAAGCGCGTTGACTATTCCGGCCGCTCAGTTATTGTCGTAGGTCCGAATCTGAAACTTAACCAGTGCGGCCTTCCCAAGGAAATGGCGCTGGAGCTTTTTAAACCGTTCGTGCTGGCCGAGCTGATAAAGCGGGATAATATAACGCTGAAAGTCGCAAAGAAAAAAATGGAGCACGCGGACAACGAGATCTGGGATATCCTGGAGCGCGTTACCAAGAAGCACCCGGTTATGCTCAACCGCGCGCCGACTCTGCATCGCCTGGGCATCCAGGCTTTCGAGCCGGTCCTCATCGAGGGCCTGGCTATCCAGCTCCATCCGCTGACCTGCGCGGCTTTTAACGCCGACTTCGACGGAGACCAGATGGCTGTGCATGTTCCCATCTCGCAGGAGGCCCAGATGGAGGCCCGCATGCTGATGATGGCGACCAATAACATTCTGACGCCCGCTTCCGGCAGACCTATCGCCAACCCGTCTCACGACATGGTGCTCGGCATAAACTATCTGACCAAAGTGAAGGTAGGGGAGAACGGCACCGGTAAATGCTTCGGAGACAAGGAAGAGGCCCTTACGGCGTACCAGTACGGCAAAGTGGACCTGCATGCGGTTATTCAGGTGCGCGGAATAACCTCCCTGGTAAAACCGGACCTGGAGAAGCTCCAGGATAAGGCTTTCCGGGATTTGAGCGAGAAGGGCAACGAATTCACCACCGTAGGCCGCATTATCTTCCTGGATAATCTGCCCCGCAATATCGACGCTAAAAAGTACAACAGGGTGATAAACAAGAAGGACCTGTCTCAGCTGGTTTACGAATGCTATAAGAATCCGGAAATAGGGCATCATGAGACCGTCATGCTCCTGGACCGGCTGATGAATCTGGGCTTTCATTACGCCACAGTGTCGGGGCTCAGCATTTCACTCGCAGATATGTCCATTCCTCTCAACAAGGCCGAGCGCATCGGGAAAGCCCAGAAACAGGTGCGCGAGATAGAGGGCCAGGCCAAAGACGGCGTCATTACCGAGAATGAGCGCTACAACAGAATTATCGATATCTGGACGCATCTCGGCGACAAAGTAGCGGACGAGATGTTCGAGGAGATGCAGAAGCAGGAGAACAGGCCTTACAAAGCCTCGGAACCGCGGTTCAACGCGATTTTTATGATGGCCGATTCCGGCGCCCGCGGCTCCCGGCAGCAGGTAAAGCAGCTGGCCGGCATGCGCGGCCTGATGGCCAAACCCCAGAAGAAACTCACCGGCGGTGTGGGTGAGATCATCGAAAACCCCATCCTGTCCAACTTCCGCGAGGGTCTTACCGTGCTGGAATATTTTATTTCAACTCACGGCGGACGTAAAGGTCTCTCGGACACGGCCCTTAAAACGGCCGACGCCGGTTATCTCACGCGCAGGCTGGTGGATGTGGCGCACAACGTCGTTATCACGGAAGAAGATTGCGGCACTATCAACGGCGTAGAGGTCAAGGACCTCAGAAGCGGAGACGAAGTAATCGAGTCCAAGGCCGAGCGCATCGAAGGGCGTATCGCGCTGGAGGACCTGAAGGTTCCGGATGCCGAAGGCAAGCCGTACACGATCGTGAAAAGGAACGAGCTGATCTCTCCGGAGGCAGCCAAAATACTGGAGAAGGCCAGAGAGAAAGACGAAGGAGTTTATGTGCGGTCCGTGCTGACCTGCGAGTCTGATGTCGGCATCTGCGCCAAGTGCTACGGCCTCAACCTCGCCACCGGCAACAGGGTAGAGGAGGGCGAGGCGGTGGGTATCATCGCCGCGCAGTCCATCGGCGAACCCGGTACACAGCTGACTTTAAGGACCTTCCATATCGGCGGTACGGCCTCACGCGTTCTGGAAAAATCGGAAGCTAAGGCCAAATTCGACGGCAAGCTTACCTTTAAAGAGCTGCGCACCATCAAGAACCGCGCCGGAGAGCATGTTTGTATTGCCCGCGGAGCTTCAATGCTGCTCAGGCATACCGGCGGAAAGACTTTTGAGGAGTTCAAGATAAACTACGGCGCCAAGATAACAGCGGCAGACAACGCCATGGTTCACGCCGGCGACAAGATCGCCGAGTGGGACCCCCATACCGTGCCGATGATAGCCGAACACGCGGGAAAAGTGAAATATCTGGATATTAAAGAAGGCGTCACGCTGCACGAAGAGCGCAACAGGGTCACCGGCATCATCGAGCGCAAGATCATAGAGCACCGCGGCACCAAGCGCAATCCCCGCATCGTGATAGAAAAAGGCGACAAGATAGTCGGCTCCCACACGCTTCCGACCAATACTATTATCATGGTGGAGCAGAACGAGGATGTTCTCGCGGGAGATATTATCGGCAAGATACACCGGGACATCACCAAGACAAAGGATATCACCGGCGGTCTGCCGCGCGTGGCTGAGCTGTTCGAGATCAGGCGTCCCAAAAATTCCGCTATCATCACTAAAGTGGATGGCATCGCTTCGCTGGGCACAAATGCTAAAGGCTTAGTCGAGGTTTCGGTGAAGAACCAGGAGACCGGGCAGGTGGAAGCCTACGCTATACCGTACGGCAAGCATCTGGTGGTCTATGAAGGAGATCCTGTTGCCGCGGGCGAAGCGCTGACCGACGGCGCGGTGGATATGCACGATTTGCTTGCCGTCAAAGGCATCAAGGAAGTGCAGAGCTATATCGTGGACGCCATTCAGGAAGTCTATCGGCTGCAGGGCGTTAACATCAACGACAAGTACATCGAGATCATCGTGCGCCAGATGCTGTCCAATATCAAAATAACGGAACCCGGCGGCACGGCGTTCCTGAAAGGCGAGATCGTGCATAAGGTCGCCTTCAAGATAGAGAACCAGCGCGCCGCTGACACGGGCCACGCGCCGGCGCAGGGCGAGCCGGTCCTGCTGGGTATCTCTAAAGCATCGCTGGCTTCGGAATCTTTTATTTCGGCCGCCAGCTTCCAGGAAACAACCAGGGTGCTGACAGACGCCGCTACCACTAATAAGGTGGACTGTTTAAAAGGTCTCAAGGAAAATGTTATAATAGGACACTTAGTGCCAGCTGGCAGCGGCTTTGCCAGGCGCAAGCTTTTCGAGGAAAACAACAAGGAGGAGTGATAGTTAGTGGATGGTGGACGGTGAATAGCGGGCAGCGATTTTCAGGATATGCAGTTTCCCGAATGACCTGCCGCTCTGCACACGATACTCTACACGCTACACTGCCGTTTAATGTCAACAATTAACCAGCTGATCCGCAAGGGAAGAGAATCTTTAAAGAAAGTTTATAAGGCGCCGGCGCTCATGTCCTGCCCGCAGAGAAGGGGCGTCTGCACCAGGGTGTACACCACCACCCCGAAGAAACCTAATTCCGCGCTCAGGAAGGTGGCCAGGGTGAAGCTGACCTCCAAGCAGGAAGTCACCGCATATATCCCGGGCGTCGGGCATAACCTCCAGGAACATTCAATCGTTCTCGTCAGAGGCGGCAAGGTGAAGGATCTCCCCGGATGCCGGTATCATATTATCCGCGGCGCGCTTGACGCCTCCGGAGTGGAAGGCCGCAAGCAGGGGCGATCGCTCTACGGCGCGAAGAGGCCCAAGCCCGGAAAAGCAGAACCGAAGAAATAAGGATATAGATAAAGATTTACAAATAAACAGATAGTGGAGAAAAAATATGCCGAGAAAAGGTTTACGACCCAGAGACAGAAGACCGCTTCCGCCGCCGGATTTCAGATATAATTCGGTGCTGGTTTCGCGGTTCGTAAATAAAATAAATTTCCAGGGCAAAAAGCTCGCCGCTGAACGCATTCTGTACGGTGCGCTTGATATCGTAAAGGAGAAGACCAAGGAAGACGCTTTGGCGGTTTTCACCAAAGCGATTGAAAATGTCCGGCCACTGGTGGAGGTAAAAGCCAGGCGCGTCGGCGGGGCCAATTATCAGGTGCCGATAGAAGTAAAAGCCGCCCGCGGTTCCTCGCTGGCTATGCGCTGGATTCTGGGCGCGGCCCGTGACCGCAAAGGCGCGCACATGGCAGAGCACCTGGCTGAGGAACTCATTCTCGCCTTCAAGAAAGAAGGAACGGCCTTTAAGAAAAGGGAAGACGCTCACAGAATGGCCGAAGCTAATCGCGCGTTCGCACACTATAGGTGGTAGAGCGCGCTCGTAATAATATCACTAACCAGAAGGAATATCATGGCAGACTTTGACTTGACTAAAGTAAGGAACACGGGCATCATCGCGCACATTGACGCGGGTAAGACTACTACCACGGAGCGTATTCTTTATTATACAGGCAAGTCTCACAAAATCGGAGAGGTGCATGACGGCAATACCACCACCGACTGGATGCCTCAGGAGAGAGAGCGCGGCATAACTATCACAGCGGCTGCGATCTCAACGCAGTGGCGCGGGCACATCGTTAACATCATAGACACTCCCGGCCATGTTGATTTTACGGCGGAAGTGGAACGCTCTCTGCGTGTCCTGGACGGAGCGGTGACTGTTTTTGACGGTGTGCAGGGAGTGGAGCCGCAGTCCGAGACCGTCTGGCGTCAGGCCGATCGCTATAATGTTCCCCGCGTGGCCTATGTCAATAAGATGGACCGCATAGGAGCGGATTTCTACATGTCCGCCAACTCCATAGTGGAAAAGCTGGGGGCCAACGCTTCTCCCATCCAGCTCCCTATCGGCGTTACCGAAACTTTTAAGGGCCTTGTGGACTTGGTAAAGATGAAGGCGCTTATCTGGGTCGGAGATGACCTGGGCGCCCACTTCGACGAGCTGGAGATACCGGCCGATATGGTCGAGATTTCCAAAAAATACCGCGACCAGCTTATTGAAAAACTTTCAGACTTTGATGAGAAGATCATGGAGAAGTACCTGGCCGGAGACCATAATTTCACCGAGGCTGAGCTCAAAAACGCCATACGCCGCGGAACCCTCTCCAATAAGTTCTTCCCAGTGCTCTGCGGTTCCTCTTATAAGAATAAGGGCGTGCAGCCGATGCTTGACGCTATAATTGATTTTCTGCCGTCCCCGCTGGACGTGCCGGCCATCATCGGCACCGATGAAGCCGGAGAGGAAACTGAAAGACACCCGGATCCGAAAGCGCCTTTCAGCGCCCTGCTATTCAAGATCCAGCCGGATCCGTTTGTCGGCAAGCTCACTTTTTTCCGCGTGTATTCCGGCACCCTTAAGCCCGGAGATACCGTGTACTTCGGCCGGAAGAGGACCAGCGAGCGCATCGGGCGCATACTCCGCATGCACGCCAATAAGCGCGAAGAGATAAAGGAGATATGCGCTGGCGACATCGCCGCCACCGTCGCTATTAAGAGCGCCACCGTGGGAGAGACCATCTGCGATCCCAATCATCCTTTGATACTGGAGGGAATGAACTTCCCGGAGCCGGTCATCTCTATCTCTATTGAACCAAAATCCAAGGAAGACGAGCAGAAGATGGGCATAGCCATGGGTCGCCTTGCCGAAGAGGATCAGACTTTCCGCATTAAGACGGATGAGGAGACCAGCCAGACAATTATTTCAGGCATGGGCGAACTCCACCTGGATATTATCGTTGACCGCCTTAAACGCGAATTTAATGTGCAGGCTAATATCGGCCGGCCGCAGGTCGCTTTCCGCGAATCCATTAAAAAAGCGGTGGAAGTGGAGGGCAAGTTCATCCGGCAGTCCGGCGGGCGCGGACAGTATGGCCATGTATGGCTGAAGGTTGAGCCGCAGCTCATGAACAAGGGCTTTGAATTCGTTGACGCCATCAAGCAGGGCCGCATCCCAAAGGAATTCATCCCGGCCGTTGAAAAAGGCTGCCGGGAGTCCATGGACGCCGGCGTTTTGGCCGGGTTCCCGGTAGTGGATGTCAAGGTCACTCTGTTCGACGGTTCCTTTCACGACGTTGACTCGTCTGAAATAGCTTTTAAAATAGCCGGCGCGATGGCTTTCAAAGAGGGTTGCCGCAAGGCCGCCCCTTACCTGATGGAGCCGATCATGAAAGTGGAGGTCGTAACTCCCGAAGTCAATATGGGAGATGTTATAGGCGATCTGAACTCACGGCGCGCCAAAATCAACGAGATGGGCAGCAGGGGGAACGCGCGTTTCGTGCGCGGCACCGTGCCGCTCTCGGAAATGTTCGGGTACGCGACTATCGTCAGGTCCATCTCGCAGGGCCGCGCTTCGTTCAATCTGGAGCCGAGCCACTACGAGGAAGTCCCCGTGAACGTCGCTAAAGCTGTTATAGAGAAGCGGACGCAGGCCGCCGAAGCGGTGTAGTTAAAGGGGCGGAGAGTCTCCCGCTTCCCTGCTCTAACGAATCCAAGAAGGAGTTTAAATATGGCAAAAGCAAAATTCGACAGGAAGAAGCCGCATGTTAACGTGGGAACCATCGGTCACGTTGACCACGGCAAAACCACGCTGACGGCCGCCCTCACGAAAGTGT
>CAZPMW010000054.1:0-13736 GCA_964587805.1 uncultured Elusimicrobiaceae bacterium
CCGTTGACGCGGTGGTAGGTTACGCAGTCGCAGCAAACGCCTTTTCTTGGGCAGGGTTCGTAAGTGCAGGTGCAATTTCCTGAGTTGGAGTTCTGTTTGCAGTCCATAAAGTGCATATCCCGGCTGGCGTGTAAACTCTCGCAGTTATTTTAGCCGGGAAGCTAAATATATACTATAAATTATAAAGAAAACAAGCTACTTTTTGAAGGAAATACGCTTGAACAGCCCGCTTGTAATATCGTTTAATGCTGATTATGGGCGATACAAAAAAAATACATTTCACAGGCATAGGCGGCTCGGGGATGAGCGCGCTGTCGCAGATAGCCGCCATGGAAGGCCGCGCGGTTACGGGCTCCGACAGGGATTTTGACAATGGCCGCAACCCTGAATTCAGGGCCGCGCTGGAGGGGCTCGGCATAAAGATCTTTCGCCAGGACGGCTCCGGCATAGACGCCGATACCACGGAACTGGCGGTCTCAACGGCCATAGAGGATTCCAATCCCGAGATAGCCAAAGCAAAGGCGGTAGGCGCGCGCATTCTGCACCGCTCCGAACTGCTCTCCGCCTACGTGGATAAGTTCAGGACCGTGGCGGTCGGCGGCACCAGCGGAAAATCCACGGTTGTCGGCATGATATTCGCCATTCTCGAAGAGGCCGGCCTGGGTCCGAGCGTTATCACCGGCGGGCCGCTGGTGGCGCTTAAAGAGCGTGGGCTTATGGGTAACGCCTGGCGCGGCCGCGGCGATGTTTTGGTGGTTGAGGCCGATGAATCGGACGGCACGATAGTGAAGTATCACCCGATGGCCGGGCTGATACTGAACGTAAGCAAGGATCATAAAAGCGTGGCCGAGATACAGAGCATTTTCAGGCAGTTCGCCGGGAACGTGAAGAAACTTTATGTGAACGCTGATGACCCGGCCCTCGCTGAATTCAAGGGGAAAGCCGCGCTGTTCGGGCAATCCTGCCCGGATCTGAAACCGGAGGACCTGCGGCTGGAGATGTTCCGTTCGCGCTTCAGACTTAACGGCGTTGATTTCATGGTGCCCGCGCCGGGACTTTATAATGTGGATAACGCGCTCGCGTCGGTGCGGCTGGCGCTGGACCTGGGAGTGAAGCTTGAGACCTGCGCCGCCGGGCTCGCTAAGTTCCGCGGCATACAGCGGCGCTTCGAACTGGCCGGCGAGGCCGCAGGCATCACCGTGCTGGACGATTACGCCCACAATCCGGCCAAGATCTCCGCGGTGCTTGAAACGCTGCACCGGTCCTCCGGAAGGCGGGTCATAGCCGTTTATCAGCCGCACGGGTTCGCCCCTACGCGTCACCTTAGGAAGGAGCTTGTAGACGCTTTTCTTCGCGGCCTCACAAAAACGGATATCCTGCTGATGCCGGAGATATTTTATGCCGGCGGCACGGTGGCAAAGGATATCTCCTCCAAGGATCTGACGGACGAGATTTCGGCGGGCGGGCGGGCGGCGTTTTATTTTAAAGAGCGCCGGGACATCGCCGCGAAGGTCCTGCAGCTGGCCGCCCCCGGAGACATAATCATAGTGATGGGCGCCCGTGACTGGACTCTCTCAGATTTCGCTAAAGAGCTTTTTGAAGCGGTAAAAAAAAGACCTTGTGCCCAAAATAACAGTGAGGGGGTATGCGGCGCTGAGGGGCAGGTGGTAACTTTTCAGGACAGGGATAGGGGCTGACAGACAGCGCGGGCAGATAAGGAGGATATATGAAACCATTTAAAATTGCCGACAACGTGTATTTACTGCAGGTAAACCATTTTAACCGGAAGGTTTTCGATTCGCTTATCCCCCTTCCGGAGGGCACCAGCTACAACGCTTATCTGGTGAAGGGTGCCGCCAAAACAGTGCTGCTGGACTCCGCCGACCCGGTAAAGCGTGGGGTTCTGTTCGATTTTCTGAAGGATGTGAAAACGCTGGACTATGTGGTCTCCCACCACGCTGAGCAGGATCATTCCGGCTCCATTCCTTTCGTGCTGGAAAAATACCCCGCCGCAAAAGTGGTGACGAATCCCAAATGCAAAGAGTTTCTTATGAGCCATCTGCATATATCGGCAGAAAAGTTCATAGAGGTGAAGGACGGCGAAAAGCTGGATTTGGGCGGCAAAACCCTGCAGTTCATCTATACCCCATGGGTGCACTGGCCGGAGACCATGGTCACCTGGCTGAAAGAGGACGGGGTGCTGTTCTCCTGTGATTTTTTCGGTTCCCATCTCGCTACCGGGGCGGCCTTCTCCGAGGAGCATGTCGTTCACGACCCCATGAAGCGCTATTATGCCGAGATAATGATGCCTTTCAGGACCAGCGTTAACAGCAACCTGGAGAAGCTCAAGGGCCTGGATCTCCGGATCATAGCGCCGAGCCACGGACCGGTGCATAAGAACGCGAAGTTCGTGACCGGGCTTTACAGGGACTGGGCCGGAGGGGAAACTAAGAATCGGGCCCTTGTGGCGTATATCTCCATGCACGGCAGCACGGGGGTTTTAGTGGACCGCCTGGTCAGCCGCCTGCAGGAGGCCGGTATAGAAGTGGATAAGATCAATATGGAGCAGTTCGACGAGGGCCGGGTGGCCATGGCGCTGGTGGACGCGACCACCGTGGTCATCGGCACGCCTACCGTGCTGGCCGGGCCGCATCCCAAGGCGGTTTACGGCGCCTACCTGGCCAATGCGCTCAGGCCAAAGGTGAAGTTCGTTTCCGTAATAGGCTCTTACGGCTGGGGCGGCAAGGCCGTTGAGATTATAGCCGGCATGATCCCCAATCTTAAGGCCGAAGTCCTGAAGCCGGTTATGGTGAAGGGTCTGCCTACGGAAGCCGATCTCGCCCTTGTGGACGAGCTGGCCGCTCTGGTGGCCGGAAAACATAAGGATTTGTTCAATAAGCAATAAGGGAAGGCAGAAAGCCTGAGGCCGGGGCTCCGCCCTTCCGCAGCATAGGCCTGGCGAATGCTCCCCTAGGTGTTTATCCTGTCGGCTTACATATTTAAGTAATATGGCCCTCCCCTTGACAAGTCAAGGGTTTTCTGCTACAGTATGGCTGTAGAGGTTGGCTTCGCCCTGAACTTTCGTAGATTGTGTCAGGGGAAGTTTAAATCTTTTTTACGGCAAAAGGCGGAACGATTATGCTGAAGCTAATGGAAAAAAAACAGAAGCCCACGCAGTACATCGTAGGCGGCGCGATAGCCGTAGTGATTTTGTTCGCCTTTGTCTCCATCCCGCTTATGCAAAGTTCCTCGCGCGACTCTGCAGTCGACCCGAACAGCTTTTTCAGGACAAGGACGGCGGATGTGAACTCGCTGGTCGGAGACATGCCGCCTGAGGGGGCCGCGCCGGGCTATTCGCTGAACGGCGGGATGCTTAACAACCCGGTCACCTCCGGAGAAAATATCGCCGCCACCCTTTTTCAGTCCGGGCCGTACGAAGAGGGGGCCCCCGCTAACTCCCCCGCGGACTCGCTCACGGCCTCAGCGCAGGCGCCCGGTGTTCCAAGCCCTGCGGCGGACGCTTCAGCCGGACCTCCACCAGCCCCCGGCCCCCGGCCCAAGATGGCGTCCATGCCTTCTACCACGGCCGGAAACGCCAATTCCATGACCGCAGGGGGAGGGACTCACGATAAATTTTTCGGCAGCGGTGCGGCCGCAAAAAAAGAGGAGTTGCCCGCAGCCGCGAAGCTTTCTAAACGGCCCGACATCGCCTCGGAGAAGCGGAACGCTATGGTGGCCGGGCTCGAAAAAATGGGCGAGAAGAGCTCGCTGGCGTCCAGGTCCGTCAGCGCCGACCAGTCAAGGGAAGGCGCGAGCTCCGCTTTTGTCGCGAGCGTTAAGCCGCAATCCGCGGACCTGAATACCGCGATGGAGCGTGGATCCTCCGGAGCCGGGCTCAGCCTGGGAGAGGCCGCGCAGGACCTCAAGCGCAACGACCCGCAGCTGAGTTCCAAGAGAATAACCGTGCCTGAGCCCGTTGTGGACAAGGACGCGGAAGCGGACGAAGAGATGAAGAAGATGATATTGCAGATGCTTCTGAGCAGCCTGCTGGGCGGACTTATGAGCGGCAATTGAGCGGCAATTAAAACGGGCTTAACACCGGAGGCTATATGAGCAGTTTTAAAAAGAAAGAGAAAAAGGGCGGCTTGCTGGCGCCTCTGATGAATATGCTGGGCCGCGGAACTTCCGCTGTCAGCGGGACTTCCGGATTCGGCGGGGTCGGTTCCGGACTCAGCGGGCTTAGCGGCCTTTTTGCCACCAAGGCCGGAATCCTCGGCATGGTGCTTGGCGCCGCCACAATAGCCGCGGGCGTGGGCGTGGTATACAACTTTATCGGCCCGGCAGCGCGGCCGGCCTATGGGCCGCAGCTTTTCCAGGACAACTATTACGCAGAGCAGTCCCGCAACGCGGGCCTTGAACGGGCCGGGCAGAAAGAGAGCGCCGCGGCGTCGGAGCCCTCCACGCTGGACCTTTTCAGGGAGCAGGCTAAAAAAGACGGCCTCGGTTTTGCGGGCGAGGGCGGCGGAGCGGCAGGTGAAGGCGGGGCTCCGAATCCCGCTGACGCGGCCGGCTCGGCTCCGGTTGACGCTAACAACCCGGCCGCCGGTGCAGCCTCAGCCGATCCCTCGGCTGACGCGCCGGCTGCTCATGGCAAACTTATGTCCGCCTCCGGTTTTGGCGCCGGAGCGGGTGGCGGCGGCAGCGCGGCGAATGCGCCGAAGCTTTCGGTAGACGCGAGCAAATATGACGGTGTCGTGAAGAAATTCGATCCCATCTACAAGGCGCCTGCCGGCCAGCAGGGAAAGTCCACGGCGATGAAGCGCTCGCTGGCCGCCGTTGTCAGGGGCTCCGCCAAAGCCACGGTTCCCAGCAGCAAGAAGGGCTCCTACGGCCAGGCAAAATTCGCCAGCAAAATCGGTGCGAGGGCTATCTACTCGGCGGACTCGGCCGGCGCGAAAACAGCCGCCTCACAGGCTTTCTCAGGTGAAACCGCCGGCACCGGCGATGTTGTGAACGCCGGAGGCGGGGTAGGTTTGGGCGGGGCCGGCATAACCGGAGATCAGCTGAAGAACAGCGATCCCAATATGAGTAACAGCCAGTACACTCCTCCTGCCGTATCCGATGCGGCAAATGATTCTCCATGGAAGTATGTCACCGATGCGGCTATGCTCGGCATGATCGCCGGCGCGCTTCTGCTCGCAATGGCTCAGATGCTGCTGAAGCAGGCAAAGGCGAAAGAAAAAGAGGGCACTCCCGAATCGCAACAGCAGGCCCAGGCACTGAAGGGATTTGCCATCGGGGTCGCGGCTGCAGCGATGGCGGCTGGAGGACTTGTTGTCGCCTGCGGTGTCGCCATGATGTTCTCGCACGACCAGCGGTGGACAGGCTTTGCCTACGCTCTTGCCGGAGCCGCCATTATAGCGAAGGCCGCCAAGATTATGGCGGCCGCCACCGAAAAGGCAGATAGCAGCGCGGACAACATGGAGGAGGACACGAATGCCGGCTTAGACGGCGCCAACGCCCAGGCCGGTAATTTCCAGCTAGGCCAGGGTACGGACGGCGGTATGAATAACAATCTCAAGAACAATGAGAAAGAGAATGAAGATTAATAGCGTGGCAGCGGAAGCGACAAGGTCTGGCGGCTACAGGAATTAATTGCGTGTCAATAAGTGCGTAGGCGGTTTGCCGGAGGGTATATGAAAAATCTGCCCGGTATAAATTTCAAGGACAGGAATAATAGGAAAAAGGGCTTTTTGCCCTGGATCCGGACCCGTTTGGGCTTTGGCGGCCAGAGCGCCATGGGCACGGCGGGGCAAGGGATCCCCATTTTAGGGCGGACCGCGCTTGGCGCCGCCAAGGTTAGCGGCACTTCCGGCCTCAGCGCGTTGCTGGCCGGCAAAGCCGCGTTTGTCATGTCGGCGGCCGTCATAACCGCCGCCGTAGGGACGGCCGTATATATGAACCCGACGCCGCCACCGCCACCAGCGGTGACAACTGAGCCCGGTCCCGGCAGCAGCGCGGATTATGTCCCCGTAGCCATGCGGCAGCAGAACCAGGGTTCCGGGCTGGATATGTTTTCAGATACCAATAAAGGGCTTATGAGCATGGAGGAAGCCGCTCCGCAGGAGCAGGCGACAGAGCAGACGGGCGAGGAGTCAGCGGCGCCAGACGCCGTCGCTGAGACTACAGCCGGCTCTCCGGAGCCGGTGAAGACGGATATGGCGGAGCAGATGGTAGCCAAATTGGTCAGAACTCCTTCCGGCGGAGGACTCGCCGGCCTGATGGGAAGCGGCGCCGGGAAATTAAACCTTGCGGGGGGCTTAAGCGGCGGCCTCGGAAATAATTTCGGCAAAGCCCCTGCTTTAGGGGGTAAATCGGTCGGAATGGGCGAGATAGGCTCCACCTTCCCGATGAACCGCACGTTTAAGCAGCCCAAAAAGCCGCTTACAAAGAAGGCGATGGCGATGGCCGGCGGTTTAAGACCGGTGTATTCAAAGCCAGGCGGCGGAAAGAATTCCACCGGCAAGGGCGCTTTCTCGCAGGCGAAAGGGGTAAAAAGCGCGCAGAGATCCTTTATCGGCACGAATAGCGACGCGGCCCGCTCCACGCAGGATAAGGCGTGGGAGGGCTCCGCTGCCGAAGGCACCGAGCGCGCCATAGCCGGCGGCGGCTCTGGCCTTGGCTCAGAGGCCGGCGGATCCGGCATAGCCACTTCGCCTTCGCTTGATAATGTCGGCAGTGTGGGAGACGCAGGAAACACTGACGATCCGGCTACAGCCGTTTCTCCCCCGCTGGATGTCAGCCCCTGGCAGGGCCTGCCTCAGCTGGCTATGATGCTTATTATGCTTTCGTCCATGCTATCGGTCATGGGCGCCCAGCTCATGCAGATGGGCCAGCAGCTCATAGCTACGCCTGACATGACCGGTGCCAGTCAGGCGCAGGGGACTATGCTGAGAGCCACCGGCATGGCAATGGCCGGCATCGCGATAGGGTTAGGCGGTACGGCCACCGCGCTTGGCGGCGTACTGTCGACCGTCAACGGACAGGCGGCGATGGGCGGGATCTACGCCTCTGGCGGAGGTGTAGCCACGGCCGCGGGGGTAGTGGCGATGACATCCGACGGCAGTCAGGCTGCGGCGGTAAGCCCCACCTGGATGTCGGGCATTGCCGGCGTGATCTCGCTGCTGGGCAGCATGGCCAGCACGGTCATCGGCAGCGTTTCCACCCTGGCCAAGTAACGCCGTATGGGAAGCGATTTTATTGAACAATACAGGAAGAAGTCCCTCCTCACCCTGCTTTTGCTTATTTTCCGCGGCAGGGCGAAATATGTGACCATGGCTCTTCTGATGGCGGCCGCATCCCTGCCTTTTGCGGCCGGCAGTTCTCTGTTCAGCAGGATCTTCGGACTGCCGCCTGTGGCAGCGGCGTTCAGAATGATGGGAATGGGCAGCGGAGTTTCCGAGACAGATTTTAAAAACCCCGGCAAATTTATGAAGTCCTCCGCTAAGTATCCGGCGCCGGGCCGGACGCCTCCGTGCGGTGCCGGCTGTGCCAATAATTCCTCCTTCGCCATGATAATGGGGAATATCTACCGGCCGGGCGGCCGCCTGCCACCGGGGCAGATAACCGGAGCGCTGAGCGCTTCCGATACCGTGGGGAAGGCCAGCATTGTGGACTTCGGAAACATGCCGCCTGAAAGCGCCGGCTTCTATGGCGGAGCAGCGGGAGAATGGCAAGCGGTCGGCAGCGCCCCGTATGTAAACAAGAGAGCCTTGGCCGGCCCCGCAGGCGCTATAAGCCGCGGCGATAACATGTATGTTTCCGCTATGCATTATGCGAGCGATAGCGTGCCGGTTCCGGAAAGGCCTAAGCGTTCTAATAGCGGAAAAACCGGCAGTGTTTCCAGTTTTGACTGGAAAGAAACGTACTATCAAACGCACAAATCCGCTGCTGAGAAAGGGCTCGGAAGCAAAAGTCCCGTCTCGCAGCTCGCCGACGCCTTCTCAGTAACGAACTCGGCTTATGAATCCGTCAACGCCGAGCCTGAATATCAGGTCGGCTACACGGGGGCTGTTTATGACGGCAACGATATTAATCTGGATATCCTTGTCAACGCCGATGAGCCATTGGCCGGGATGGCTGACGGTTTTGTGACTGACCTCAACAATATGCAGCAACTGCAGAAGCAGGTGAAAACATGCGGGGAAGCCCAGGCCAAGAATGGTACCAGAATGTCCGAGATCGGCAAAGAGATGGACGACATCCAATCGGGTATGACCAATCCGCCGCCCTGCAGTATGGCCGCCGCGTGGAACCGGAAAGTAGCGCGTCTGGACCAGCTGTGCCTGGAGTTCAACGGGAACCAGTCCCAGCTCGCGAGGGCCTGCCAGTCCGCAAGCGGCGACCAGATGGGCTGCGAGGTTTATGAGAAAGATATCAAGGATGAGGGTTTGAGAATCGGGCAATGCAGCAGCGGTTTTGAATTTTTACTCGCTCTTATCTTGCTGCCGCTTACGCTGGCAATCGCTATGCTCGCGAAAATGAGAGAGAATTTGGATGCTGCGAAATACCTGGATCACAAATGATTGGCGTCTCCGCGAAGATGCGTTTTAACATGCTGATTTTTTCTCGCTTCGGCAGGGCCGAAAGGCCCATTGAAAACAGGGTCTGTTGGCACTTGGCTTGTCCGCGTGTGTTAAGTAAAGTATTATAAGGATTGGTGTCTGAATAGCCGCGGTTATAAGCGGCGATACAGGGTGGACAGAATTTATCCGGCCGTATGCAAGCGGTTGCGCCGGCCATAGCCGAAGATCTTTACGCGGAGAAGGCCCGCGGGCCGGCGGTGAAAGCGGAAGACAAGCGCGTCGGTCATACATCCAGGAGGCGTTATGGGTATCTTTAATAACAATAAGGACGACGAGGGCGGACCGGTTATGGCGAGACCCGGGAGTTCTTTCAAAAAAACCACCTCCCCTTTCGGCAAGTCGCCGGCCTTTTCCAAAGCGGCCGGAAGCATAAGGGACAGGCTGAAAAATCTGTCTAAAAAAGACCTTGCTTTTGTCGCGATGGGGCTCAGCATCCTGGTCGCGGCCCCCATAGCGGAGCACATGATATCGGCGCCTCCTTCTCCGGGCGAACTCTCGGCGGGCTTCGGAGACAGGCGCAAGGGCGCGCTTGACGGGTCGCTTTACGAGCCCGGTATAAACTCTTTAAGCCAGGGTTCACCTGACGGTTCCGGTGAGGTTATCACGCCGTTAAGCTCAAGAGACCCGGCCTCCCTGATCATCGGTTCCCCTTCGTCCCAGCCTCCCGCTCCTCCCAGCGCGCCTCCTTCGGACGTCAGGGATGCGCCGCGAGAAATCGCGCGCAACGCCGCGGCGACAGCTATGCGATCGGCCGGAGTTCCAACCGTCATCCCGAAGATGCAGACCGCGCTTAGAGGGATGAGCGCGTTCGGCGGGGAAGGCACCCGCACCACCGGCAGCCTGGGCGGCGGGCAGATACTCGCCAGCGCCAAGAGCGCTTCCGGCAAATCCGCCACGCGCTCAATGGTGAGCCCTGTCGGCGTGCCCGGTTACGGCGGCGTGGCCTCAAGCCAGAACAGCGCCAACAAGGGCTCTTATGAAAATCTGCGCGGACAGGCCGACCGGGCCGCCAGTAATTTCGGCGGCGGCAGCAGTTACAGCTCACTGGAGAAGGCGGCGGGCGAGTCCATGCACGTGCCCGGCGGCCCCGGCGGCATGACCGGTTCAGACGGTGAAAAGTTCAGCCGGCCCGCTGGTTCCAGTGTAAAAGACCACAGGCAGATGGGCGGCGAATCGCTGGCGCAGATGGCCGCCAGGATGCGCATGCAGAAAGCTCTTGAGTGGGAATTCTTCCTGAAGTACGACATCCCCAAGCAGATCATAAACGCCCTTGTAAGCGGCGTAGCGGGATCGCTTCAGGAAATGGCGAAAAAGGCCACCAATAGCCTTACCGGCCAGGGGCCCGGGCCCGAAGCTAAGAAAATGTACTGCGGCAACGCAGGGCCGGGCGGAGACTGCTCCAAGCCCGTTATCATCCCGGTGTCTGCATGCGGGAACGGAAAGGATAAGCCGGGCATAAAATGTATTTGCGATTGTTACTTCGGTGACAGCCCTACCGGCACCGGCGGCGGCAGCGGAGGTGGCAGCGGCGGTAGCGGAGGCAGCGGAGGAGGCGGTCTGAGCCCGAGCCCGGGCCAGAGCCAGAGCCCGGAAGCAAAACCGCCATCCAACAATCAGGTGTTCGGAGATTACGATGAAACCCTGAAACAGATGTATATCAATGTCACGGATGGGGGCAGGACCGAAGATGACAGAAAGAAGCTGGAATGCGCTTTGCAGGTAGCAGGGGCTTTTGACAACCTCAGGGCCGATTCAGTGGCGCGCGAGGTCGTGGCTGGCGCGGATAAGACCAGGCAGGACGCAATCGTTCCTTTTGACGAGGCTATCGCACGGACCGAACAGAACACGGCCGCGGTGCAGGGGGACGTTCAGGGCTTTGCGTCTCAGGCCGCCGGCGTGGAACAGAGCGCCCGAAACGGAACTATCAACTCCGACCCAAGGCTTGTCGGCGGGGTCTCAATGCAGGCGCAGACAACGCAGGAGGTAGCGCCGTTTATCGGGGATAATCTCAACACGCTGAGCGCTAACGCTGGCGTGAACTTCCAGTCGGCCGCGGAAGTCGTGGCTTATTTTAAGCAGGCCTCGGCTTTGTACAAGAGCCAGCTTGATCATGTTAAGGAAAGAGCGAACAAGGTGGCGGAGGAGTATACCGGGATAGTGCTGCCGGGGGCCCGGGCTATTACAGAGGAATTGACCCCGCTCATCAATAAGCATATTCTGAGCGAGGAAGATAAGGCCATTATAAAGGGAAAGTTTGAGCAGCTCGCCGGCCAGGAGTATTTTAAAAAGGCGCTGGCGTGGCGAGGCGCGAACCCCGAGGCATACTCGGGCGGGCAAGTGGACTGCACCGACACCGAGGCCAAGGAAAAGGCGGCTTGGGAGAGCATTAACCCGGCAGTCAAATATAACAACGGCCATGAGGCCATCTCCGACCAGGACAACCTGGCCCAGGGCAATTTGTACGCGGCCCTGTTCCGTGGCTATCCGGAGAGGGAAGGCTATGCCGGGGAGATATATTCCAGCGCCAAGTATCTGGTGAATCAGGAAGTGAACACGCCGATGAACGAAGCGATAGCCGCTTTCCATGGCACTGCGGTGCATAAGGCCGCCATGCAGGAGCGCATGGGCGGTACCGGTTACGGGCTCGATATTAAACAGTAGCGGCAGCGGAAGATAATCATGAAAGACGCCCCGCGGGCAGACCGCGGGGCGTTTTTATGTATCTGCAGCGCCGGCAAAATTATATAATAGTGTCTGGGGAAGGACACCGAAAGTCTGCCGGGTTTTACAACTATGTCCTACGAAAATCTCGCCGCAAAGTACCGGCCCAAAAACCTCTCCGAGGTCCTGGGCCAGGATACTATCAAGACCACACTGGCCAATTCGGTCAAGCTTGGCCGCCTTGCCCACGCCTATGTTTTTTACGGGCCGCGCGGCTGCGGCAAGACCAGCATCGCCCGTATTCTGGCCAAGACGCTGAACTGCCGTGACGCGAAAGACGGCAGGCCCTGCGACAAATGCGCCTCCTGTCTTGAGGTAGCCGGCGGCAAATCGCTGGACGTTATCGAGATGGACGCCGCCAGCCATACCGACGTGGATAATGTGCGCAGCGTTATTATAGAGAACGTAGGCCTGGCCCCCTCCAGAGATAAATACAAAATATATATCCTTGACGAAGTGCACATGCTTTCCAAGGCGTCGTTTAACGCGCTGCTGAAGACAGTTGAAGAGCCGCCGGCCCATGTCGTGTTTATTATGGCCACCACCGAGCATACCAAGGTGCCGGTCACGATAATGTCCCGCTCGCAGTGCTTCCGCTTCCGGCCTATCCCGGAGGATCTGATAATTGAAAGGCTTGGTGAGGTCGCCGCGAGCGAGAAGTTTAAGGTTTCGAAGGAGGCGCTGGCACTTATCGCCAGGTCCGCCGGCGGGGCCATGCGCGACGCCCTGACGCTGCTCGACCGCGCCGCTTCCTTCGGGAAAGGCTCCGTGGAACTGGCGGTGCTGAACGATTTGCTGGGCCACGCGAGCCCCGATCTTATCAGGGACGTGGCGCTGGCCCTGGTACGCAGGGACGCCGCCGCCCTCTACGCCGGGTTCGGCCGGATAGCCGGAGAGGGCTATGATCCTCTCACGCTGCTGCGCGATCTGCGCAACATCCTTTCGGAGACTTTTCTCCATCTTCACGGTTTTTCAAAGACCCCTACGGCGCTGTCCGCTGACCTCGGCGGGGATTGTTCCCCGGCAGCGCTGGCCAGGCTTGCCAGGAAGCTGAACGCCGTTATAGAAGAGGTCAGATTTTCCGATTCTCCCGGGCTGGCCTCCGAGATAGCGCTCTTCACGCTTGTGGAGGTTCCGCAGGATCTGGACAGCCTGGTTAAAAGGCTGGAGGCGCTTGAGGGCAGGCTGGCCTCCGGCGCGCCGGCCCCGGCACCGGCCGCGCCCGCGGACCCCGGGCAAAAAAAAAATGAAAAATCCGCACTGACGCCGCCCCCGGCGGCGCCTCCCGCCTCCGCTCCGCGCGAAGCGGACCCCGCAAGCGGCCCTTCCCCTTCTGCGCTTTGGAAAAAGCTGCTTGGCGCCATCTCTTCCAATAAGCCCATGCTTTACAACGTTTTGCTCTCAACCCGCGCGGTGTTTGACCGGGGCGACGCCTGGAGCCTTTTTCCGACCAATAAATTTGAAGCAGATATAGTGGAAAAGGCCCGGGGAGAACTTGAGGCGCATCTGGAGCGGGAAGCCGGCCGCAGAATCTGCCTTACGGTAGCGCGCGGCGGCGGCCAGGCGGACGCCGCGGCCGCAGACGAGGAGGCGGCTGTGGAATCAGCCGCGCCTGAGGAGACAGCGGAGGTTGAGGAAGACCCGGGCCCCGCGGACGCAGGGCCCGTTCCGGCCCGCGCGCCGGCGCAGGGCGGCAGCGCAGCCTGGGAAGATATGGGCGCTCCAAGGCCGGCCGAGGACGACCCTGAATTAAAGCATCTTAAAAAAGTCTTTCACGGCCGGATAACGCGCATACAAAAGGTCACGAAGAAAGAAAACTGATTTTCTTATGAAAGCTCTGGATAAGATTATTTCGCTTTTCAGGCGTTTTCCGGGCGTGGGCCCGAAGCAGGCCGAGCGCTTCGCCCTTTATATAGTCAAAGCGCCTGACGTCCAGATAGAGGAGCTGGTTGAAGCGCTGAGGGCCGTTAAAAGTTCGGTGGGCTGCTGCCCTGAATGTTTTAATTACGCGGAAGGCGGCCTTTGCGGCGTCTGCGCCGACCCGGCCAGAGACCGTGCCGCCATCTGCGTGGTATCCCAGCCGCAGGACGTAGCGGCCATTGAAAAAGCCGATATTTTCAACGGCGTCTATCATGTGCTGCACGGCGCCATCTCCCCAATGGACGGGATCAATTCCGAAGGCCTCAAGCTTAAAGAGCTTATCGAGCGCGTCCGCGCGGCGGACGGAGCAGTTACGGAACTGATCATCGCTACCAATCCCGACACGGAAGGTGAGGCCACAGCCATTTACCTTAACCGGCTCCTTAAAGATTATGTTCCCGGCATCACCCGTATCGCCTGCGGCGTTCCCCTGGGGGGGGATATAAATTA
>CAZPMW010000055.1:0-13481 GCA_964587805.1 uncultured Elusimicrobiaceae bacterium
CCGTTCTAACCTGAACTTCCGGATTTAGAAAACGCCTCTCTTTCATCACGACATAGGGGTGTCGGGGTGGCCTGCTATCCTATTTTCAGACAAAAGCCGTCAACTTTCTCGGAACTAACGCAAAATGCCTATGTTGCAAGAGAATAGAAATGTCCTGGTTTGCGTAGAGTAGAACTGTCATGGTCGTAGTTTTTCTTTTTTGCTTCTTTTTTCTTTTTGTTTATCCTGTGGATAGTGTTTATAAGCAGGGAACTGGGGCCGATGGCATCCGTCTTATACCCAAGTAAGACTTTTTCCAGGGATGATTGTTGGCCGGCTTGTTAAATCTGGGCAGGCCTGCAGCGCTTACAACCTCTTTCTTCCCCGCGTGGAACGGCCTGTATGGCAGTTTAGCTATGCTTTTGAAGCTAAGATACCTGTCTTTAAACCGCAAGTGCCTTGAGCCGTCCAGCCTCATTTCCACAAATAGCTTGTCTTTTGGCTTCACGCGAATCGGTTGGTCCGCCAGAAGCTGAAAGAATCGGTTATCCTGCCTTACCGTGAAATCATTAGCCACAGTCCTTTTTGTGCGCAGCGAGAGTGTTTCGTCCAGACGATGCTGTTTCAATAATGGCCTATGCACGTTTGTTCCGTTTTCCGGCGCAACAGCAAAGCGGGCGTTATGTTTCGGCACATAGACGTCAGTCAGGAATATGTTGGCCGCTTTCATCGTGGAAATACCTGCCAGACGCAGTTCTTTAACCAGGCGGTCCTGGTGGGTCCCAAAACCGCGTTCCACCCTGCCTTTGGCCTGCGGGCTATGGGCGTTTATCACCTGTATCCCCAATTCGCCCATTGCCCTCGTAAATTGCGTTAGCGGTTGTTCGTCCCTGAGATCTTCATCTATATCGGCTTGCCTGTTTATTTTGTAAATGGAGTCTTTGTCTACGTACCAGAACAGCGGCCGGCCGTTGAGAAGCAGGTAGGATTTAGTGGCAGTCATAAGGTTCAGCGTGTCTTCCACCGTGACAAATACGGCGTATAAGATGCGGCTGGTGGCGTCGTCTATGAAAACCAGTAGGGCGCACTTCGGGCCCCTGCCCTCAAACCAGTCATGCTCGGATCCGTCCAGTTGTACCATCTCGCCCACGCATGAGCGCCTTGGCCGCCAGTCGCGGTGTTTGGGCTTACTTTTCTTTGCACGCCGCAGGCCTTCCTTGATCATGGCCTTTCTAAGCACAAACACTGATAGTTTGATCCCATGAAGTTCAAACAACTTTTCATTGGCGAATGTCGGTCCGAAATCGGAATATTTGCTTTTAACAAGTTCCATTGCTTCTTCCAAAAGCCCAGGTTCAAGTTGATTATTGGAGGGCTTCCCGCGCAGTCCGTGAATTATTCCGGCATTGCCTGTTTTGCGCACCTTTTTACACAAACGTCCTACTTGTCTTTCGCAAAGAGAAAGCTGAGCGCCGGCCTCGTTCCGTGTAAGTTTTCCGGCTATTACGTTGTTTAAAACCCCAAGCCTGTCTATTTCCCGATTGCTCATGGTTAGTGTTTGCTCCATAAACCTCCCGGCTGGATGCCTTAAAGAGAGGTTTTACCATTTAACCAGGACATTTCTAAAAAACGCAATCAGGACATTTTAAAAAAATTTCGACAGGGGGAAATTAGGCCTTGACTTCCGCCAACCCGCCACCTATACTATAGATAACCGGTCAGTTTATCCTGAGCTGAGGGGGAGTATATGAAAAACAAAATGTCAGGGAGTATAGCCTTCGTGTTAGCTTTTGCCGTACTGGGATATGTGTCCCTATCCGTGGGTAACGCCAACGCTCAGGGTGCCGGGAAGCTTTCCACGCCTGCCAAGAGCGCTCCCATGAAAAGCGCCAGCGAACAGTCTATGGCCTCAGGGGCGGGTAAAGTTCTGGCCCCGGTCGGGGCCGGTGTGGTGGCTCAGGTCCCGCAGGAAGTCGTGCCGGTCGTACCGGAGGAGGTTGCAGCAGAGGTTAAGAAAGGCGGGTGCTGCAGCCGGGGAAATCTGGAGAACAATCCCTGCGCCCAGGCGATGATTGAAAAGCCCTGCAAAGACCTGATGATAGCGGAACGCCTGGTCTGTATAAAGCAGGAGATGGCCAAATGCGTGGCCCAAAAGAAAGAAATAATGAAAGGGAATCATCCCTGTACGGCGAGTCTGGTTAGCCGCCCGTGTAAGGATGTGGCGGATGAAATGGAGCGCGCGAAGTGCATAGATGCGGAAATCACGAAATGTAAGACCAAGTGGTCGGGTCAGTCCGCGAAGTAGAAATAGCGCGGGAAGGAACACAGCGCGCCTAAGAGAGCGTTGCCAGTCAGAGGTATCGGCATAACGGGCGGTCCGCATAGCGGACCGCCCGCTGTTATGTGACGACTTTGAACCACCTTCAATGTGCCCCCAAGTAAAAAAGCGCAAACAACAGAATGCCTATTCGCGCATGGGCCTTTCGGCCCTTTTCATTTTCATTCGGCTCAGGCATAGTGTATATGCCACCATGTAATCCCCGGGATTGGCCGGGGAGCATCCACCTCCGGACCATAATCCGGATTCACCATGGGGATCGGCCATCAGGCCGAACTCACTGCTGGAGGCGAACTTAATGCGCGCTCAGATACAATACTCCTCACCTGTGAACCGGAAGACGCTGTCTTTTACCACGCTCCTTGCTTCAGGAATGCTTTTCTGCTTTTCGGCGGCCGGTCTTTTTGCCGCTCCCGCGGCAGACTCCCCTGTCGGGAGCGAGCTGCCTGGCCGCATATCAATGCTGTGCAAAGGCTTTCTGCCGCCTAACGATTTAAATATACCGGTAGGACTCAAAAACGCCTCCGGAATCACTCAGGAGCAATTTAACGCAGTTCTGGACTCGCTGGAAAAGCTCTACGCCCCGGATGTGGCCAAGCAAGGCGGCGTTCTGGAAATACGCCGGCTATGGAGCGACGGAACGGTGAATGCTTCAACCGGACGCCAGGGCAACAAATATGTCGTGAATATGTATGGTGGACTGGCCCGGCATTCAGCTACCACCATGGACGGGTTCGCGCTGGTAGCGTGCCACGAGATGGGGCATCAATTGGGTGGAGCGCCTAAAAAGCCAGGCAGCTGGGTCACGAACGAGGGGCAGGCTGACTATTATGCCAACCTCAAATGCCTCAGGCGGATGTTTACCTACGAGAAAAGCTACGGGTTTACCCGCTCAACTTTAGGGGATGAGGTGGCGGAACAAGGTTGCGCGCAGCAGTTCCCGGATCCGGCCGGGCGCGCATTATGCGTACGGAGCGCCATAGCCGGCAAGTCGCTGTCCGCCCTGCTCATGGCGATACGTAAAGAAACGGTAGAGCCCCGTTTTGACACCCCCGACCCGGCCGTGGTGGGATCGATGCAGGATTCCCATCCCGCGACTCAGTGCCGCCTGGATACATATTTGCAGGGATCTCTTTGCAGTCAGCCTGTCGAATCCGTATTAAGCGACACCAACCCTGTCACCGGCACATGTACCCGCTCCGGCGGTTTCACATCCGGCTTCCGGCCGCTTTGCTGGTACAGGCCGTCCTCCGCCAGCGAGCTGCTTCCGCCAGGCTCTGCTTTAGAGGCCGTCGGCTCTGACAGAGGCCTGGCCTCTCCCGATTCCGCCTTCTCCGTGCTTCAGGGCGGGAACCCATGGCCGTGATGATATTTACTGCCCGCTAATTAGCGCAGTTCTATTCTACGGGGTCCGATCCCGTGACGGCAGAATGCTGCGGCCATTGTACCTACTACACGCTAGGCCTTAATCCCGGTATAGCCTGGGCCTGGGGCCTCATGCCCCGCGCAGCGGCTAATGATACAGTATCTTTGCTGATGATAGCGGCAGACCGAACGTTAAAGAGGGTACAAATGAAAAATAAAGTTCTTATGGCGCTGATAATAGCGGGAGTGATTGGCGGGGCTTCTGCAGCTGAATTTAATAATCTTACAGTAACGGCCGCCAGTCTTGCGAAGGGAAATGCGGCGGTGCCGGTTCCCGCGATAGAGCGCCTGGATGTTCAGGGTAAAAAAACTCCGGATCAGAAGACAGCTGTCACGGTTGCTGAATTTGGCAAGAGGATCAGACTGGAAAAAGACATATTCCTGAAGCGGACGGACGCGATGTCCCTGCAGTTTCAGGAAAAAGCTAAGGGCAAATATAACGACATTTGCAGCATACAGGCCTATATGGTGGTTGTTGACACAACAGTTCCGGCCACTGTGATAATGCAAGGTACATTGTTGAATATAACCCGTGTTTCTGACCGGGAGACTTATTCTGACACCGAGGGAGACGGAACAGAATATCAGATTTCCGCTGTCACCGTGCAGATCAGCGAAGATCCTGTCAGCAATCTGGTCGCTGCCTGCCGCGCAAAAAAGGGGACGAGAAAAATTCCCTCTCTCTCTGAAGTGGAGAAAATATTTCAGGATTATTTTATCGTCTGGCGGTAATGTGTTCCGGATGTGTCCGCCGGGCTTTCCGGCGCTCTGATTGTGCGCTGGCGCAGAGAACCGGTAATTAAGGCCGCCATAAAATACAGGCGGCCTTAAATTTTTGAAGAGAGCGAACAATGACTGCACGAAGGACCTCGCTGCGTAATTTAGCCACCTGTCGTTTGTCAGCGCCTTCTTTCATCATGGGCGGCGCGCCGGGCCCTGAGACGTTTCTCAACGGCAGGAAGTACACCTATTTTGGCGGCACAGGGTATTTCGGTCTTCACGGGAACGCGGAGATCATGCGGGCGGGTATAACAGCTCTCAGGAAGTACGGCATGCACAGCGCCGCCTCCCGCACCGGCTTCGGAGACAATCCGGTTCTCCGCGCAGCTGAAAAAAAGATCGCCGGGTACTTCGGAACTGAAGAGTCGCTTTATTTTGTCAGCGGCTATCTTAACGGGCTATTCATGGCCCAGGGAATGGCCGGCGATTTTGATCTGGCTTTTGCCGATGAAAGCTCACATTTCAGCGTTATGGACGGCATCTTTTCCGCGCGGAAGCCTGTCGTTCTTTATAAGCACCGGGATGTCATTGACCTGAGGGCTAAGCTCAAGGCCAGGCTTAAGGCCGGTCAGCGGCCTCTCGTTATAACTGACGGCGTCTTCCCGGCCTACGGCGCTATCGCCCCCGTACCGGAAATCATCAGCGCGCTGGCGCCCTATAACGGTATCTTGTGCCTCGATGACGCGCATGCCGTCGGAGTGCTTGGCGCTAACGGGCGCGGCACCTGCGAGCATTTCGGGATCAAACCAGGCGGCAGGATCGTAATGAGCGGGACGCTAAGCAAGGCTTTCGGCGGCCACGGAGGGTTCATCCCCGGCTCGTCCGCCTTTATCCGGAAGATCAGGCAGACCGTGAGCGCCTACGGCGGCGCTACCTCTCCGCCTACGCCCATAGCCGCGGGATCGATCAGGGGAATAGAGCTGGTCCAGCGCCATCCCGAATGGAGAGAAAAGCTCTGGCGCAATGTCGCCAGGGTCAAGAAGGGGATGCGGGAACTCGGATTTGATGTCGGAGACACTCCTGTGCCGATCGTCACCTGGGCCCTGCCGTCTGCGAAGGAGATGAAAAGGGTCCAGAAGAAGCTTCTCGCCCGGGGTGTCGCCGTAGCATACCTCAAGTATGCTGGCGCGCCGGATGCCGGAGTGCTCAGGGCTTCAGTATTTTCCACCCATAGCGGCGCCCAGATCGACAAACTGCTGGAAGAGCTGAAAAAAATGGTCTGAGCCGGCCGCCTTTAAGGCGCCATTGGGCTCTAGTGCTCAGAGCTGATGTACATCCGCCGCCCTCCCAATAATTTCCGCTTCTACGGACAGAGCGTATCCGCCGACCCCCTGGGTTACCATAAAAAGAAGTTCGTTGCGGCCTGGCAGCAGCCGGACCGCCGTTTCGTCCTCTCCGGCCCTGAGAGGACGTCTGATATCGTGCGAGAATACCCGCCTGCCGTTTAAGATCACCGCGAGTCCGTCGTCGCTTCCCATGGACAGGCGAAGGGTAACGGCCTTATCTGCCTGGAGAATAACCCTGGAATAGGAAACTATATCGGTTTGTCCGTTAAAATGCGCGCCGAGATCAATCCGGCCGTTTTCTAACGGAACGGTTTTCCATAAAACATTGCCTTCTCCGGTCTCCGGTGAATAAACTTTGCCGAAGCTTTCCCTGGGATAGGCCGGAGATAACTCCACGGATTTAATAGAGACGCGCACGCCTGAACGCCAGAGCATGACATGATAAGGGCGCGGCAGGGCCGGCGAAAGCGAGGCCCCGAGTTCGTCGGCGTAAGCCCGCTGGGCGCTGGCCAGTCTCCTGAGCGCTGGCCTGTCCGGCAGCGCGCCTGCGGTCCCGTCAAGGCCCATAAGGCGCCAGGCCTCAAAGTGTTTATGCCAGCGCAACTGCGCCGCTTCCCATAACGCACGCCCGTCAACCGCCCAAGGCGCTTTCTCCAGCAGGGCCATGTCGATCCCATTACGCAGCTGCGCCACAGTGAACGAGCCCACGGTGACTCCATCCACCGACATATTCCACGGCTGGTCTCCGTTGGTCTCCATTCTCAGCCTGAAACGGTTCAGTTCTTCCTCGAAAGGCACCAGTGTCAGAGCCGGACGCGCTTCAGTCGGCACATAGAAAGGCAGAAAGGGAAGGGCGAGGTCGAACTCCGTAAGGCCGCCGTCGTCTGAAAAGAAATGTTCCACCGCAGCCCCGTCAGCTTTCACAAGCTTGCCGCCGGAAATGTTTATCTCTCCTGCTACGCGAGGCGCGTCTATGCGGCGCAAAGCGGTGTACGCCATCAGCAGATGGCCGGCGGCATTAGGGTGAACGGCGTCCGGTATCAGGGACAATTTCGGAGCGCGCGCGTTTACGGATCGCAGTATCCCGAGCATGGGCTGAAAAAGATCAATGACCGGCAGGTTCAGTTCGTTCCCCAGTTCGCCAATGCCCTTCCCAAGGCGCGACAGGGTATTGTTGTATTCACCCTTGTCGCCGCGAATGTCTTCATCCACCGGCGTAGCCGTGAAAAGAACCTCGCGTGCGCCGATCCCGCGTATCTCTGCGGCCAGCCTGCGCTCGGCGTCGATATAAGCCCGGAGCACCTCTGGATCAAAGGCGCGGTAACCGCCGTCGTTCATTCCGTAATTCACGAAAACGAGCGTGGGTCTGACCGGGGCGGCGTCCCGCGCGAAGCGTTTCAGGCCGCCGGCCGCCGTATCTCCGCCCCAGCCGAAGTTGAAGAATTTTATCTTCTTACGCGGGAAGCGCGAGATTAAAAATGTTTCGAGGTAGGCCGTGTAAAGATTCTGTTCCGTTATGCTGTCACCGTAGAAGACTACGGTCTCCGAGTCGCGTATGCGGATCGGATCGCTTTCCGCCGCCCGCAATAAAAGCGCCGGGAACACTATTAAGCACGCAATGACTAAAGACGCAAGTTTCATGTTTGACCTCTGGCCTGAGGGATTCTGCCTGGCAGTCGTTCAATAGGCGTTCAGCGCGGCTTGGGTGGGGGCTGGCGCGCGGCTCTTTGGGCGGAATACAGGTTTTTAGGCGTAAGCTGCTCTGTACCGGGGGTATTCCACCAGTTGCCTGTTCCGTTTATATCCTGGCCCGCGCTCTTTGCGGCGCGGGCCTCCTTATCGGAGGCGCTTTCCGTTATTCCTTCAAAATTTCCCTGGATGGCCCAGCCCGGTATGGTTTGCGGTCTGTCCGCCCGGATATTCCAGAAAGTCTCACGCGCCCCGGCTGGCGGGCCGTCGCTTCTGTCTCCGCCGTTCTGCCACAGACGGGAGCCTTCCCCGACCTGTATTTCGGTGAACAGATTTTCATACGGCGCGCGGCGGTGATGATCTAAATCCATATCAATGCCGTACCCATTGGAATATACATTGCCAGCCGCCCAGGCAGAAACACCTATATCGTGCAGAAAGCGGAGCTCAATCCTGAAGTTCTGCGCCAGGTTGTCCTGAGAATAACCGTCAAAAAGAATTCCGTGATGACCGCCGACCGGCATGGTGCGCGGTTCGCCGGTGTCGGCGCCGTACCCGATGCGTATGCGCGCTTTGCCGGCGGTGAACTGCAGGTCATGCGCGGTACAGAACTTGGTGCGCTCCCGGAAGAAAATTCCGCTGTCCGCGTTGGTAATGCGCAGATGGCGAGCCCAGCAGTTGCGAACCCCCTCAAATGCCACGGCGTTGTATCCCGGCTCTATATGGTGTCCGACATATTTCACCTCAGGGAATTCAACGGTAAGGTATTCCACGCCCACTTCTTCCATAGACGGGTTCACGCCGTAAAGCGCAGGTTCCCACTCCGGACGTACATCGGTGCGCAGCGGGCGGTTGAGAATAACTGTGCCATTTTCATCAACCGCCGTGACTCTGGCCGAAAAATCCACCAGCTTTTTACCGCGATGATCTTTTGAACCTTCGGCCTGCTCCGCGTGCAGGTGTCTGGCCAGCGATCCGTCTCTGTCGGTTAAAACCACGCGCACCCATTGCCCGGGAATTATTTTGGCGGCGGACTCGGTGCGAAGCCTGCGCCCGCCGCGTTTTGCCGGAGCCGTTATTTTAGTCAGCAAGATGCCACGGTCCCGGCCCGTGAAAGCTATGACTCCGCCGGACCAGGACCAGCTTCCCCCGGAGGAGTTACTCTTCGCGTTCCCGACCATTTTTTGCAAAGGCAGTGGAAAAAACAGAATGGTTTTATCTTCCCCGGCCCCGCGTATGACCAAATTAGGTTTCCTGATATCTAACTGCCGGGTGATTCTGTAGCGGCCTGCCGGGATAAAGACGACCCCGTTTTCAACTGCAGCGATGGCTTTCAGAAAGGCTGCGGTATCGTCCGCCATGCCGTCTCCGACCGCTCCGAAATCGCGCACATCGGCCTTAATCGGCCTGTCTGGTATGGCCTTGTCTCCAGCTCCGTAACCTGCGTAGGAAAAGTCAGGCAGACGGCTGGCAGGCGACCAGGATTTACCGTCGGTTCCCCATAAGGGCGAGGTTCCGGCCTGCAGGTCTAGGGAGGACAATCCCTGCGCCGCGAGCCAGGCGACTGCGAGTAAGCGCGGCGTCCGGTTCATTCGAGCCATATCCCCATATTAGCAACCCTCAAAGCCCTTGTCAAAGCTGGCCGGGAATCGCGCCAGCCTTATAGGGTAAGACCAAAGACCGGCAAAAAGACCTGTTATGCGTCTAGGCCTATTGGCTTAAAATGTGGGGACTTTTGACTCTGTTTCATTGATGGCGGTTCTGCTAAAATTTAGTGGCGGATTGTGATGCGGGAAGGTTCAGATATATATAATATGCCGCCGCCGATTTCAACACAACATGATAACATCTAAGAGGTACCGTATATGACCCCGAGGGAAACAAAGATCGGTTCCAGGGCATGGTACTTGAACGGATATAATAGCCAGAGACGATACGACAGGCGTGTCTGCTCGGAAGATGCTGTAGTGTGCGTAGGTCCGCTTTATAACCAGAAGAAGGTTCGGGTTAAGCTGGTTGACTACAGCGAGACCGGCGCCCGCTTACTGCTGCCGGAAGGTGTTCACTTGCCGGAGAACGAAAAAGCGGTTATAGCGCCAGTCAGTCAGAATAGCGAGGTGCTGTCAGGGCCTACGGAGGCAACCCTTTCCGGCTCCCACAGGTACGGATCCGAAACATTCTGCGGCGTTCGTTTTAATAAACTTCATGAGGAGCGCAGGGCCATCTATCTGGCCAGGCATAGAAAGGCGCGCGCTGCGCTGGTAGCGGTTGGGCTTTCTCTGCTCATCCTGGTGCTGAAGCAGCGCAATATTATCTCCTTCTGGTACAGCCCTTTCTGGCAGACATACAGCATGCTGGCCGCGATATATGTGATATCCCGAATAGCGCTCTCTATGTTGTATGAGGAGCCGGAGGATAACGGCGTAATAAAAACTCTGTCTGTCGTTCTTCCCGTAAAAAACGAGGAGGCTAACATTGCCGAGGTTGTGCGCCGCTGCTTTGCTGCTAAATATCCTTCAGATAAGATTGAGCTGATCGTAATAGATGATGGTTCCACTGACAATACCTGGCAGGTCCTTGAGCGTATTAAACCCGATTTTCCGCGCCTTCAGATACACAGGTTCGAGAAGAATAAAGGAAAGCGCCACGGTATGGCATGGGGGAGCGAGAAAGCTACCGGCGAAATACTAATATTCATGGACTCCGATAGCCTGGTGGAGCCGGAAGGTTTTTACCGCATAATACAGCCCTTCTATGACGAAAGCGTGGGCGCTGTGGCAGGGCATACGCAGATCATAGTTGAAGAAGAGAACATTATTTCCAAAATGGAGTCGGTGCGATATTTTGTGTCTCAGCGCGTTATGAAGGCGGCTGAGAGCGTATTCGGCGCAGTCACCTGTTGCCCCGGACCGTTTTCGGCTTATCGCCGGGACGCTGTGATGAAAGTCCTTCCGAAATGGCTTAACCAGAAATTCCTGGGTGCGGCCGCCACCTTCGGAGACGATCGCAGTCTCACAAACCGCATTTTGCGCGACTACCGCGTGGTGTATCACGCCGGGGCCAGATGCAGCACCTTCGCGCCTGCCAACTGGCCTGGCTTCATGAAACAGCAGCTGCGCTGGAAGAAATCCTGGGTCAGAGAGACCCTTTCCACCTGCATGCACATGTGGCGTGAGCACCCGCTTGCGGTGATACCATATTACATAAGCGTGCTTATAACCATAACATCGCCATTGGCTGTCTTACGGGCTTTTCTCTATTCACCCGTGGCGCTGGGAACCTTCGCCTGCGCCCCGTATGTAGCCGGTCTGGCGCTTGTTTTTCTGCTGCTTGGAGTGCTGTACTATTACTACACCCAGTCGCGTTACTGGTATTATGGCTTGATGTTTGCGGCCATCTACTCCTGGATCTTCTCAATTCAGACCTACTACGCCGTGTTCACCGTGCGCGAAAACCATTGGGGAACGCGCTAATGCGGTAATGATGAGTCATAAAAAGACATACGGCCGCGCCTGGATTCTAATCGGAATAGCGGCGGCCTTGTTTCTGGCCCGTGTGTACCGCACAGAGCTGCGCTCCATCTTCCTTCCAAAGCCCGCGCATGGTTTGTCCGCAGTTGAGCCGTCTCAATCCGGCGCGGACTGGTTTCTTCTGGTCCGGGTGCCGGAGATCACCGCCCAGCGCGAGTCGGGCGTGGATACTATGAGGGTGCGCCTCAACCAGTGGCTTGACGCATTGTATAAAGCTGATTTCCATCCGATGAGCTTGTCCGAAGTGGCGCTTATCCTGGAACGCGGCGGTAAGCTTCCGCAGCGTACAGTGGTGCTCTTCTTCAGCCCGGGCTACCGCCGCACCTGCGAGATAGTGTCCCCTATATTTGAGCGACATAAATGCCCTGCCGTTATTCTTACCAACGAGGCTGCGCTTAAGGCTTCGAACCGGCGCTATCTCAGTCGCCACGCATTGCGCGAGATCCGCCTGAATCGCGGCTGGGATTATGGATTCTCGGATGGTGTGAGCGCTTTTACACTGGAAGGCGTGAAGGTCCTGAAGGAGGCCAGATGGTCCGCCGCTGCAGGAGCGCTAGCCCTGAACAGATGGCGTCCTGGCGCTCCATTAAATTTCCTGACCGCTAAAGCCGACTGGCTGGCCGATGAATTTGTGAATCGACTGCTGGTCGAGGCGCCGGTGCCGGCGGAAGCGACGCTGACAAAGGCGACGATACAGGCCAGGGAGTGGGGCATAGCGCTTGACGCTCAGGCCGGCTCATCCGCTTTCGATCTTAAGGCCCAGCCCCAGAACAAAGGCCTGAAGCTCTTCTGGCTAGGCACAACCGGGATGGACAATTACCGTCTGCGCATGACGGTGGCGTCGCTTTACGGAGAGTTGTGGCTGCAACTGCGGTATGACGAGGCGTCCGGTGACAATGTACGCCTGATATTCAGCGGTCACGACCTGCTTATTGAGGACGTCCATGAGAACAGGTCCAGGCGGCTGGCCCTGCTTTCCAGCAGAAGGTCGTTTTCGAGCGGTCCGTTCACCGCGGAAGTGGTGCTTGTCGGGGGGCGGGTGGCGGTTTCTGTGAACGGCAAAGAGCCTGTGAACATATCCGGACTGGAAACTCTGCCGGCAGGTAAAGGCGTTGTACAAATCCATTTGGTGGATAAAGTGCGAGGCACCGCAGAAATCCGTGGTTTGAATCTTATATTTGAGCCGCTGCCTGCGGCTTCTGCGCTGGAAAACCGCGTTTCCCGATGAATATGGAAGCAGCCCTTAAATTTCAAAAATGTCTGATCTCTACGCTGTCGCTGTTATGCCTTTTCGCTTCTGTTCCTTTCTCATTTGCGGAAAAACTGGCTCCTTCGGTGGTACATCGTGACGAGATAAACAGCCTGCGGGATAAGGCGATTGAAAGCGCCCAAAAGAGGGATTATGAGGAGGCGATAAAATTTTACCGGAGGTGGGCGGAGTTGGATCCGGAAAACCCGCTTGTTCTGAAAGATCTGATGTGGTCCTGCTGGCAGCATGATCGCGCTGAGGAGGCGGGAGCGGCAGCCCGCGCCATAATAAAGCTTCGCCCGGGGAACCTGGACGCCCTGGATATGCTGGCCAGAGTTCCCACCCCGGAGAACCGCGCGGCAATGGAGCAAGCCTGGCGGCACGCTGTTAAATCAGGCGCGGCGGAGGATGCCCCTGGTCTTGCTTTGTACCGCAAACTCCTGGCGCTTGCCCCTGAAAACAAGGCATTCTCGCTGCTCTCGCATTTCTGTTCCGGCCTTAACCATACCGGGCAATACATTGAAGGGCTGGAAGTTGCGCGATATCTGGTCAAGCGGCAACCGAACAATCCCGACGCATGGAACTGGCTAGGCAGGGCGCAATATGCCAGCGGGCATAATGGTGCTGCGATAAAAAGCTACGAGACCAGCTTGAAACTTAAACCGGGTAACCCGCTTGTGCTGAAGTCCCTTATGCGGGCCTTATGGCGGCATGAACGCGCGGACCAAGCGGGGGCCATAGCGCGTGCGCTCATTAAGCTCCGCCCCGGAGATCCGGACGCGCTTGACATGCTGGCCAGGGTTCCCACCACGGAGAACCGCGCGGCCATGGAGTGGATCTGGCGCTATGCTGTAAAAGCTGGAGCGGTCAAGTATACTCCCGGTCTTGCTTTATACCGCAAGCTCTTGGCGCTTGTGCCGGAGAATAAAGTGTTCGCGCTTATCTCGCATTTCTGTTCCGGCCTTAACCGTACCGGGCAACACAGGGAAGGGCTGGAGGTTGCGCGATATCTGGTTAAGCGGCAGCCGAACAATCACGAAGCATGGAACTGGCTGGGCAGGGAGCAATATGCCGGCGGGCACCTGGAGCCCGCTATCAAAAGCTACGAGACCAGCCTGAAGATAAAGCCGGACCAGCCGCTAGTGAGTATTCAAATTCTGCGCTTGTATTTTGATCTGCGTGATTTCAGCGAGGCGGCCCGTATC
>CAZPMW010000056.1:0-979 GCA_964587805.1 uncultured Elusimicrobiaceae bacterium
GTTCAGGTAGCGGGCTTTCTCGGCCGAGATCACCACCGGGTTTTCAATGGAAGCGTCCGCCACGCTCTTCCAGCTGCCCTCAACCAGCCGGAAAGATTCCTCAACCTCCCGCATGGCCTTCTCGCTCAGACCTTTTCCGGTATCCACTCCCACCAGCATAATATTGTCGGATCGCCCGTTGCCTATGGCGCGCGCGAACATCCCCACAGCTTCGTCCGCCTCCTCAATCAGCGGCTCATCTCTCACCGCCTCCAGGATCCGCGCACGATCACGGAAGATCTCACGCATGACCCCGCCGCGCTCGTTAAAGCGTATGGCCACGTGCCCGGTGACATAGCGCATTATCTTGTTGAACATGATGTCGGAAATGCCGTGAGAGAACGAATTTGCCGTGACCAGAATAGCCACGCCTATGGCCATGGCCGAGCCAAGCAGCACATTGCGCCGTTTCTGACGCAGCAGGTTTCGAAGGCTTAAGCGGATCAGCAGCATAGAATTATCAATCCCTGGAGATAGCGTCCAGCGGGGTTATTTCCGAAGCCACGCGCATAGGATAAAGCGCCGCTATAACAGTTACGACTATCAGCTGGAGCACAGAAAGCGCGATATCCGACAAACTCAGCAGCGGGTTAAAGAAGTTCCCGCCGTAAAGCAGCTGCAGCATATCGTTAGCTGTTGTTATTTTCAAAAGCGGTATCACGCGCACCGCCAGTATCCCGGCGAGCACGCCGCAGCCTCCGAACGCTCCCGACAGCACGGCCGTCTCTCCCAGGAACATGCCCCCGATGAACGCCTTGCGCGCCCCGATAGCCCGCATCATCCCTATTTCCGAAGCGCGCTCCATGGCGGACATGGTCAGCGTGTTTACGATAATGATCACCGCCACGCAGAAAAGCAGCGTGACGAACACGAACAGCGCGCCCTTTATTATCAAAGCCATGGCGCCTATAGGGCCGGACGCCTTGTTCCAGGGAACGGC
>CAZPMW010000056.1:989-13459 GCA_964587805.1 uncultured Elusimicrobiaceae bacterium
CGCACCCCGGTCTCCCCTTCTGACAGGGCGCGGTTAAGCTTCATCAGAGAGTCGCCGCAGGAGACTCCCTCATTCAACCTGATAAAAACCGCGTTATACGTTCCGTCCTCCGGGTTTTTCGCCGCTGTTACAGCGGCCTTGAGCAGATTTGGCTTCGTCTTATAGCCGGCAACGACCAGGGCGTCTTCGCCGAACATCGCGTCCAGGTTTACACCTTCGATATCCAGCAGTTTTCTCCCCTCTTTAGGCACCTGCGCTGACATGTCTGCGGCCGTGAAATAGCCCAGACATTCGCGATAGGACTCTATGTCAACCAGGCAGAAATGGCCGAATATCTGGTTAAGGGCCGCGTATCTCACTACCCCCCTGATGGGGAAGCGGATATCGTTGGTGGAATTGATGCCGCTGGTCATACCCAGCATTACCACGCTGCTGCTTACCGGGAGAGCGCTGAGGGAGGCGAGCGCGTCCTTGTTCAAATTTTCCCTGACCACCCTTCCACCCTCGGGGATGAACCAGATGTTGTAGAAGTTATAGAACTCTCCGCGCGCATAATCCGGAAAAAGCAGCGCCCGCTCCCCCGGCGCGGGGTAGCGTCCTTCTATAACCTTGAAGTTGTCCGGGAACATCTTGCGGTATTCGGCGAAATCCACTCCGATCAGATAAGCGAAGCCAGGCGTGGCGGAATTTTCGTCGAGCAGCATGGCCAGGTTCTTGCCCGCCGGTAAAAATCGCTTCACATAGGGCTGCGCGGCCAGTATCTTTTTTATGCGCTTATAGGAGTGTATCGGCGCTATGCTGGAGCCCATCAGGTTCAGCAGAATGTTATCCGTCTTCTGCTCCGCGCTTATCAGAACGATATCGCCCATGAACCCGTTGATGATATTCTTCTCGATGCCGGCGGCCATGCCGGAGACAACGCCGTTACCCACAGTCATAAGGAAGGCGCCGGTAAAAAGGATGGTCCCTATCACAAGGCTCTTTCCCTTGTGACGGAGGATATTGCGCCAGGCGATGGTCAGTACAAGATTCACGCGGCTGCCGGCTCCTTTTCTATAAGCCCGTCCTTTATCTTCACAATGCGCCGTGCGTATCGCAGCACGTTGGCGTCGTGCGTGGAGAATATGAACGTTGTATGCTCCAGCTCATTCATCTGCCGCATCAGCTCAAGTATGGAGGCTCCGGTAACGGAGTCAAGGTTAGCGGTGGGTTCATCGGCCAGGATTATATCCGGATTGGTGACAAGCGCTCTCGCTATAGCAACGCGCTGACGCTGGCCGCCTGACAATTCGGCCGGCCGGTGGACGGCGAACTCCTTAAGGCCGACCTCCTCCACAAGCTGCTCGGCTCGTTTACGCGCCTCGGCGGCGGACCTCTTCATAAGCAGCAGCGGGAACTCTATGTTCTCAATGACATCAAGCACCGGGATAAGGTTGAACGTCTGAAAGATAAAACCGATCTTGTGAAGGCGAATATCAGTTATCTGCCGGTCGCTCAGCGCGGTAATTTCACGGCCGCCGACCTGCACGCTGCCGGAAGTCGCCGGGTCGATACAGCCGATAATATTCAGCAGCGTGGTCTTGCCGCTGCCGGACGGGCCTATTATGCTCATAAAATCGCCCTCTGCCACGCTCAGATCCACGCCCCGCAGCGCCGGCACGATGGTGGCGCCCAGCGGATAATCTTTTCTAAGCGCTTTGATCTCAATGATATTCATATTTCCTTCATGCCTCCGGCTGCGTCTCTTTTATCACGTCCAGGAAGAGTTGCCCGTATTTTTCCAGCTTCTTTTCTCCTATGCCCTTGATGCCCCGCAGGTCGTCCAGCACCCGCGGCTTCGCGGCGGACATCTCTACAAGCACGCTGTCATGGAAGATAACGTAGGGCGGTATGCCCTTCTTGTCGGCTATGCCGCGGCGGAAGGCGCGCAGCCGCTCAAAAAGTTCCTCATCCGACGGCGAAAGTGCAGAGGCCGCCCGTCCTGTCTTTTCAAACGCTTTCAGGGCTTTTGACTTTTTACTACCGGCCTTCTGCGGGGCCGGCAGGCCGAGGCGCACTGAGCCCTGCCCGCCGCAGAGCGCGCGGCCCTCCCCGGTTATACGCAGAAGAGGATACGCGTTTTCTTCGGTCACTTCAAGATAATCCTGCACGATAAGCTGGTCAATCCAGGCGCGGACGGCCGGCTCACCGGCTTCTTTCAGCAGGCCGAACACCTGAAGCGTATCATGGCCGTTGGCGGTCATGCGGTAATTAGGCCGGCCCAGCAGAAGGTTCACCACATATCCAGTGCCGTAGCGGCCCTCAGCGCGCCAGGCCGCGCTTAAGATCTTTTTAGCGGTCTGCAGGGCATCCTCTTCCGACAGGCCTTTGGTTTCCCCAAGGCAGACGTCACAGGCGCCGCAGGCTCTGGCCTCGCCTCCGCCGGCGGGATAGGGCGCGCCAAAATGCTCGCTCAGCAGGCCGTGACGGCAGACCGGCGATACGGCGTAGCGGCCTATATCGCGCAATTGTTTTTCCAGCGCGCGTTCCCGCTCCGGCGCCAGCGGCGCGCCCTGTGAGGCCAGCCAGCGGTGCTTGGCCAGGTCCGAGGCGGAAAAGAACAGGGCGCATTCGGCGGGCAGCCCGTCGCGCCCCGCGCGGCCGCTCTCCTGCTGGTAATGCTCTACCGAGCGGGGAGTATTGGCGTGCGCCACATAGCGCACGTTTGAGCGGTCTATGCCCATGCCGAAGGCTATCGTGGCCACGATCACGTCCAGCCGCTCGTTCACAAAATCGTCCTGGGCGCGGCGGCGGTCCTCCGCGTTCAGTCCGGCGTGATACGGAGCGGTGGAGATCCCCTCCGCCTTCAGCTTCTCCGCCAGGCGCTCTACGTCCTTACGGGTCTGCGCGTAAACAATGCCGCCCTCGCCCGGGTGGCGGCGCACTACTTCCAGCACCTGCTTGAACTGGTCCCGGCGCGGGAGGGCGCGATAAATGAGATTTGGCCGGTCCGGGTGGCCTACCAGGATATCCGGTGCGCGCAGGCCGAGCTGGGCCCTGATATCATCGCGCACCACCTGGGTAGCGGTAGCGGTAAGAGCCATGCGGGCGGCTTTCGGAAACTGCTCCATGGCCTCCGTTAAACGGCGGTATTCCGGCCGGAACTCATGGCCCCAGTGCGAAACGCAGTGCGCCTCGTCAACGGCGGCGAGTATGAGGCGCGGGGCTATAGTCCGGCAAAGGTCTCCGTCTCCTGCCAGCAGGCGCTCCGGGCTGACGTAAAGCAGTTCTGTTTTGCCGCAGGCCAGGTTCTGGCAGGCTTCACGCTTCTGGGCGGCCTTAAGGTTTGAATGCAGGGCGTCGGCGGCAAGGCCGGCCTCGCGCGCTGACGCCACCTGATCATCCATCAGCGCTATGAGCGGAGAGACGACCAGAACCAGGCCACGGCCCGCGGCCGCAGGCAGCTGGTAGCACAGGCTTTTACCGCCGCCGGTCGGCAGGACCACCAGGCTGTCCCGCCCCGCCAGCGCGGCTTCTATCGCCTCTTTTTGCAGCGGCTTGAAGGTGTCATAGCCCCAGCGCTTTTTCAGAATTTCTTCAGGTTGCATTCAGCAGATAACCTCTGTTATTTTACACAGGTCCACATACGCCAGCACGCCCGCTGTTTTTTTGCCGTAGACTTCGGAAACAATTGCCAGGTAGTTTTTCATCTGGGCGGAATGTTTTACGGCGTTTTCCCTCCCGGTTTTAAAGTCCGCCACGATTACCGCGTCTTTGTCTATAAGCACGCGGTCCAGTCGGAAGAGGGCGCCGGCGCCGTCTATAAATTCAGCCTCCGCCAGAATCTGACGGCCAGGCACGGCGGCGAACAGCGGCGCGGCTGCGGGGCAATTGAGGAACGCCAGCAATTTTTTCACAATTCCAGGCTTGTCGAACCTGAAAGGATAGCCGGCGCTCACCTCGTCGAAACAGACGGAAAGCTTCCCCTCCAGGTCCGCCGGGAGTTCAATGAACCGGGCAAGTATGCCGTGCACCAGCTCGCCCTCGGCTGTTTCAAAAAAACCGGCGCAAGCCGGCTTCAGCGCGTCTAAACGGCGCTCCGGTCCGGCGCCGGAGGAACATATCTCCACCGGCTTCGACGCCTTCCTGCATCCGGCTGTGCGGCCGGCGGTTTTACCTGTCTCCGAGGTTTCGAACAGGTCCAATATCCCGGGCTCTTTTGCCGCGGTTTTACGGACTTTGCGTATTATAAGATTGTAAAGTTCGTGGCGGGCGCGCGTGGAGACCACATAAAGGACATTCAGGTCCTGCGCGGCGCAGTCGGTTTTCCTGCCTTCGTATATCGGCTTTAATTTCGCCGACGCCCCGGCAGCGGCCCTGGTTATGTGATAGACGTGAATGTCTCCGTCCTTCTCTTCGAAATACATCGGATCGCTCTGGTCGCGCTCGTCATACATGAGATTTATAACCACGGAGAAACCAAGGCCCTTGGACTTATGAAAGGTCATCACGCGCACGGCGTCAAGATAATCAGGCAGCGCTATGGCGAAAACGGCGGCCTTATCCTCATCCGTACCCGAGGCGTATTCAATAAAAGAGCGCGGGGTGCTGACGCCCTCGGCTTCAAGCGAGTTCAGCGCGTCCAGGAAGCGCGAGAGGAACGCCTGCTCCCCTGGGAAATTATCGAATATCCTGAAATTGCCGTAGATGAGAGACACCAGTTCGTAAAGCGGCAGGTAGCCCACCCTGCGGAATGGCTCGTCCAGATATTTATCCCAGTATTCCTTATATTTAGCGTGTTTTCTGAAAGAGGAGTAAAGCAGCGGCTCCGGCGACTGCCCGCCTGAAGATCCTGCGCCTCTGGCGGAAAAAATAAACTCGCGCATTTCCCCGCGCGGCAGGCCGGTTCCCGCAGTAAAGATATCTCCCGTTATAAAATCGGCGAAGGCCAGGTCGTCCGACGGGGTTTCCAGGAACTTAAGATAGGCGATAAGCTCGGCCACCACCCTGCGCTTGCGGATATCCAGCGAGCTAAGCGACGCCACAGGTATGCCGGCCCCGGTAAGCCATTCCACTACAGGCCCGATGCGCTTATTCTTGGCCACCAGTATGGCTATCTCGTTCAGCGGATAGCGCTGCTGCGCGCCGCGCACGGCGGCGAGCAGCCATTCCCTCTGCCCGACGGGCTCGCCGATGTCATCCAGCTCCAGTATATCGGTTTTAACATAGCCGCTCTTCTGCCGGTCCTGCGGAACGGACTGAGAACAGGCGGTGAGCTCGGTTATGTCTGCGCCTATAAGCTTAGGCGCGCTTTTGAGCTTTTCCCGGAAAAGTGCGTTCACATGGTCCAGTATGCCGCCGTCGGACCGGTAATTTACAGGCAGAGTGGCGTATTTCAGAACCCCGCCCAGCGGCTCCAGCGAGATATACGCGGCGTCTTCCTTCTTGCCCTCGGCCTTGTCCAGAAAATCACGCATGATTTTATAATCCGCATTGCGGAACATGTAGATGGCCTGCTTAATGTCGCCCACAACGAACAACGACCCGGCCTTGGAGATGGATTCCTCAACCAGCGGGCGCAGCACGTCCCACTGAAGCCGGTTCGTGTCCTGAAACTCGTCGATAAGGAAGTGGGAGATGCGCTCGCCAAGCTTCAGGTAGATTTCCGGCACATTGCCAGCGTTAATGTAGGCGGAAAGCTTCTTGGCTATATCGTTAATGTGTATGACGTCCGTCTTTCCGTGTTTAACCAGCTCCAGCTCCGCCTTGAACCTGTCGTAAATTCCGGCGTACGGATGATAATAGGCCGCGGCGTTCAGCTCGGTAAGTTCTATAACCAGTTCGTTCAGAAGCTCTATGTCTTTTTCCCAGTTCTCAGGGAAACTGCTTTTTTTAACTCCGTTAAAGATGCCGTAAGTGAAGCTGTACGAGGCAAGGAAGTCGGTGATACTGCCTGAGGCAAGCGCTGCGGCCGAGCTCGGCTTTACAAGGCCTTTGCCGAAACGTTTTATCAGCCCGGAACAGAGCTTAAGCGCGGCCGTAAATTTGATCTTAAGTCCTGCCTCCGACCCCGCTTCCGGCACGGCCAGCACTCCGGCCGTTTTCCCCTCCTGGCTTAGAAAGCTGTTAAAGTTCTCCTTTACCCGCTGGACAGGGTTCCACGGATAGGAGCCTGTCTTAGGCAGTACCGCCAGAAACTCATCCACCTTGCCGGCGGGCAGATCCGTCTTGCCGATGCGGGCGAACATGGAATATAGCGCCACGTCCAGTAAGGCGTCATAGGCCATGGTGATCTCGGACTTGAGCGGCAGCCCCAGTTCGTCAACGGAGGCGGCCATCACGCGCGCCAGGAAGCTGTCGATGGTCTGTATGTGGAAATCGGAATAGTCGCTTATGATGCGGTCCACCAGCGCCGCGGCGCGCGCGCTGGCCTCCTCCCGGCCCAGCGAGACAAGCGCCAGCGTCTCGTCCATCTTTCGGCAGTTTTTATCCAGCGCAAGCTCCTTCAGCCAGGCCAGGATGCGGGCCTTCATCTCCTTGGCGGCGTTGTTGGTGAAGGTAACGGCGAGTATGCCAGGAAGGCCGTTACCCGGCACTTTTTCTGAAAGGAGGAACTGCACGTATCGCTGCGTAAGGGTATAGGTCTTGCCGGAGCCGGCCGAGGCGCTTATAAGCAGCGCGTGCGGAAACTTCAGCGCCGTATCTTTTTCCAGGATCGGTGTGTGCGGCATAAAAGCTTGACGACTCGCCGGCCGGCTGGCTACTGCTCTGTTCTTTCCAGAGTTTCGTGCGAAAGCTGCTTGGAGGCGCGGGCGCCTAATTTTTTTATGTCTTCCGCTTTACGCAGCATGTTTCCTTTTCCCTCTATCTTTTTGCGGGCGCTATCATAGGCCGCGTCCAGCTGGCGGATGCGGTCCCCCACTTCGTCTAGGTCTTTAACGAAGTCCACTATCTTGTCGTAAAGCTCGCCCGCCTTGGCGGCTATTTCCACGGCGTTTCTGTTCTGGCTATCCTGCCGCCAGAGGGCGGAGACGGTGCGCATGGTGGCGAGGAGGGTAGAGCCGGTGACGATCACTATATTGCTGTCGAAAGCGCGGTCCCAGAGGCCGATATCGCTTTTGGCTGCCAGGTAGAACGCCGGCTCCACAGGTATGAACATCAGCACGAAATCCGGGCTTTTGAGGTCTCCGGACAGCTGGTACTTTTTGCCGCCCAATTCATCTATGTGCTTGTCCAGCGACCGGATATGCCTCTTCAGGGCCTCTTCCTGCTTTTTAGGGTCATCGGCGCGGCAGTAGTCCATGTACGCCGTGAGAGAAACTTTTGAATCTATGACCATGTGGCGGCCCTCTGGCAGATTGACGATCACATCAGGGCGGGAGCGCTGATGACCTTCATCGCCGGACGACACGGCCACGGTCTTCTGCGTGTCGTAATGGATGCCTGGCTCCAGACCGGCCTTCTCCAGGATTTTTTCAAGGACCAGCTCGCCCCAGTCGCCCTGTGATTTGGCCTCCCCCTGTAAAGCGCTCGTCAGACTTTTGGCGTCCGAGCTCATCTGCTGGTTAAGTTCCTTAAGATTCCTGAGTTCGGCCAGCAGGGAAGAGCGGTCCTTCAGGCCGGTCTCATGCAGTTCGCCGACCTTTTTCTCGAAGTCCTTTATCCTTTCCTGCAGCGGCCCGACTATATTGCCGATGCTCTCGCGGTTAAATTCCGTGAACTTCCGGCTTTTTTCATCCAGTATCTCCTGGGCAAGGTTTTTGAACTCCGCGGAAAATTTCTCCTGTATCTTCAGGATCTCGCCTTTTTCCTCTGCCAGCTTTTTATTGAGCGACGCCAGTTCCGCCTTGCCGGCGGCCGCATCCGAGGAGAGGCGCATGGACGCCGCGCGTTCATTCGCAAGCTCGGTTTTGGCTGACTCCAGTTCGGCGAGGCGCATCTCGGCCTCGGTCCTGAACCCCGCGGCGGCGGCGCCAAGGCGGCTGGCCGCGAAGAAATACGCTGTCACGGCTCCGAGGATAAAACCGGTTACCAGGTATAAGATAATCATAGCGCCCCTTAGTGTGTAATTTGCGGAAGTCTTCCTGAGGTCCGGCGCCGGGCCGGCTCCGCGCCCGAGACGGGTTTAAGCGGAAAATTTTTAAGCTTGTCGAACGTATAACCCCTGCTCCGCAGGACCGGGACAACCTCTTTGAGAGCCGCTGCTTCGCCCCATTCAGGACGATGGAAGTGCATAATAACCACCGCGCCGTGCTTGGCTCCGTTCATTATATTGCGCGCCATGGTTTTCGACGAGGCCCCCATAGCGTCTCCGGAGAGGATATCATAGCCGACCATTTCCATGCCCAGAAACCCGGCTATCCTGACGCTGGCCTCGTCAGTGTAGGCGGTGGCCGAGCGGAAAAAAACAGGACGGCGGCCTGTCAGTTCCTGTATTTTACGGGCGTTAAGTTCCATCTCGTCTATAACATCGCCCATGCTCGCGGTGTGGATGACGCCATATTTGGTCCTGCCGCTTACCGAACAGGCGCGGTGGAGCAGGCCGTGGTTCCCTATCTCGAACAGCGGGTCTTTAGCCAGTTCCATGAAAGCGGCCTTATTCCTTTCTATCCAGATGCCTGTGACAAACAGGGTCGCCCGTATTCTTTCCCTCCTGAGATACTCTATGAGCTCCGCATTATAGCCGCTCTTGCGGCCACCGCAGGCGTCAAAAGTCAGCGCGATCACCTTCCGCTCCGGGGCAACGTCCCGTTTTAGGCCCGAAGTCCATTCCTTGAATCGTCCCGGCTTGAGATCTTTCAGTTGCGCCAGCAGGGCTGACTTCCGCGCCAGGTAATCGGGCGTGTACAGGGTTTTCAGGGCGTTGGTCGGATTGCCCCGGACCAGCGGCCGGGGAAAGGCTGGCGCCGCACAGGTTAGCGTCAGCGCGCAGGCCGCGGCCACGGTGGAGAACTTTACTTTCATATGTCAGCTTACATTGTAGAAAATTAGAGCGTGGGACACATTGCAGATCGGCGGAAACCCGGACTTATATGAAAGCGGTGAGTGTGGCCCCCCCACGTTCGCGACAGCAGGCTGTCGTGGTCCTGTTGTAGGCTATACATCGGCAGGCAGCGCGCGACGGAAGGAGGACTTATGAAATGGGAGCTAAAGGAGTGCGGTGACGGTTTCAGGGCCAGAAAAACCACCGGCTTGTCCGCTTACATCCGGCGGTCGTGTTCATGGCCGGCCGGGCCACAAGCGCAGGGCCCTGGCTACGACGTAAACTATAAGGGGTTGACCATAGCCAGGATCCTTTTCGAGAATAAAGGCGCCACTGTAAAAGCCCTGGAGATGTGCAAAGCGTTTCCGGAAATATCGGATCTGGACCTGGTGGAAATAGCTCTCAGGATCAGCAGGTTCAGAAGCGCCGCCGCGGCGGCTCTGAACTAACTTGGCAGACCGGCCTGCGCGGCTTCGGCGCGGCGCTTTATCTCCGCCGCCAGGCCGGCGAAGATCAGCTTATGCAGGGGGTAGAGCGAGTACCAGTAGATGTAACCGAAAAATCCCAACGGCTCAAAATAGGCGGTCTGGCGCAATATGGAGATGTTCTTTTCAGAAGCGCGCGCGTCAAACTGCAGCCATCCCTTACCCGGAAGCTTCATCTCTGCGCGGAGCAGAAGCATACGGTTTTCTATTACCCTTTCAACGCGCCAGAAATCCAGCGGCTCACCCTGGTGGACAACATCCGGATGGCGTCTGCCGCGGCGCATGCCGACCCCGCCCAGAAATCTGTCCACCCAGGCGCGAAGGCTCCACAGCGCGTTGAACGAGAACCAGCCGCGCTCCCCTCCGAGGCCGGAGAAAACCCTGAAAACGGTCTCCGGAGAGGCGGCGACGGCAAGCTGCCTGTCCTCCAGCACGAGTCCTTCTTTATCTATAAATGAGAATGGCCGGCTGTAATGCGGCACATAGGCCATGGTCCAGCTCGTTTCCACATTCTGCTCATTTATGCGCATGAGCGCGTATTGTACCGCGGTGCGATAATCCAGCGGCTTTATGCCGGGAAAAATGTGCAGCGCGTCCTCATTGGAACAGACCACGTCGTTTGAAAGACTTTCCAGCAGCGGTTTTGCGAACATGGCCGGCACCGGTGTTATGAAGCCTATGAAGCCGGCGAACACCCTGGGCGACCAGAAAAAGAAGCTGAAAAAGCCGCGCTTCAGGCCGCGTGTCTCTGCGTATACGCGGATCATATCCTGGTAGGAGAGGACAGCGGCCCCGCCTATGTCTATGATCCTGTTATCGGACGCGGCGTTTTCCAGCGCCCCGATAAGGTAGCCCAGCACGTCGCGTATCGCGATAGGCTGGCAACGCGTGTCTTTGAAATACCTGAAACAGGGGATAACGGGAAGGCGCTCTGTAAGGTAGCGCAGGAGCTCGAAAGAAACGCTGCCCGAGCCGACTATAATGGCGGCCCTGAACTCTGTGACATTGAGGCCGGAAGAGCGGAGAATTTCGCCCACGCGCTGGCGTGAGGTGAGATGTTTTGAAAGCCCGGCCGCATCAGATCCCAACCCTCCCAGGTAGACAACCTTCCTGACGCCGCTGGCTCGGGCGGCTTCCACAAATAGTTTCGCGGCGGTCTCCTCAAGGGCCTGGAAGCTGGAAACATCGGCCATCGAATGGATGAGGTAATAAGCTGCGTCCGCGCCTCGCAGTCCCTCCTGGAGGCCCGCGCCGGAAAGCGCATCGCCCTTTACGATCTCCACCCTGTCCGTCCAGGGCCGGCCTTCAAGATGGGCCGGATCGCGGGCCAGGCAGCGCACCTTATAGCCCTTGTCCAAAAGGCGCGGCACAAGGCGGCCTCCGATATAGCCAGTGGCGCCGGTCACTAGAATTGTTTTCATGGATTTTACCGGAGAGTGTTATGCGGGGCCGCTAAACGGGTAATATGCTCCGCTCTTTCGCCCAGCTGCGCAGACAATTTATCTCTTCCGCCTTTATAACGGAAAGCGGCCGGGTCAGTTTTATCTGTTCCAGCAGGTGCCTGGTGCAAATCTTCTCGTTGGCTCCAGAAGCGCTGTAGAGCGCGGAGATTACGGCCTGCTCAAGCTCCGCCCCGCTAAAGCCATCCGAATTAAGCGCAAGTTCCTCTATATCGAAATCCTTGTCCCGGAGCGAGCGTTTGGCCATATGTATTTTCAGCACCTCAGCGCGCTGCGCGGCGCCGGGCAGGTCCGCGAAGAAGATCTCGTCAAAACGGCCCTTACGCAGCAGCTCCGGCGGGAGGTTGTTGATATTGTTTGAGGTAGCGGCGATGAATGAACGGTCTTTGCGCTCCTGCATCCAGGTAAGCATGGTGCCCAGCACGCGCTGCGAAACGCCTCCGTCCGTATCGCCCGAAGATGAGGCGAAGACCTTCTCAATCTCGTCCACCCAGAGGCAGACCGGGGCCAAGCGCTCAACCGTCTTGAGAGCCTTCCGAAGATTTTCTTCGGTCTCCCCGATATACTTGGAATAAAGCCGGTTCAGGTCCAGCCGATAAAGCGGTATTCCCAGCTCTCCGGCTATAACCTTGGCGGCAAGGCTCTTGCCGCAGCCCTGCACTCCCAGCAGAAGCAGGCCCTTGGGAGGCGGCAGGCCGGGATCATTGGTGAAAAAAGAATTCCTGCGGTCAGACACCCACTTTTTAAGGTTCTCAAAGCCGGCGATAGCCGCCGGCTGCTCCGCTCCGAAGTACTCCAGGATGCCCTCCCTGTCGAACAGCTCTTTCTTATACCTCTCTATTTCGGACAGATCGTTTTTGTCCAGCCGTCCGTCTTTCAACACGCAGGAGTTGATAATATTGCGTATTTGCTGGAGCGAAAGCCCGTTCAGGGATTTTACCACGCGCCGGACATCCTGCGGCTCAAGAGCCACGGACAGAGGCACGGCAGAGCTTTTGAATTCTGCGAGTACCCGGTTAACCTCCTCAAGCACCTCCTTGTCATCAGGATAGCCGCCTGTAATGCGGGCCGCCATGGGCTCAATGTCTGCGGGGAGCTTGCACTCACCCCCGACCAGCGCTACCGTTGTGCGGGTATTGTTTATCCGGCTTATTATGTCTTTAAAGAGGCGCCCTTCCACCGCGTTTTCCAGGAACCTGCGGAAATCCGTCAGCACGAAAAGAGCCGGTTTATTCCCGTCGATAAGGTCGTTGACAGTTTTAAGCATCCTGACCGGTTCGTCAGTCTGGTAAAAAGCGTTTTCGCTGCCGCCGACCCGCAGGCCCCTGGTAAGCGACCAGAAATAAGGCGTGAGGGCGAGTTCTGAAGCGATGCCGGATAACTGCCTGGTGACATAAGCCTCGTCTATCGTGTCAATCAGGATCAGCGGATATTTGGATTTAATGAGAAGGGTGATTTCGGCTTCAAAATTCATAGCTCGGCGCGAAACGCAATTGATCTGCCAACCCGCTCCGTGCGACTGCCAAAACATTTGCGCCCGGCAGGAATCGAACCTGCACTAGA
>CAZPMW010000057.1:0-13345 GCA_964587805.1 uncultured Elusimicrobiaceae bacterium
GTTTACGGCTAGGACTACCAGGGTATCTAATCCTGTTTGCTCCCCTAGCTTTCGCGTCTCAGCGTCAGTAACGGCCCAGAGATCTGCCTTCGCCTTTGGCGTTCTTCCAGATATCTACGCATTTCACCGCTACACCTGGAATTCCGATCTCCTCTACCGCACTCAAGAAACCCAGTTTCAGTTGACATTTCAGGGTTGAGCCCTGAGCTTTCACAACTGACTTAAGTTCCCGCCTACACGCGCTTTACGCCTAGTAATTCCGAGTAACGCTCGCCACCTACGTATTACCGCGGCTGCTGGCACGTAGTTAGCCGTGGCTTATTCACAGAGTACCGTCAAACGGTTGCCCGCTTTCGTCCCCTGTAAAAGGAGTTTACGATCCGAAAACCTTCATCCTCCACGCGGCGTCGCTGGATCAGACTTTCGTCCATTGTCCAAAATTCCCCACTGCTGCCTCCCGTAGGAGTAGGGCCCGTGTCTCAGTGCCCTTGTGGCCGGTCATCCTTTTAGATCGGCTACCCGTCGTTGCCTTGGTGGTCCGTTACACCGCCAACTAGCTGATAGGCCGCAAACCCCTCCTCAATCGGCCCTTGCGGGCCTTTCATCCCCCCAAAATGCTTTGGGAGGGTTATATGGGGTATTAGTCCGACTTTCGTCAGGTTATCCCCCTTTTGAGGGCAGGTTGTTTACGTGTTACTCACCCGTCTGCCACTAAGTTCCCGATACAAACCTGGGAACTCCGTTCGACTTGCATGTGTTAGGCACGCCGCCAGCGTTAACTCTGAGCCAGGATCAAACTCTCCATTAAAATCCGTAACAGCAAATAGCAAACATCGCTATTAACTATCAGCATTTACGGAGACGTTCTAATTAGCTCTTATTTATCGTTTGCGTGTTGATTACTATCTTGCAAAGTTATCACACCCAATTTGGATTTTTAATGATTAATCATCCCATAACACGAACGAAGTTGGAGAGTTTGGTTTCGGGTTCATCGGACTTTCGCCTTTTGAACCTTCACGTCCTTTCCGGCCTCGCCCTGTTAAGTTCAGGGTGCCCATTCATACATAATTTTTTTAGAGAACAAACCCTTTCCTGTTTTATTAGCGCCAACAGGTACGGGTCATTTGGCTTGTCGCAGTTTTTAGGCTACGACTATAAAGATATAGTACCAAAAACACTAAATTCTGTCAACTACTATTTTCTCGTCGGAGAAATTCTTTTTTTAATCTGCGTTTCACAAAAAGCCGTTCGCAAATTTCAATCCCGGTCCGTCCGATTCGCCGCAGCAGAGAGCTTTTAAAAAGGTCTCCGTGCGCATACCAGACACAAGCTGCGATTCAAATTCTCCGGACCGATCAAGAGTTCCGCCTGCCTGGTTTGCTGCCGGCAACTGACATTAAGTATACCAAATTTTCAGCCCCTCAGGTCCGCGCAGCCGGTTCATTGCCCCCCCGCAAAGAACCCCCTCCCATTATAAGCATCAGCATTCGGGGCCATCTCCGGCGCCAGAACACCGATTTATACTTTTTGTTGGAGGTAATATATATAATTATAATAATATATTTAATTGATAATAATTGGTTATATTTGGCATTGCCCCATTAGCAGGCATCTATCACGGCTTCGGCACACAGGCGGCAATGGCAGGCGCCAGATACCCCCGCCACAGCAAAAGCCTCAAAGGTCGTCAATCTGCCTGCCAAGAGTCAGTCCATGCTACATTAACAGCCGTAACGTCTGGAGGCCGCATTCACAAGAATATAGACATTATTGTATACTTTCGCTTATATTTATGACCCATTTAACCAACCCTAAAAAAACCTGTCCTCATTGCGGAGCTCCTTCTAAAAAAGAAGCCAGGATACCGCCGCATCTCGTCAGCGCGACATTGGCGTTGGCAGCGGCCTTTTTCTACTGGAACGCCGGCGGCGGCGCGCAGGGAGCAGCCGGCCCCATGCCTGGATCCAATCTTCTGCCCGGAGAAATTCTGTCGCACATCACCTCCCCCTCAGCCGATAGCTCCTGCCAGGTCTGCCTGACATCCGCTAATAAATTTCTGGGGGAACAAAAGGCCGCTGAGCTGCGCAAGAAAACAAATAACATGGTCCGCATCCCTCCGGGCGAACACAAGATTGGCTCTCCGGATGGCGTTGGAGATCCCGATGAGCGCCCGCAGCGACAGATATACCTGGACGCCTTTTATATTGATAAGAATGAAACAACCATCGCGGAATATATGCGGTTCGCCCGCGACACTTCGGGCAATTATCCCGAGTGGGCGCAGCCCGGCGGGAAATTCAACATAGAAACAGGGAAGGAGCCCTACTATAAGCGCCTGGCCGGCCTCCTGAAAACCTGCACAGATTGCCCGGCAATCGGCGTAACCGCCAAAAATGCCGAGGCTTACTGCGGATCGCGCAACAAGCGTCTGCCGACAGAGGCTGAATGGGAAGCGGCGGCCAGAGGAGGAACGGATTCGGAATTTTCATTCGGCAATGACCCATCCGCCGCCGGAGACTCAGCCTGGTACGATAAAAATTCAGAGCAAACGCCTCACCCCGTGGGGCAGAAAAAACCGAATCCCTACGGCCTCCACGACATGCACGGCAATGTCTGGGAATGGGTGTCCAACTTCTACGAGAAATGGGATTACAAGGAAAGCCCTAAACGTAATCCGAAAGGTCCGGAAACCGGAACAGAACATGTGATCAGGGGAGGCGCCTGGTCATACGACGCTGCAGCTTTAAGGTCGGCAAACCGGGCCAGCAACGCAAAGCCCAACGACGACATCGGCTTCCGCTGCGCAATTTCCGAGAGCGCGGTTCCGGGCATGGCCGCCCGGGAATAGCCGGCCTACCTGCGGCGCCTCTTGCCGGGAGGCCGGGCGGTTACGCGTAGCTGCGCCGGAAGCCCGGGCTGCTGCGCGAACATCAGATCTATTTTCCCCTCTGTGGTGTCCACCGCTGACACCGTTACGCGAACCTTCGCCCCGGGTTTCAGAGTTGCGCCGCGCAAGAGCCCCTCCGCGCCGGTGTCGCCGAGCCGCACGAAAATACCGCTGTCGATAACGCTCGTCACAACGCCATCCATAACCGTGCCGACCTGCCCCTTTAAAAGCACCGCGCGCATAATATCAACGGACTTATGCTCCGCTTCGGCTGCGGCGCGCTCCCTCTCCGAGCAATGCGCGCCCGACGATACAAGGGAAATCCCGGCATAGGATTCTTTTTTTCCGCACAGCAGAGCTTTTACGGCCCGGTGCGCCATAAGATCCGGATACCTGCGTATTGGCGAAGTAAAATGGGCATAGGCCCGTGCGGCTATGCCGAAGTGTCCGGCGGATTCCGGTGAGTAAACTGCCTGCCTCATGCTGCGCACTATCATCGAATTTATTATATCCGCCAGCGGATGCTTTTCCGCCGCTTCCAGAACATCCTGCAGCGCCTTGTGCACATCTGCGCCAAGCAGGCCGCCTGCCGACAGGCCCATTTCGCCCAGCGTTTTACCCAGCGTTTTAAGCTTGAGCGGGTCCGGCACGTCGTGCCGCCGGTGCAGAAACGGCATTTTGGCCGCCATGAGTTCGGTCGCTATCGCCTCGTTAGCCAGCAGCATGAATTCTTCTATCAGACGGTGGCTTTGAAGCCGGGGGCGCAGCACAACACGCGCCGGCCTGCCCTGGGCGTCCGTCTCCACCTTGTATTCAGGGAGATTAAAATCCAGCGCGCCTCTGTCCACGCGCCGCCTGTAAAGCACGGAGGCCAGCGCGCCCATGCTCTTCACGGCCTCGGCGGCGGCTTTGGGCACCGCCGCGACTTTCCCGCCGTCCAGCAGCGCCTGCACTTCCTCGTAGGTAAAACGCCGGCAGGAACGTATCACGGTGGCAGCCATGCGGCGCTTGACCACCTTGCCTGAAGCGTTTACGTCCATGAACACGGATACTGTAAGCCGCGGCTGCTCGGGAACCAGGCTGCAAAGATTGTTGGAGAGCGAGGGCGGCAGCATCGGCACTACCCTATCCGGCAGATACACGCTGGTGGCGCGGGAATATGCCTCTTTATCCAGGGCCGAGCCCGCTTTCACGTAATGGCCCACATCGGCGATGTGAACGCCCAGACGGATCAGGCCGTCTGTCTGCGCCTCGATGGATACCGCGTCGTCAAAGTCTTTGGCGTCCGCCCCGTCGATGGTCACTATGGGGAGATGGAACAGTTCTTCACGCCCCGCCCACTGCGAGGGATCGAGCTTACTGCCGAAAGCGTCGCTCTGCGCCAGCGCTTCTTTAGGGAAACATTCGCTTATGCCGCGGGCGCGCAGCAGCGAGGTAATGCGGGCGCGCACATCGTCTTGCCCGCCCAGCACTTCTATCACCGTGCCGGCGGCCCCCATTATCTCAGTGGGCCAGCGGGTGACCTCAAGAACAGCAAAAGATCCGGCCACAGGAACGACCCCGGGCGCGAAATTGATAACCTGGGCCGGCGGCGCTTCGCCTTTCTCCGGCAATACGGCCCAACCGCGCGGAAATTGCTTAAGGATGCCCACGATGGAAGTGCGCGCACGCTTCAGCACGCTTACGATCTCGCCGCTAAGACGGCCGGTCCCCTCACGGCGCACGCGCGCCTGAACGCGGTCCCCATCCATGGCCAGGCTAAGCCCTTTGCCGCGCAGGAATACGTCAGACCCGCCCGCGACCTCGGTGAGCAGGAACGCGAAATTACCGTGGTGCTGTATGACGCCGTCAAGCGTCATTTCCTTGCGGCCCGGCTCAGGCCGGCGCTTATGTTTGTTCCAGTGTTTTTTCATATTTATAAAGATAAAGATCTATTCTCCGTCAGTGCGAGTCGCTGGTCGCGAGTGCCGGTCCCGGTTTCGTCAGCCGGAGCGCCGCGCCTATGTGATGGTATAAGAATGAGAACATACCGTCAAGGAGTTTATCTTTCTACAGCCGGAATAAATACCAGACAATCATGCTTATTTCCGGCCGGACTGGCGAATCAGCCTGTTTCCGGAAATATACTATAATAATCCCATGAAACTGTTCGCTTTTTTCCTTCTTTTATCCATCCCCGCTTCAGCCCTGAACAATAAAGCTCCGGCCCCGCGGACTGCCTCCCCGGCGCCGGCACTGCCGTCAGCGGACAGCGCGCAGGACTATTGTATTTTCGGCGCCCAGTCAGGCAAACCCTTCGGCGGCGAGGCCTCTTTTAAGTCCATCGTCTGGAAAAGCGATATTATATACATCGGAGAGACACCTGGTCAGGCGATGGACCACCTGGCCCAGCTCGAAACGCTAAAAGCCCTGAGGATAGCGCGCGGCTCAAAGATAGCTGTGGGGTTTGAGATGCTGGACGCGACCATGCAGCCGGTGTTGGATAAATACGCGGCAGGGGAACTTACTGAGGCGGAATTCCTGTCCGGGTCAGACTGGGCCGCGCAATGGGGTTTTGATTTCACCTTTTATAAACCTATTTTTGATTTCATAATCCGGAACAAGCTGCGGGCGCTGGCGCTTAGCGTCCCGAAAACGGTCGTCTCCAAAATAGCGCGGTCGGGGCTTGAGAGCCTGACCCCGGATGAAAGACGGTTCCTTCCGGAGAAAATAAACAATACCGGCCATAAGAAATACCTGGAATATCTGAAAGAGTCTTTCTCCGGTCCCAGCGCTCCTCCGGCAAATCAGACGTTCACCTGGGAGAATTACCTCGCGTCCATGTCTGCCAGGGATGAAGGCATGGGCGCCAGGATAGCGGACTTCGCGAACGCCAACCCCGGCTGGGCTCTGCTGATAATAACCGGGAACGGCCACCTCGTTTACAACGCGGCCATACCCGCTTCCGTCAAAAGCCGGACCGGCAATATCCGCCAGGCTTCTTTCTATACCTGGGACGCGCCGAAATGTCCGGCTGTTTTTCAGAAAGAGCACAAGAACCTAGCGAACTACGTATGGTACATAGACCATTCCACGATAACAGCGAACGGTAAGCCGTGAATCGTAAGTTGTAAATAGTTGCAGAAGTTCCTTTATTGCTGCTCCCCACGACTTACCACTCACTACTTACGATTTACCTTCCACCTGATCATCGGGCCCCTTATGCACTCCTTACAGCAATACTTTCTTCGGTTCAGATATTTTCATAAAAACGTCAGGCTTTTCATCTGCATCACCTTCATATTAGGCGTCGCCCAGAGCGTTTTCAACCTGGTCTATAATCTTTATATCCTGAAGCTCGGCTACACGCGCGAATTTCTGGGCACGCTGGAATCGATACCGGTATTTGTCACCGCCGCGCTCGCGGTCCCGCTGGCGCTTCTGTGCGCAAACCTTCCCTTGAAGAAAAGCCTGCTTATTACTCTGGCTCTGGCGTCAGCCGCCTCCCTTGGCCTGGCGATATTCCCCTCTAAACCCATGCTCATATCCTTCCGGTTCGTGTCCGGATTTGCCGCGGCTCTTATGGCTATCACCTCCTGGCCGCTTATGGCGAAATACTCCGATGAAAAGGACAGGAATTTTGTATTCAGCTTCCAGTTCGCTTTTACCATGCTGGCCGGATTTATGGGGAACCTGATAGGAGGCGCGCTGACCGGCTGGGCGGCCGGGCTGCTGTCCGGAGGAATGGAGAGCGCGGCCGCTTACCGCGTAGCCATGCTTACGGGCGCGGCCATAATGGCCGCGGCCATGCTGCCTGCCATCTATTTTGACGAACCGCGGAAGATTGACAGTGCGCCGCTAAAACTAAGCCTGCCTGACATTAAACCGCTGGAAACTTTTAAAATATTTCTGCCGCAGATCATAGTCGCCTTCGGAGCGGGGATGATAATGCCGTACCTGAATATTTTCTTCAAGACAGGTTTCGCCCTCCGGATTTCAAGCCTGGGATTTTATATGTCCCTGATGCCGCTGTCCATGGCCATCGGCGGCTTCATAGGCCCGTGGCTTATAAAAAGAAAGGGGCAGGTGAGAGCGATGATAATACTTCAGGCGCTATCCGTGCCTTTCCTGGCCACGATGGGCTTTTCCGGCCACATCTTGCCCACGGTGACGGCCGCTTTTATACGGACCATGCTAATGAACGCAAGCTGGCCCATCTACAGCGTGTTCATGCTTTCGCACTTCAAAAAAGAGGATCATCCAATGGCCAGCGCGCTATACACCGCCGGCTGGGGCCTCTGCTGGGCTAGCGGCGCCAAGCTCAGCGGCATTCTGCAGATGGATTACGGTTTCAATATGTCATTCTTGATCACCATTGTCTGCTATTGCTCGGCCACGCTGCTGCTTTCGCGCTGGTTCCGGAAGGAAGACGACAAAAAAACTTTCGCCCCGGTTATTATAACTGAGGCGATGGAATAATATCCTGGGGCGCATCCTTTATCCGGTCCACCGCCTGCCTTCAGTTTTGCTAAACTTACAACGATCCCGCGGCGTTGCCGGGAATAAACAATGCCTGTTAAAAAACTGATATATAAAAGCGGCCGCGCTCTTATCTGCGGCATTTTAAACATCACTCCGGATTCGTTTTCGGATGGCGGACGTTTTTTCTCCCCCGAAGACGCGGCAGCGCGCGCCCTCGAGATGGAAAGACAGGGGGCTGACCTTATCGATATAGGCGCGGAGTCCTCTCGGCCAGGCAGTGCCGGGATAAGCGCCGGCGAAGAACTTTCGCGCCTGCTGGGCCCGCTTCGTAAAATTACAAAGAACCTGCGCATACCCGTGTCCATAGATACCTGCAAGCCGGAAGTTGCCGCCGCCTGCCTGGCAGAGGGTGCGGATATAATAAACGATATAACTGGCTTTACCGATGAGAAGATGGTGCGCGCGGCGGCGGACGCCGGCGCGGGAGCTATAGTCATGCACATGCAGGGCCGCCCGCGCGATATGCAGAAGGCGCCCGGCTACGCCGCCGGCCCGGTGCAGGAAATCCGCCGCTTTTTATCGGAGAGAGCCTCGGCGCTTCGTCAGGCCGGGGTTACAGACATTATTCTGGATCCCGGCATAGGCTTCGGAAAAACTTTACAGGACAATCTGGACATCCTGGCCGGTTTGACCATTTTTAAAGAGCTGGGGTTTCCGGTAATGGTCGGAGTCTCGCGCAAATCCTTCATAGGTGAGCTCAGTCCTTCGCCCCCCGAAGGCCGCCTTCCCGGCACAATTGCGGCCTGCGCGGCCTGCGCGCTTAAAGGGGCAGATATCGTACGCGTGCATGATATACCGGAGGCCGCACAGGCCATGGCCGTCATCGCCGCGATAAAGAACTCGGAGCTCCGCTAATGAGGGCCTTTCTGGGTTTAGGCTCCAACCTGGGAGATCGCCTGGGCCATATACAGCAGGCGCTGCGCCTGCTTTCCCGTCGCTGCACGATCATAACGGTCTCTTCCATTTACGAAACGCCCGCCATGTACTACACGCGGCAGGGCGATTTTTACAACGCCGCGGCTGAAATTGAGACCGGGCTTTCCCCGCTAGAGCTGCTGCGTGAAACGCAGGCCGTTGAAAGAGCGCTGAAGCGGCGGCGGCCGTTCAAAAACGCTCCACGCACGCTGGATATAGATATAATTTTTTACGGCCGGGAAAAGATCGAGGAGCCGGGCCTCTTGATCCCGCACCCGAAGCTGGCCGAGCGGCCTTTCGTGCTGGCCCCGCTCTGCGAGATCGCCCCGCGCCTGCGCCATCCGGTCTCAAAGCTGTCGGTAAGCGAACTGCTGGCGGCCTGCCCTGGCGCCGCCGCGCGCCGGCTGCCGGCAAATTACACAGAGGCGCTGGCTTATCTTAACGGACTTCCACCCTCGTCCTTATTTTCCACCGCACCGGCAAGCAGCGCGCTCTCAAAGATGGGGCGACCGCAGGACAGTTTTTACGCCCTGCATGTGACAGGCACGAACGGGAAAGGCAGCGTTTGCGCCATGCTTGCCGGAGCGTTAAACCGCTGCGGACACAAAACAGGACTATATTTAAGCCCGCACATAAACGGACCGCGGGAACGCATCAGCCTGGCAGGGCGCAAGATCTCCGAAGCTGATTTTTTCAGGCTTTTCTGCGCTGTAAGATCTTTCGGCTTCAAGCTATCATATTTCGAACATCTGACAGTGATGGCTTTTCTCTGGTTCAAAGAGCGCGGCGCGCGCTTTGCGGCGGTGGAAACAGGGCTAGGCGGACGCCTGGACGCTACCAACGTTTTTAAAAAATCGCTGGCGATAATAGCCGGCGTTTCGCTAGAGCACGCCGGCGCTCTGGGCGGCTCCCTTAAAAGCATAGCGGCCCATAAGGCGGGAATAATTAAAGCCGGCTGCAGCGTAGTTACTTCAGCCTCCGGCACAGCTTTGGCCGTTATACGGCGGCGCGCGGCCGCTGCCGGAGCCAATCTTTTTCAGGCCGGCACAGACAGGCGTCTTAAAGCCGTAGGCGCGCACATATTCTATCGGGAGGCGCGGCCCGGCTCCCGGCCGCTTCGCCTGGCCATGAAAGGTGCCTATCAGCTTTACAATGCAGGCCTGGCCATGAAAGCCCTTGAAACCCTGCGGAAGGACGGTTATCGCATCCCCGCCGCGGCGGCCGCGGCAGGGCTCGCCTCAGCCAGGCTGGAAGGCCGGTTTGAGATCGTAAAAAACGGCGGTGTGAAGATAATTTTTGACGGCGCTCATAATCCGGCCGCCATGGCGGCCCTGTTTTCAGCCCTGCGCGAAAGCGGTTTTGCCCGCCCCGTCACTTTGGCCGCGATAATGAGCGATAAAGCGGCCGCCGGTCTTATAGATATAATGGGGGCCGGCTCGCGGGCGGTAGTCTTCAGCGGGGTTAACTCTCCCAGGGCCATACAGCCGGAGAAACTTGCCCGGGCGGGGCTGGCCGCGGGATATGAATCGCGCGCTGAAAAAAGCGCGGTCCGGGCCTTTAAAATTGCGCGCAGCCTGGCGCTGAAAAACAACTCGCCGCTGCTGGTGACAGGAAGCTTTTATCTTGCGGCTGAGATCAAAGCGATAATAAAAAGATCAGCCCGCCCGGTTTTCCCGTGTGAGCTTGCGCCTTAATCCTCTTGATAGCTGGCAATGGAAGTGTCGGTTTCCCAGAAGCGGACTTTGCTGACTGGCAGGCCAAGATTTTTCATTTCCCTGAAAATCAGTTCCGCCATAATCTCAGCGGTGGGGTTGTCCGCAGTTTCAAAGCAGGACTGACCTGCGGCTTTAAGCGTTTTCAGCAGCGGATCTCTGGCGCATAGTATCACCTTATGGTCGAAGTGTCCGTCGATCCAGTCCTTAAGAGCGGCACCGAGCACGGTAAAATCGGCCACCATCTTTTCCCCGTTCAGAACCCGTGACCGCAGGGTCACTTCCACCCGGCCGTTATGGCCGTGCAGATTCTCGCATTTGCCGCGGTAATCCAGCAGTCTGTGCCCGTAGGCGAAAGAAACTATCTTGGTGACCGTATACATTTTACCTCCAGGCGCATCAGCGTTAAGGGTATGATACAATAAAAACCGGACAGGAACACCCGGGGCCTGTCCCGCACTTTAGCCGTCTGACCGGCTTCCGGAAAAAGTGCCGGAAAACGCCTGACCGCTCTGAACTACAGGTCCTGAGGTGCGCTCTCTAGAACGGCGGAAGTGCTGACATCTACAGCCCCCGCTTCTATCTCTCCCGGGGATATGTCTCCGGCTTCCGCCTCTCCCGGCAGATAAACTGCGGTGCTGGTTTGTATCGCTACCAGCGAATCGTCAAGCTCTTCCGCCTCCGCCTCTTCAGGCAGATAGCCCGAGGCCCTCATTCTCGCGATTATCCGGCTTTTCCTTTTCTCCATGAAACGGGTGCCTTGTGTCGGGTTGTAGCGCCTCGGGCTAGGCAGAACAGCGGCCAGCGCCGCCGCCTCTTCCGGTGTCAGGTCCGACGCGCTCTTTCCGAAATAGGCCATTGAAGCCGCCTGTGCCCCGTATAATCCTTTTCCCCACTCGGCGATGTTCAGATATAATTCCAGGATGCGTCGTTTACCGAGAGTTTTTTCCAGTCTTCTGGCTATCAGGATTTCCTTGATCTTGCGCAGCGGGTTTTTGGATGGAGAGAGATAAAGGTTCCGCGCCAGCTGCTGTGTTATAGTGCTTCCGCCGCGCGCCAGGCGCCCGGTTTTCAGGTCGGCCTTCAGGGCCAGCCAGGTGCCGGTCCAGTCGACACCGTGATGCCTGTAGAAATTATCGTCTTCCGCGATAAGCACAGCGTGCTTCAGGTTTTCTGAAATTCCATCCAGACCGGACCAGATGAGATTCCGGCCAAGTTTTTTCCCGCGGCTCTCCGCCAGGCGTTCCTTGATTAGCATATACGAAGTTACCGCTGGATTCTTTGTTTTAAGCGGCCTGACATCCGGCAGCCACAGCACATACGCGGCGCTGGCCATAACGGCAGCTATCGTGAGGAAAGCCAGAGCCGCTGACATCTTGTGCTTTATCATGGGATTTCCTACAGGAACGATTTCTTCTTACGGGAGGTCAGCAGGCGATAAGCTGCACATCGAATGGAACTTCATTCATAACGAGGTTCAGCGACCGGCCGGAGGCCTCGCCGCAGACGTGGGTGGATTCCTTAAGGGCAGCCGTCCACTTAACAAAATCTTCTTTAGGCCAGGCCCAGATCTCTATTTTCTCGCCCTTTGTTATCTCTTTTTTCACCACAGCCCGGAACCTGTGACCGTCTTCAGGGGTTTCCCTTAAGACCACCAGCCTGGCCCCGCGCAAACGCCTGGCCACCTTGGCCAGCTTGTTATTGGCCACAGTGCCGCATTCAATCCATACGCTTATAGCGCCGCTCTCATCAGTGACAAGGAGGTCGGGGAAAAAGCCGGTCTCCGCCACTGCGTTGTGCCCCGGCCCGGTCTCCAGGGCCGGCTCACGGTCAAAGAACAATATGGCGGCAGTGAGGCGCAGGGCGACATGTTCTACGGGTTCCTCTTCCTTGGCGACAAGCAGTATCCGCCTGGTTCCGCCGTTGATATTAAGTTCGCATCTTACAGTCATAGTTGCAGGGAAGCATTGTGAGCTGACGCCGGAGGCTCTTAAAATTCTTTTTCTGTATTTCCCTATTATGATTATAAATCATCCGGCAGCGGCAAAGCCAGCGCGTGTACGATATCGCAACATACTGGACTTTTGGGGTGTCAGCCCTAAACAATCTAACTCGCTTCAAACAATAGGTTTGTGTCCCCAACATCTAAATACACTTTGCCCGGCGCACACAATCAGCGTCCCGTATGCCTCTTTATGACCCCGACTCGCGCGATACTTCCGGTTATAGACCCCGTTAAGTCAAAAGGAAAGACCTGACCCCGACAGGTACGGCCATATTTTGATAACGCAATATGCGATATCAAACCGCGAAACTCCGTTAATGATAGTTGAAACATAAAATCCGGTGGAAACCTGCCGAGATTACGGCGCACAGCCTCGTTTAATCTTCCCGTAGATACCCTGTAAAGCTCTGCCAAATCCGAATCGATCATAACACGGCGGCCCCGTATCAGATAAATCCTTTTTGCCAAAGAATCAAACCGTATTATATCCTTCATATGTCCCCCCGATACTTAGATCTTTTTCTTATCTATAAGCATGGTTTTGCAAAGCATGCTAAACCTAAAATAGCCTATCACATTACCCCGACAGCGTACTGTCGCTATTCTTATCGATTTTTTATGGAATTTAAAACCAGGTTTAAAACCGGCGGGATTATTAGCGATCAGCCATTTAGTCATCAGCGTCACCACCCCTTTAATCGCCCTTTACCGGCGAATTACATTAAAGGGATTTTGGCGAAATGCGGACTACTTTACCGTCTTTCCAGATGGATAGCGGGCGTCCGGTTTTTTTGTGTTCCGCGATAACTTTTTTTACCGCGCTTTTCATGGCCAGTTCTGCTTTGTCCTGCAGGGAAAGTCTTTTTTTCATTTTGTCCTCGATATGGAAGCCGCCGAACACGTTTCAAAATAGGTTTGTGTCCCTAATATCAGCCTAGTCGTCAGCGTCCCTTAGCCCGCACCAGGGCGGCCGCTTGGGGGAAAGGAATTTATTGCCGCTTTGGAAGGCAGCCTGGGGCGAAGGCTGGCGAAACAACATCCAGGCCCTAAGCCAAAAAAGCGGAAATAAGTTGTGTGTCACTAATTTCATATAAGTCAAAATTACTCGCGAGTTTTATGCACAATGGGCCAGAATGCAGGTGTTAAGCGCTGCGGGTCATACGACCATTTCAATGCGGATTGAACGAACTGACGGGCGGATAGGCCACTAGTCTCCCGTGTCAATAGTAAAGACCTGACCCCGCCCCGATACCCTGTAAAGCTCTGCCAAATCCGAATCGATCATAACACGGCGGCCCCGTA
>CAZPMW010000058.1:0-13139 GCA_964587805.1 uncultured Elusimicrobiaceae bacterium
GGAAAACGTCCAGAAGCTGCCCGCCAGTGTCGAGGTGCCGGTGGAAGCGCAGAAAGAGAGCGGTATAACGATAGAAGTATTAAAACGCGCCTCTGTGCCTGAAACGTTTCAGGCCATGGGGCGCGTAATGCAGGACGCGCAAAAGCCGTACCATGTAACCGCTAGTGCGGCAGGCAGGCTGGAAGCCCTTTCGGGCACGCTCGGGCAAACGGTGAGTCCCGGCGATGTAATGGCGACTATAAAATCACCTTCCGGCGCTTCGGTCCCGGTGCCGGCTCCCCACAAAGGGATAGTAACCGCTGTTCACGCCAGTGAGGGCGATCAGGTAAATGAGATGACCTTCCTGTTTACAATAACGGAAGTGGACCCGCTCTGGGGCGTTCTGGACATCCCTGAGCGCAGCCTGGCGGCTGTCAGGCCCGGACAGAAAGTCGGGATAAAAACCGCCGCCTATCCGGGCGAGGTGTTTAATGGCACTATCGCTTTTATTTCCCCGGAGATAGATTCCGTGAGCCGGACGGTTAAAGCCAGGGTCACCATAAATAATCCCGGCGGGCTGCTGAAGTTCGGCATGTTCATAGACGCTACGGTGCGCACCGGCGCGTATTTTCAGGGCATAATGGTACGCTCCGGCGCAGTGCAGAACGGGCCGCAGGGACCGTTCGTGTTTGTGAGAACAGGCAAAACAGAGTTCAGCTCAAGGCTTGTTGAGCTGGGCCAGGAAAAGTCCGGGCTGACGGAGATCAGGAAGGGAGTGAATTCAGGAGAAAGCGTGGTTATTGAAAACGCCTACCTCCTCAAATCCGAAATGATGAAAAGTCAGATGGGTGAGGATTGAGCCATATGCTTGATAAGACAATTTCATTTTCAATACGTCATAAATGGCTGGTTGTTTCCGTCGCCGCGATAACGGCGGCCTTCGGCGTTTATTCCGTGCGCACGCTGCCTATAGACGCATTCCCGGACGTTACCAATGTGCAGGTGGAAGTAGTAACCACCGCGCCCGGCAAATCCCCGCTTGAAATTGAAAAGCTGGTGACCTATCAGGTGGAGAACGTACTGCGCGGGATCCCGGACCTGACCCAGCTGCGCTCGACTTCCAGGTACGGCCTCTCCGTCGTAACGGCTGTTTTTAAAGACGGGACTGATATTTATTTCGCCCGCCAGCAGGTCTCGCAGCGTTTGGGCGAGGTCAGCGGGAGTCTTGGCGATGGCGCAGAGGTTTCCATGGGCCCTGTGGCTACGGCTATGGGAGAGATCTATCAGTACACCATAGAGACCGGCAGAGAAGCTGAATCTCCGGAGCAATTAGGCGAACTGCGTACATTGCAGGACTGGGGAGTGGCGCCTGTCCTGAAAGGCGTGGACGGCGTAAGCGAGGTGAATTCTTTCGGCGGCTATATCAAAGAATATCAGGTGGTCGCTCTGCCTGACAGGATGACGCAGTACGGCATAGGTCTGCGGGAATTATATGACGCCATCGGCAAGAATAACTCCAACGTGGGGGGAGGCATCCTCGAGGCGGGCGGAGAGCAATTTTTCATACGCGGCCTGGGGCTCATTAAAAGCACGGACGAGCTGGGCGAAATAGTGGTGGCGACACGTGGCGGCGTCCCTGTGCTGGTGCGGGACATCGCCCGCGTGGAAATAGGCCACACCGTGCGGCAGGGCGCGTCTTATATAGACGGTAAAAAAGAGGTGGTCGGCGGCGTAGTTATGATGCTTAAGGGCGCTAACAGCCGCGAAGTGGTAAGACGTGTTCAGGAGAAGATCTCTGAAATTAACGGTTCCGGCATTCTGCCTCCTGGACTGCGGCTTAGTCCTTTCTACACCCGGGATACCGTCATTAATTCGAGCATCCGCACCATAACCCGCGCCTTAACGGAAGGGTCCGTAATTGTGCTGGTCATGCTTTACATATTCCTGCTGAGTTTCCGGGGCGCTTTTATCACTATCTTGTCGCTGCCGCTGGCGTCCGTCATCACATTTATATTGATGCGCCAGACCGGGCTTACCGGCAACCTGATGTCCATGGGCGGGCTTGCCATTTCAATCGGCATGATAATCGACTCCACTATCATACAGGTGGAGAATGTTCTGCATCACCTTAGCCTTGACAACGATCCGGGGCATAGAGAGCAAACCGTGACTACCGCCATAATGGAGGTAAGAAAGCCCAGCATCTTAGGAGAACTCATTATCGCGCTGACTTTTATCCCGATATTGGCCCTGGAGGGTATCGAGGGGAAGATGTTCTCTCCGCTGGCGCTGACCGTGATATTGGCGCTGTTCTCCTCCATGCTGCTGTCCCTGACTGTGATCCCGGCGCTCTGCGTTATAGTGCTGGCCCCGGGCAAGGAAAAGGAAAGCCCGGTGCTCCGTCTGGCTAAACGCATATACCTGCCCGCACTGAACTGGACCATGAACCACAAAAAGCCGGTTATAGCCGGCAGCGCGCTTCTGCTGGCCGGAAGCCTGGCCGTGGCCCCATTCCTTGGCACCGAGTTTGTGCCGGTCATGGATGAGGGGTCGTTTGATATGGACACGGGCATCCTCCCGGGAGCGTCGCTAGAAACCTCGGCGGGACTTGCGAAAAAGATAGAGGAAAGACTGAAAACCTTCCCAGAGCTTGAGACGATAGTGTCAAAAACAGGCTGGACCGGGCGGTCCGTGGAGGCGCGCGGCGTTGAAAAAACCGGCTTCGTGGGAGTATTGAGGCCTAAGTCAGAATGGACGTCGGCGAGCACAAGGGAAGAACTGTTTGAACGAATGCGGGAGTCCCTTTCTGTCTTTCCGGGGCTTGTTGTGGGGTTTAGCCAGCCTATACAATGCCGCATAGACGAGCTGGTGGCCGGCGCCAGATCCCAGCTGGCCATACGCCTTTACGGAGACGACCTGGACATGCTTACGCAAAAGGCCGGAGAAATTGCCTCGATACTCGGCTCGATAAAGGGTGCGCAGGACGTGGCGGTAGAACGGCAGGGCGGGCAATCCTATGTCCAGGTGGAGATTAATAGGAGCCTGCTATCCCGTTATGGTCTTAATGTCGCCGATATAAATGAAGTGATAGAAACTGCCTTGGGGGGAAAATCGGCCGGAGTCGTGTACGAAGGAGATAAAGCATTCGATATAACCATCCGCCTGCCTGAGACGGAGAGAAACTCATTAAAGGCGCTTGGCGGACTTGTTATTATCTCACCCGCAACCGGCGCCAGACTGCCGCTTTCCATGCTTGCCGACATCAAGCGCGTGGAGGGTCCGGTGCAGATAGGACGCGAGTCCGGAAAGCGCCGCATACTTGTGGAAGCTAATGTCGGCGGACGGGACCTGGGCGGCTTTGTCGCGGAAGTGCAGCAGCGGATACGAAAAAAGATTATTCTGCCTGAGGGTTTTTACCTCACATGGGGCGGGCAATTCGAGAATCAGCAGCGGGCTATGAAAAAACTGTCGCTGATAGTCCCGGCGGTTATCCTTCTTATCTTTCTGCTGCTTGCCTTAACTTTTAACTCGCTGCGGCAGGCGCTGCTTGTTCTGCTGAACCTCCGCTGGCGCTTGTCGGCGGTATTTTAGGGCTCTATATTTCAGGGCTTTACCTGTCTGTCCCGGCGGCTGTCGGGTTTATCGCCCTCTTCGGCGTAGCAGTCCTGAACGGAGTCGTTCTCGTTACTTATATCAACCAACTGCGCCAGCAGGGCCAGCATATAAGCGCTGCAATACCGCTCGGCTGCGAACGCCGTCTGCGTCCGGTCCTCATGACCGCCGTAATAACTATCTCCAGCCTCATTCCGATGCTTTATGCGTCCGGTCCGGGTTCCGAGGTGCAGCGCCCCCTGGCCGTGGTGGTGATCGGCGGCCTGCTGACGTCCACCATCCTGACCCTGTTGGTGCTTCCGGCGCTTTACGCCTATTTTTCAAAAGGAGAAAAACCATCCTGAATCAGGAAATCAGGCTATTAAATGGTTAAATATTGCGTATGAAATTGCATTTTTTTGGTTCGGTACTTGCTCTGCTTTGCGTTGGGATGAATGTGTACTCGGCCGCATGGTGTCTGCGTTACCTTAAGCCGTCCCGCCTCGTCTCTCTTGCCATTATCATCGGTTTCGCAATCCTGGCGCTGTCCTTCCCAACGGCGCATCCTCTTGAAGACGCCATTGGCGGAGGAATAGGCCGCGCCTGGCTTTGGTTCGGTTCGTTCTGCCTTGGTGCCGGCCTGGTGCTGTTTTCCGTCCTGCTTATCGCCGACATCCTGCGCCTGGGTTTGAAAGCAACCGGCTTTAATGTGCCGGTCAAAATTTATGCTTATTGCGCGCTGGCTATAGCGGCTTCTCTTGTCGGTGCAGCCGTGATAAAGGGCGCGGGTCCCCCGCTGGTGAAGAGAATGGATATCGCGCTTAACGGCCTCCCCGGCAAGCTGGATGGTTTCAAGATAGTTCAGATTTCGGATTTCCATCTCGGCCGGCTGACCGGACCGGATAAACTCCGCCGTCTTACGGCCCAGGTAAATTTGCTGGAGCCGGACCTGGTGGCGTTTACGGGCGATATTCTGGAGCGGAGGGGGGTGATTCCCGGGGATATCTGTGAAATACTTGGCGCTCTCAGGTTCAGGTACGGGACGGTTGCGGTTTTAGGCAATCACGACCTGTTCGCCGGGAAGGATGCGGCCGGAAATCTTTTTACCAGTTGCGGCGTAAAGGTGCTGAGGGGTGAGGTGTACGAGCCGGTCCCCGGTCTTATTGTCGGCGGAGTTGATGATCTGAAGCGTGCCCCGATTTCTGCCAAAAACACAGCCGTATTGGCGAAAAAACTTTATGCCCCCGGCAAGGCGACTATACTCCTGTCGCATCAGCCGCAGGGGTGGGAGCCGCTGACGGGGGGGCGGCCCGCCCTGGTGCTGAGCGGGCACTCGCACGCCGGACAGATTTTCCCGTTCAATATGATAGAACGGCCGTTCTTCAAATATTTCTACGGATTGTACAGAGACCGGGAGACAGTCCTTTATGTGACTTCCGGAGCCGGGACATGGGGCCCGCCTATGCGGCTGGGCACTGACTCGGAGCTTCCGCTCATAGTATTGCGCGCCGTAACCGCAAAATAAATTTTCACTTTCCTGCGTGTCAGTTCGCTGCTAACCCGGCCCGTGAAGGGATGCGGAATTTTTTCAGCATGCGCTCCAATATCAGATTGGGCCACTTGCGCTTGCGCGTCACCAGGAAAACGGATTCGTATAGCCCTAACGGTTTCCCCGCGCCCAACACTACTAAAGCGCCTTTTGGCATGTTGACGGAAGCGGTGAATGAATTGATAGGAGCGATGCCGTGTCCGGAGGCCGCCAGACGGCGCGCCAGTTCCACATCCTGAACCTCAGCCACCACGTTCGGGGCCACCTTCCACTCTGTCAGAAGGTCCTGAATATGGTGATATGCCTGCCTGGGTAAAGAGGGGAGAATAAGAGGAGCGCCGTCCAGGTCCTGAGGGATCCGCTTGTATCGTTTGGCCAGGGCAGGTGACGCGGTGAACACTATCGGAATCTTGCCGACCAGATGATTGTCTATCACATCGTGTTCCGGAGTCCGGACGCTTACATCCGTAAGTATCGCGTCCAGCCTCTGCTCGCGCAAATCCAACACAAGGTCGTCCATGCCGCCTTCTCTTGCGTCAATGTGGGCTTTGGGGAATTCTTTTAAAACGAATTCAAGCAGCGCATGTCCATAGGCGTGCGGGGTTCCGCTCAGCACGCCCAGCTGTATTTCCAGCCTTCCGCTGACAGGCCTGTCCTTAAGCGTATCCTGCAATTCCTGCCCCATTCTGAAAATGCTTTCCGCGTAGTCCAGCACCATGCGGCCGTCATCGGTCAGGTGCAGGCGCTGGTTTTTTCGGTCAAAGAGCCTTCGGCCCAGCGCTTTCTCAAGCTGGCTTAGCTGCGCGCTTAGCGTGGGTTGCGCCAAAAAGAGGGTTTCAGATGCCTTGCTGATGGTCCCCGCTTTAGCGATCGCGTGGAAGTAAAACAGGTGGTGGTAGTTTATCGGTATCATAGGTTTATACTAATATATTGTAATAAATTATCTATTATACAAATGACTGTGCGGCTGCTATACTTTATTTGCGGGGTTTGCGCCGGAAGAAGGAGTAAAACAGCGTGAGAATACTTAAGACATTTGCCATCCTGGCGATTGGCTGGGGAATTATAGCCTTCGGGGCGGTCCTTATCCCGCTCCCGGGCCCTGGCATACTGATCGTGGTGTGCGGCATTGTAGTTCTTTCACTGAAGTCTTCGAAAGCCCGTTGGGTGCTTTCAAGGTTCCGGACATATCTATACTCCAAATGGCCCGGCGGTTCCGCGCGGTTGGAGCGATTTCGTGCTCAGATAAGCCGGTGGACTAAGAGATGAGCTAACTGGCAGGGAGAAGAAATATGGCGAAACGAATCGTTCTCTTCGTTGCTGTCAATATCCTGGTGGTGGTGACGCTTTCAATAGTGATGCAGGTTTTCGGCATTCAGCCCTATTTTACAGCCCGGGGAATTAACTACCAGTCCCTGGCGATCTTCTGCCTGATCTGGGGCATGGGGGGAGCGTTTATCTCCCTTGGACTATCCCGGATCATGGCCAAGCTGATGATGGGAGTAAAAGTGATCGCCCCGGATTCGGCTCAGGGCGAGATGGGTGAATTGGTCCGGACGGTACATCGTCTGGCGCAGTCGGCCGGGATCGGGAAAATGCCGGAGGTTGGGTATTACGACAGCCCCGAAGTAAATGCCTTTGCCACCGGCCCCACGCGCAACCGCGCTCTGGTGGCGGTATCAACCGGGCTTCTGGAGCGGCTCAACCGTGACCAGGTAGAGGGTGTGTTAGGCCACGAGATCGCCCATATAGCCAATGGCGACATGGTTACAATGACGCTCGTCCAGGGAATCATAAACGCATTTGTTATGTTCCTGGCGCGGATCGCCGGCTTCCTGATCAGCCAGCGGGTAAAGGCAGAATCGCGGCGCATGGTTAACATGCTCACGGTTTTAGTTCTGGAAATAGCTTTAAGCATACTCGGGACCTTTGTGGTCGCCTGGTTCTCGCGCCGGAGGGAATTCCGGGCCGACGCAGGCGGGGCAAGGCTTGCGGGACGGGAGAAGATGCTGGGCGCGCTCAAGGCGCTCAGGCGCACGGTTGAATTAGCCGTTGTTGAGGAAAAGCCGTCATTGGCTACGCTTAAAATATCCGGAAAGCCGGGCGGATTCATGGCCCTCCTTTCCACCCATCCTCCGATGGAGGCCAGAATAGCGGCGCTGGAAAGAATGGAATAACGGAAATATGCGGCCGCTCCGTGCCGGCCAGAAGCATTCAGATTTTCAGGGAGAATCATGGAAAGTCAAATGATCATGTGGATCGTTTTTGGCGTGCTGATAGCCGGGGTGCTTTACATAGACCTCGGAGTCCTAAATCGCCGGTCACACGAGGTTTCGCTTAAAGAGGCCGCCGGGTGGTGCGGGGCCTGGGCCGGGCTGGCTATGCTTTTTTGCGGCTGGATATATTTACGGCTGGGTTCCCAGAAGGCGCTGGAATTCCTGACCGGCTACATCATCGAATATTCCCTTTCCGTCGACAATATGTTCGTTTTTATCATGATCTTCGCTTATTTTAATGTCCCGAAGATTTATCAGGCCAGGGTGCTGCATTGGGGCATCCTTGGCGCGGTGGTGATGCGGTTTGTCCTTATCTTTACCGGTGTCGCGCTGCTCAACGCTTTCCACTGGATAATCTATTTGTTTGGAGGGCTGCTGATATTCACAGGGTTCAAAATGCTGCGGCACCAGGATTCGGACATGGATCCCGGCAGCAATCCGGTGCTCAGATTCTTTAAGCGGTTTATTCCCTTTGAGACTCAATATGCCGGCGAAGCTTTTTTTACCAAAAAGGGCGCTTTGTGGCATGCCACGCCGCTGTTCGCAACGCTCATAGTGGTAGAGGCGTCGGATCTTGTTTTTGCCGTGGATTCTATTCCCGCAATATTGGCGGTTACGACGGACACGTTGATTATCTACACATCGAATGTGTTCGCTATTCTTGGACTTCGGTCATTGTTTTTCCTCTTGTCCGGGATTATGGGATATTTCAGATATCTTAAGCTGGGGATTTCCATCATTTTGTGTTTTATAGGCGTTAAGATGCTGCTTGTGGATATTTACAAAGTTCCCATAGGTGTTTCTTTAATTATGGTCGCCGGAATTCTGGCGGCGTCAGTTCTGGTGTCTATGGCGATCAAGGAAAAAAATCCGGAGGTAGTGCCATGAGCCCTCAATGGAAAGCCCGTATCAGCATGGCGATTTTGCTTCTGATCCTCTTATCGTTTATCCTGACCTCGTTTTGACGCTTGTGCCCGGCGGCTGGTCCGTCAGGCGGTGGCATGATACTGTTGAAGCAATTGAGCAGGACCTGAGATCTTTGTTTACCGATGTAACGGTTACCGCTCATTTGGAGCCGATCGAGGATCCTGTCTCATGGCAGGATACTGGCCTTGATCGCTAGGGAATCTACGGGATGGAAGTGCAAATGCGCAAAATCTTTTCACAGTCCGGGCTGATAATGGTCATCATCGGCGGATGTCACACTTTCGTGGCCAAAATCCACTTTAGCGCGCAGAATCCGCCGGATTGGCTGGATCATGTAAACGCCAGCACCATGAAGGTGAAACTCTCGATGGCGCTTATCGGCATCAGCTCTATACATTTGCTAAAATAATTTATAGAAATTGAAAAACTCCAAAGGGTCAATGTCTATACGCAGATGGGAATACATTTTCTTTTTATAATTTCGGCCATAGGTCTCGCCTATGTCGCCAAAATGACCGAGGACCCGGTCAGGGAAGGTCGGACATCACGGGCCAAAGAAGGCGGGGATAATCTATGCGCATGAGCGGACGTAAGGCAGAGACAGCCGCGAAAGGCACCAGGTATCCGGACAAACTGATTAAAACCGGTTTAAGTCTGGGCCGGGCGCTCCGTAAGCCGTTTAACTATTTCGGCACATTCCTGTGCGACTCCGGAGTCGCCGCTATCCACCCCAGTTCAAGATATCTGGTAGGGCGCGTTGCGCGCGCAGCGGAGCAGGGGGCTCCCCGCGTGATAGTGGAGTTCGGAGCCGCAGAGGGTGTAATGACAAAGAGATTATTGAAAAACCTTGCGCGCGACGGATCTCTTATTGCCATCGAGCTGAACCATGGCTTTTATAAAAACCTGGAAACAATACCTGATTCGCGCCTGCATGCAAAACGCGGGGACGCCCGGGATATGAAACGGATTCTCAGCGAGATGGGAATAGATAAAGCGGATTGCTTTGTGTCGGGCATCCCGTTCAGCTTTTTAACGCCGGCGGAGCGCGTCGCGCTGGTGCACGAGGTGTACCGCCATCTGCCGCCCGGCGGAAGGTTTGTGGCTTATCAGTGCACAACGCACCTTATCCCCCTGCTCCGCAAGCAGTTCGCGCAGGTGAAAGTGGAGCTGGAAATCCGAAACATGCCCCCGCACTTCGTCTTCACCGCAATAAAACGATAGCGCCTCCCGGGCTGGCAGCGCACGCGAAGGCCAAAACCTGGATAAATACGCGTCTTCGCATGGCTGCCGCAGGAAATCACGGCATTTTTAAGGCATGCCTGATGCATGCATAATCTCCGCATGATATGCGTATAATACCCTTGATTATGCGGAGAATATGGGGTATAATATCCGCATAAGGTGCGTATAATGATCCGATATCTTTATCAATTAGCCGGCTGGCCTAAATTTCAATGGGACCGTGAAGCCATAGCCTTGTCCTTGGCTGGAGTGCATAACAAGCAAGGCCGGCTTTTTGGCCGTATGGAAGGGCTGGGTTTTCCGCAGCGCGATGCTGCTGTTTTGGGAACACTTACATCTGATGTTATTCAATCCAGCGAAATAGAGGGGGAAGTTTTAAACTTCCAGCAGGTACGTTCTTCCATAGCGCGCCGGCTCGGCATGGAGATAGTCGGCATGGTTCCGGCAGACCGCCGCGTCGATGGCGTGGTTGAGATGGCTCTTGAAGCCGCTCAGAATTACGACAAGCCGCTTACCAAAGAGCGGTTATTCCAGTGGCATACACTGCTTTTTCCCAGGTTGGGGCGCAGTGCGCAAATGATTGCTGCCGGGGCGTGGCGGGATGACGCTAAAGGACCCATGCAGGTGGTTTCAGGCGGGATAGGACGGGAGCGGGTTCATTATCAGGCGCCTGCGGCGGAGTTGCTCCCGGCGGAAATGGATGCTTTTTTAAAATGGGTTAACAAGACTGGCGACGAAGATCCTATTCTAAAAGCCGCTATCGCCCATTTGTGGTTCGTAACGATACATCCATTTGAGGACGGCAACGGCCGTATCGCGCGTACGATCGCTGATTGGGCTCTGGCCCGCGCTGAGGCCTCTCCCCGGCGTTTTTACAGCATGTCCGCGCAGATACGCAAAGAGCGCAGCAAGTACTATTCTATTCTTGAGCAAACACAAAAAGGCGGTCTTGATATCACCGAATGGGTGTTATGGTTTCTTGGCTGCCTGGACCGTTCTATTGATGATGCGTGCAATTCATTGACTGCAGTTTTCAGAAAGGACCTGTTTTGGAAGACTTATATTTCCTATGAACTGAATGAGCGGCAGCGCCTGATGGTAAATAAACTGCTGGACGGATTTGCTGGTAAACTCACCTCCACCAAATGGGCTAAGATAACCGGCTGTTCCCAGGATACCGCACAGAGGGATATTATGGACCTGGTGGAAAAAGGCATCATGCGCAAAGACCCCGCCGGCGGCCGCAGCACCAGTTATTCCCTCTAGCAGCCGGGTGATTGAGCGATCTTTGAGGCCGTTGGTTCAAATCCGACCCCCACCCGCAACCAAATTCATCCGGATTTCGTTATTTCTTCGGGATTCTTTCCTGTTTACTGTCTATACTATTGTGTAGAATATGTCTTAATATTAATAAGTGTTGCTACATATGAAAAGCGCTAAAACATCCGCCGCTTTGAAAGCCCCAGTCCGAAGCACATGGCTGGCGTGCTTTTTTATTCCGGCCGCGTTTTTCCTTGTTTGTTCCATGGGCCATTTCCAGCCGTCGTCCGCCGCTGTCCCGGCTAAATTCAACTATCAGGGCAATTTAAGGCAGGGCGGTGCCCTGGTGACCGGCACGCGCAGCATGATGTTCCGAATTTACTCGTCCACCGACCCCGCCAACCCCGCCTCCACAGTCGCGCTGTGGACCAGCCCGGACCCTGTTGTCGTGTCTGTGTCCACCGGCATATTCAGGGTTACGATCGAGCCCTCTTTCCCATTTGCCTCCGACTGGGATGCCGGAACTCTCTGGCTGGAACTGGAGATAGACGGCGTCAAGATGTCCCCGATGGAAGAGTTGACCGCCTCCCCTTATTCCGTGAATTCGCAACTGCTCGGCGGAAAGAGCTACATTACCTCCGCTTCCGTGCCTGCAAGCACGCAGACGGCCGGTGATCTCTGGATGGATACCGCTCTCCGTACTCTCAAATATTGGAACGGTGTCGCGTGGGCTGACACATCGACCGGAGGCCTTCCCGGTGCACACCATGCAACGCACGAAAGCGCGGGGGGCGACGCTATAACGGATCTTGGCGCACATACCGTTGACGGCGCCATCACCTTCACTGCCTCAGGCCAGATAGCGGTTTCCGGCCTCGTTACCGCTATCACATTGAGCGCGCCGGATGTAACGGCCACCGGCAATGTGAATGTCCAGGGCGCCCTTAACCCGGCCTCGGACCTTTCCGTCGGAGGCGCGGGCTATAAAGTGACTTTCGCTTCCGCGGTAGCCGCCGGCACACTCTCCGGCAGCGGGGCCGCTCTTACCAGCCTGAACGCCTCCAATATAAGCGCTGGTCTGCTGAACAGCGACAGGATAGGGGCCGGTGTGCTGGTCTCAAGCCATATCGCGCCTTCTTCCATAGACAAGGACAGACTGGCGGCCTGCCCGGGTGCCGGCGATATATTAAGATGGGACGGTTTGGCCTGGACCTGTATTACCCCGGCTGCGGTTACCGGTGACAATCTGGGCAATCATGTGGCGACTAAGACTTTGGACATGGCTGGCTACCAGATAGTGAACGTTTCGTCACTTACTATCACCGGGAACGCGTTTTCAGTCGGCGCTTCTACGCTGTCCATAGACGCCGGCAATGTCGGCGTGAGGACGGCGGCGCCTCAGTATCCGTTGGACGTGACGTCCGACGGCAACGGCGCCGCCAACTATGTCCAGGTGTGGCGCGATTCCGACGGGGTCATACGGGCCTCAATGACTGCGGCTGGAAAGCTGTACGCTGATGTTTCATCGCTTGCCGGCGGCGCCGACAATATGGGCAATGAAGTGGCCGACCGGGATATGAACATGTCCGGTTTCAGGATATATAACATTGCCTCGCTGACCGGTTCTTCCGCCACTTTCAACGGCATCGGTGTCGGCGCGGCCCGGCTGAATATGGGCAATGGCGTGTCGCTCTCATCGGCCCCGGCTGTCAACTACGGCGGGGTATATAGCTCAACTCATGTATATGTGAACGGTGATGTATACGCCAATACGCTCTACGGCAGCGCGGCCGGAATAACCGGCATATCCAGCGACAATCTGGGTAACCATGTGGCGACAGCCACACTAAACCTGAAGGGGTTTAACGCTATCAATGTGGGGTCAGTCTCGTTTAACAGCGCATCCAATAACGTGTTCATGTCGTCGGCCTCCATCGCGCAATACGGCGGGGTGTACGTGTCGACCAACATCTACCTGTCAGCTGGCGCCAAGTTCTACGGCGACGGTTCCGGCCTGAGCGGCGTTGCAGTGGCCAGCGACAATCTGGGCAGCCATGTGGCGACTAAAACGCTTGATATGGCCGGTTTCGGGGTTATCAGTATTGCAAGCGCGTCTATAAATGGCCCGCTTACGGTCATAGGTACGACAACGCTTAAATACCTGCAGGTCCAGTCGAGCGCAACGGTAGACGATCAATTGATAGTGAAGGGCTCGAGCACATTCGTGGGCAACACGTATATGGCGGGCGCGTCCACGTTTGCGAGTGTGGCGAATATCTATATCCCGGGCGGCGCGGCAAACCAGGTGCTGGCGT
>CAZPMW010000059.1:0-7668 GCA_964587805.1 uncultured Elusimicrobiaceae bacterium
CCGATGCGCGGCTTGATGACCCTGATCTTCTGCACCGGGATATCCAGTGTGCGCGCCACGATGCGGCGGCAGTGGAACGGCACCTGTGTGGAAGTGGTGATCACGATGCGGCCCGAAGGGGCGATCTGCGCCATGGAAGTATAGGGCTCGATCGGGCAATGCTGGGCGTAAGGGGTCTCGTAGGTCTCGTCGAAGGTGAAATCCGCTGCCTCAATACCCTTACTGAAGCTGCCGGCCTCGCAACTGACATGGGCGACCAGGTTCTTTTTCGGCTCGTAGACTATCGGGATAGGAACATGCGCCTCGGGCTCGTCGTGTATTACGGGGGCGCCCGGAGCCATAGCCTCGTCCAGAGTGAAGACCGGTTTCAATAATTCGTATTCGACCCTGATGGCGGCGAGCGCGTCCAGGGCCTGCCGCTCGGTCTCGGCCGCCACAGCGGCTACGCGGTCCCCGACAAAGCGGACCTTCCTGTCGAACATGAAAGTGTCGTAGGGCGACGGCTCGGGGAACCCCTGGCCGGCGGTGCAGTGGGCGATGCGCGGCACATTCCCGTGCCACAACACGGCCTTGACGCCCGGCATTTTTTCGGCCGCGGACACGTCCATGGATTTTATGCGCGCGTGCGGATGCGGGCTCCACAGCATTTTGACTATGAGGGCGTTGTTCGGCGCGAAATCCGCCACGTAGGAGTCTTTGCCAAGCGCCAGCTGGAGGGCGTCGATCTTGGTGACGGAATGATTGACCTGTTTAAATTTGGCGGCGCGTTCGTCTTTCATTTCCCGGCCCCCTTCTTGGAGGCCTTTTTCGGGGCGGCCTGAGCCGCGCCCTTCCTGTCCAGGACCTGTCTGAGGGCGACCCAGATCTTCTCGTACCCGGTGCAGCGGCAGAGATTCCCGTCCATATACTCGCGCGCTATCTCGTCGGAAAAATCCTTTTCTGTCTCCATGAGCGCCGTAGCGCTCATGACGATGCCGGGAATGCAGTAGCCGCACTGCACCGCGCCGGCGGCGATCAGTTCGCTCTGGAACTCGCCGGGCTTGTCAAAAGTGCCGGCGCCCTCTATCGTGCGTACGCTGCGGCCTTCGGCCTGCATTGCGTAGAGCAAGCAGGCGTATACGGCCCGGCCGTCAATAAGCACAGTGCACGCTCCGCAGGTGCCCTGCCCGCAGCCGTACTTGGTGCCCCGGTAGCCCTCGCGTCGCAGCAGATCCAGCAGTTTCTCATCCGGATCAGAGGTAAAGTTCTTGCGCTCACCGTTGAGCGTAAATGAAACGGTTTTGGGCTCAGACCTCATTATTCGGTCCTCCCGCGGGCGAAATCTGCGGCGCGCCCGAGCGCGTCCGTCAGGGAAACTTCTGCCAGGTCATGGATATATTCCGCGCTCATGCCTTCCTGCCCGCACCATTTGGCGTCGGCTCCGGCCAGTGCTGCGGCCTCGCGGAATACCCCGGGTTCAGCCTCGCGCCCTGTGAGGGCGGCTTCCACGCTGCGCAGCCGCTTTGGAAAGGGAATGCCTCCGCCGGCGGCCACGCGCGCGGACGTGATGCGGCCGTTCTTGAGCTGCAGCAAGGCGGCAACGGTGACCAGCGAAAAGGCGGCGGCTGTGCGGGTCGCTTTTACCGAGCCGAAGCCGTGGTGCGCTTTCAGTACCGGGATCCTGACGGCGGTAAGCAGATCGCCGCCGCTGAATAATCTGGCCGGCTGGGACGCGAAATACTCGTCTGCGCCCATTTCTTTCTCCCTGCCCGAGTAGATCAGCATGCGCGCGTCCATCGCAAGCAGCACCACGGGCAGATCCGCCCACGGGAAGACGCGGCAGATATTGCCGCCGATCGTGGATACGTTGCGGATCTGGTGGGTGGAAATGCGGCGGCAGATCTCGTGCATGGCCCAGCGCGGGCCGCGGTAGCGCTGAATATCGGCCAGCGGGGTGGCTGCGCCTATGGTAAAGAAGTCGCCTTTACGGCGGATGTAGGAAAGCCCCAGGCCGGTGAGGTCCACGGCTGTTACCGTGGTCTTGCCGGACATGAAATGCAGGCCGGTCCCCCCCGCAAGGGCCATGCCTTTGGGGCCCAGTTTGCGCAGAGCGGCGCGCGCCTGTGAAAGGCTGGCGGGACGGATGAATGCAGACAGCTTCATAGGCGATCCTTTTTACCTGTGAAGTAAACTTGCGTGAATTACAGCTTTTGACTGTATCCGGAGGGCGACTTCGCGGATCAGAATGTGACGCCCATGCCGACCAGGAACTTCGTTCCTTTGAGCAGTATGGTGTCCGCTTCGCCCGCAAAACCGCGGTCGAACGTCATACTGTTGGATTCGTAGCGCATTTCGGTGAACAGGCTTATATGGTTCTGCAGCCTGAACCTTACACCGATCGGCAGCCTCACCATAAGACCGGGGCTGAATTCCGAGGCAGGCGCCGCGCGATTCGCGCCCCACACGTTAGGCATATCAATGGTGTTCATCGACAGGCCCATACCTATGCCGGTATACGGGTTCACTACCTCTCCCGGGATCCTGAGCAGCAGGTCGAAGCTCACCCCGAAACTCTTGACCGTGGCGTAATCGGCTGTCGCGAACGTAAAGGCGCCGGGAGCCGCGCCATTCAGTGACCAGGTTGTCCCCTGGGCGGCTATATTGCGCTTTTCGTAGGACATCTCAAAATCCCCGCCTATGACGCTGTTGCCGAAGCCGCCCACCCGGACAGCAAGGGGACCGAAGCCTCCGGTCTTGAGACCTTCAAAAGTGACGGTCCTGTAACCGCGCGCGCAAACGGCCGCGTTAACGCACGAGATTCCGAGCTCCGTTAAGGGAACGATATTCCCGTTAGAATTGGAGAATTCGAGGTTCATCTTCGGGGAACCGAAGCCGTAAAAAAATTCCACAAAACCGAATTCATATTTTCCCCGTACTCTCGGCGCCGGAGGCTGATAATAAGCGGCCTGCTGTGCGGGGGGCTGCTGATAGTACACCGGCTGTTGCGGCTGGGCCTGGGGCTGCTCCTGCGGAGTGGCGGCGTCCCCCACCCAGTCTTTGTCAACCGTCATCTGCGCTGCGCCTATCGCCTGCGCCGTCTCGGTTTTTATTAGCCTGGCGTTAACCTCTATCTTTCCGGCCTGCATCTCGACCAGCGTTCCTGTGACGATAGCCTCCACGCCCAACAGCTTCCCCAACTGCTGCGTGCTGGCGGCATCCATCCCGCCGGAATTCTGCAGCTTCAGTTCGCCCATAACCTTATCTAGCATGCTGCGCTCAACGATCTCGAATTTACGGAGCTTGATGAGCTTCATCGTTATGCGCTCCGAGATCACGGAGCCATCCTTTGCAGCGGCACGCCCGTCCGCGTAGGAAAACGGGATAATGGCGATTTTCTTATTATTTATGCTCTCGCCGGCTTCCGAGATCTCTTTGGCAAGCGCTTCGTACTTATCCGCTGCGAAGGCCGCACTGCCTGTATTTAAGAATAAGCCGGCGGTCAGCGCCAACAAAACCTGTTTACAGTTTAATTTCATTATACGGTCTCCTGAAATACGGTCAAAGCGCCATGACAGGCTGCTGATAAGATTTCCTCATAAAAGTTATATCATATTCCGGCCTATATTCGGTAGCGGCCCGGTTATGCTCTTTCGTGCCTAAGCCCCGGCCCTTACTGAGCTCACCGGCCGGTCTTCTGTCACCCTCATGGGCTTTCCGTCTTTTTTATAGTGGAGCATTACTATCTGGGCGAGAACGGATACGGCTATCTCGCCCGGAGTTTTCCCGCCAAGATTGAGCCCGATGGGCGAATAGACCCGGGGATCTCTCAGCGGGTAAAGTTTTTTCTTAGCCGCGAGGCGGAATATTTCCCGCACTTTATCGGCGCTGCCTATCATGCCGATATAGGCGGCTTTGGTTTTCATGGCCGCTTCAAGGCATTCCCGGTCCAGCGCGTGCCCGCGCGTCACTATCACCACATAAGTGTTTTCATCCACGCCGGCGCCGGAGACGGCCTTATGCGGCGTCTCAACGATTATGCCAGAAGCGTCCGGAAATCTTTCCTTGTTCGCGAACTCCCCCCTGTCGTCCGCGACCTTACAGGGATAGCCGGCAAGACCTGCGGCCTGCGCTATCTTTACGCCTACATGCCCCGCGCCCAGGATAAGTATCTTCAGAGGGCTTTTGTATACATCAATAAAAACTTCCGCCCGGCCCATGCAGATCATGCCGGTATTGCCCCCGGGCTTGAGATCAAAAACGAATTTGCCGCCAACACCTTTTTTAATGCAGGCCGCGGCCTGTTTTATAACCAGCGCCTCCAGCGCGCCGCCCCCTACGGTGCCTTCTATGGAGGCGTCCTCGAACACCAGCATCTTCGCGCCCGCCTCGCGCGGCGTTGACCCGTCCACGGAGATCACGGTGACAAAAGCAGCGTTCTTTCCGCCGTCGATAGCTTCGCCAAGCGCCTTAATCAGGTTTCTGGATTCGTTCATGGAGAATATTTTACTTTATTTCCCGGTAATACCCTGCCGTTCAAGCGCGTACCCGGGGCCAACTAGGCGCCTCTTATCAATTCTTCATAGTCTTCAGGATTGTCACAATCGCGGATAACGCCGGAATCTTCCACGTTCAGGTCCAGAACGTTTACAGAAGAATGGTGCGTGACCCAGTGGAGGCCCTTGTCCAGCGGACCCTCGAAGCATAAATAGCGATACGCCGCCGGAATAATGATAGGGTGGCCGCGCTTGCAAACAAATCCAGATTCTGAAGCCGGAGCGGGCCGAAGGCAGCGCGGGATGACAATCGCGTCTTTATGCAGGGTCCAGAAAGCGATCACTTCTTTATAAGTTTCCGGCCTGATAACCGGCTGGTCGGCCAGGCAGATCATAAAACCTTCCGCGGCCGGATCGGCTGCCGAGAGTCCGGCCCTTACCGACGACATTTGCCCCAGGTCCGGCTCCGGATTAATTACAACCTTTTCCCCAGACGGCTTCCAGGCCGAGGTGATGGCCGCGGCGTCCCGGCCCAGAACGGCCACGCGCTCCGCAACTCCAGCAGAACGCAGGGCGGCGCATACGCGCTCCACAAAAAACACGCCGCCGTATTCAAGCAGGGCTTTGGGTCTGCCCATGCGGCTGGAATTACCGGCGGCGAGTATGATTACTGAAAGCATTGGACCGCTTAATCCCCAAAACTTATGCCGAGGTCGCGCGCCGTTATAACCGTATCGCAGTCCAGCGGCACCGTTTTCATGCGGTTGGTGGCCTCTTTAAGGGGGACATAGCGCACGGTAGGCGGATCGAGCGCGACCATCACTCCGGACTGGCCCTCCTCCAGCGCGCGCACCGCGGCCGCGCCGAAGCGGAGCGAGATAAGCCGGTCGAATGTAGTAGGAGAGCCGCCGCGCAGGAGATGCCCAAGCACCACCGTCCGGCACTCCTTGCCCACCAGGGGCTCAAGTTCCCTCGCCACCCGCTCTCCGGCTCCGCCGAGTTTCTCGGCCCGGCCCAGTTCCTTGCTGACCACGGACACTTCTCCTCCCACAGGTTTGGCGCCTTCAGCCACAACCACGATAGCGTAATGCTTGCCGCGCTTTGGTCTTTCTCTGAGGGCTGCCGCTAGCTTTTTGATGTCGTAAGGTATCTCAGGGATAAGTATGGCGTCCGCGTTGCCGGAAATGCCGGAATTCAGCGCTATCCAGCCGGCGTAGCGACCCATGACCTCTACCACCATCACCCGGCGGTGGGCGTCGGCAGTGGAATGCAGGCGGTCAAGGCACTCTGTCGCGAAAGAAACGGCGGTATCGAAACCAAAGGTGACAACCGTTTTATCAAGGTCATTGTCTATGGTCTTTGGCACGCCTATGGTGCGCAGGCCTTTTTCAGCCAGCACCTGTGCTATGCCGAGCGAGCCGTCCCCGCCCAAAGCCACAAGCGCGTCGATATTGTTTTTTTTGAACAGCGCCACCAGTTCATCGGAGCGGTCCTTCTCGTACATCTTCCCGTCGGAACCCATCGTGGGATATTTCACGGGGTTGCCTTTATTGGTGGTGCCCAGTATTGTGCCGCCCAGATGGGTGATGCCGCGCACTTTGCCGCGCGTAAGCGGGATCAGGCCGCCTTCCGGGTACTCTTCCGGCTTCATGAGCCCGTTATAGCCGTCGCGTATGCCCACACATTCCCAGCCCTTATTCAGCGCCGACACCACCACGGCGCGGATGACCGCGTTAAGCCCCGGCGCGTCGCCGCCGCCCGTATTGATCGCCAGTGTCTTTGTTTTATTTTTCCCCATATAGAATACTCATCTCCCGTACATCTTTTTAGCAAGCTTATCCGCGCGTTCCGCCAGTTTAATCTCGTCCACGTTAACCAGGCGCCCGTTCTTAACGGCTATTTTACCGTTCACTATCGTATATTTCGTCCGGTGCGAGGCTCCGCAGAATAAAAGGGAAGCCAGCGGATCGGATTTTGAACCGGCAAAATCGAGGCCGGACACGTCAAAGATCGCGAGGTCGGCCGCTTTGCCGGGCTCTATGGACCCGATATCACCGCGGCCCAGCACTTCCGCGCCTCCGCGCGTAGCGATCTTAAAAGCGTCGCGCGCCGGCATGGACGCCACCCCGCTTTTAACGCGATGCACCAGCATGCACTGGCGCACCTCGGCCAGCATATCGGAGGCGTCGTTAGAGGCGGAACCGTCCACAGCGAGACCCACCGGCACTTTTTTATCCAGGAACATCCGTATCGGAGCGATGCCTGAGCCCAGGCGCAGATTGGAGCAGGGACAATGCGCCACGCCCGTTCTGGTCCTGGCCATTTTATCCGCCTCTTTGCTGTTTATGTACACGCAATGAGCGAACCAGGAATTGCCGTCCTTTACCCAGCCGGCGGATTCCATATACTCAAGCGGCCGCATCTTATGTGTTTTCAGGCAAAAGTCGTTCTCATCCGCCGTTTCTGCCAGGTGCGTGTGCATTTTCACGCCCCATTTTCCGGCCATCTCGGCTGTAAGCTTAAGCAGCTCCGTGGTAACGGAGAATGGCGAGCAGGGCGCGAGAACGATGCGCGTCATGGCAAAATCAGCGGGATCGTGATATTTATGCACCAGGCGCTGGCAGTCCTTCATTATATGCTCTTCGCGCTGTACGACGTCATCCGGCGGAAGTCCGCCCTTGGAACGCCCGCGCGACATGGAACCTCGCGCGGCGTGGAACCTGATGCCCAGCTCCCTGGCGGCCTCGATCTCGGTATCAATGAAGAATTCGCTGTTCTGTTTCGGGAAGAGATAAAGGTGGTCCGAGCTGGTGGTGCACCCGGTCAGAAGCAGCTCGCCCAGCCCCACCTGCGCGCTTGCGTAAACCGCTTCGGGTGTGAGCCTGCGCCATATCTTATAAAGGTACACAAGCCAGTCGAACAACTTGGCGTCCTGCACGGCCGGCAGGTTCCTGGTCAGGGTCTGGTAAAGGTGGTGATGTGTATTGACGAGACCGGGCAGAACCACGCAATTCCGGGCGTCTATCACGGTGCCGGCGTTAACGTTCAGACCTTTGCCGACCTTTTTAATTTCAGGTCCTTCGATGTAAACATCCCCGCCCTTTATTTCTCGCCCCGCGCCGTCCATCGTGGCCAGGACCAGCGCATTTTTTATCAAGATAGTCTTCTTCATGATTGATATTATAGTAAAATAGCC
>CAZPMW010000059.1:7768-13098 GCA_964587805.1 uncultured Elusimicrobiaceae bacterium
GCGGACCGCTGCCTGTACTGTGAAGAAAAACCCTGTAAGGCGGCCTGTCCGGCCGACTGCTCCCCCGCCGACTTCATAATGGCCGTAAAAACCGGCGCAACTTCTGATATTAAGCGGGCAGCGAAGCTCATAATGGGATCCAACGCTTTCGGCGGGGTGTGCGGCGCCGTCTGTCCCGACTGGTTCTGCGTAAAGGCCTGTTCGCGCAGGCTTTTCGACAATCCCGTCAATATCCCGGCCGTACAGGCCACGGTGGTGCAAAAGGCCAAAGAGCTCGGTGTTCTTGGCGGTTTTAAAAATTCCGCGGCCAACGGCAAAACGGTAGCGGTAGTGGGAGCCGGACCGGCCGGTCTCGGCGCCGCGGCCGTGCTGGCGCAGCTAGGCTACAAAGTGGACGTCCTGGAAAAAGGCAGGAAAACCGGCGGTGCCTGCCTGCTGATACCCGACAAAAGATTAGATAAGGAAATACTTAAGACTGAAACTGAATTTTGCGCGTCCCTGGGCGCCGTCAGCATACTGACAGGCCGGACGGTCAAAGACCCGGCAGAGCTGCTGAAAAAATACGCAGCCGTGATCGTAACCGCAGGGACGGAAAAGCAGATCAAACTCAGGATCCCAAACGAGGACCTTGGAGTTGAAGGGCTTGAGTTCCTGCGGAACACTAAAAAGCACATGATAAAAGGGAAAAGCGTCGCCGTAATAGGCGGCGGCGCAGTGGCGGCTGACTGCGCCATGACAGCCATACGGAACGGGGCTGTCAGGGCAGAGATCTTCACCCGCAAGAACATCGGTGAGATACAGCTGCCGGGCAAAGAGCTTGAGGATATACTCAAGGCAGGAATCAACATAAACGGAAAATCCCGCATCACCGGGATAGCGGCCGACGGCAAAAAGGTCAAGGGCATCATCGTAGTACGCCTGGACGGGACCGGGAAGGATATTCCTGGCACCGCCCAGTCCCGCGCTGACATCGACTTCGTGGTCCTGGCCATAAAGAATCTGCCTGTCTTCGCTAAAAAATCCGCAAAAGGCCTTTTCTACGCCGGCGACGCCGAGAACGGCCCGTCCACCGTGGTAGAATCTGTCGCCTCGGCCAAGAACGCGGCCATGGAGGCCGACGCTTTTATACAGGGAGCATCCGCCCCGGCCGTGAAGGACAATAAAAAAAGCGAGGCAATACTTAAAGGCCGTGATATGCTGCCAGTCAGCCTGGCGACCGATTTCTTCGGCCGGAAGATAAATTCCCCTTTCCTCATCTCGGCCAGCCCGCATTCAGACGGCTATGACCAGGTGAAGAGGGCTTATGAAGCCGGCTGGCCTGGCGTGGTGATGAAAACGGCCTTTGACGGACTGCCCATCCATATACCTTCGGAGTACATGGTAACCTTCAACGATTCTACCTACGGCAATTCGGATAATGTCTCAGGCCACACGCTGGACAGGGTCTGCGGAGAAGTGGCGAAGCTGGTAAAGGAATACCCGGACCGCATGACCGCGGCTTCCACCGGCGGGCCCGTGACCGGAGACGACGAGGAGGACCGGAAGGTCTGGCAGTCGAACACGCTGAAACTTGAGCGCGCCGGCGCCATGGCGGTGGAATATTCCCTTTCCTGCCCCCAGGGCGGAGACGGCACCAAAGGCGATATCGTTTCACAGGACCCCGAACTCGCGGCCAAAATAATCGGCTGGGTGATGGAAGTTTCGAATCCGGATATCCCAAAACTCTTCAAACTGACCGGCGCAGTAACCTCCATTTATCTGGTGGTTGACGCCATAAGAAAAGTTTATGCGAAATACCCGCATAAGAAAGCGGGAATCACGCTGGCAAACTCTTTCCCTGCGCTCGCTTTCCGCGACGGTAAGGGTCATTGGGACGAAGGCATGATAGTTGGCATGAGCGGCGAGGGCGTAGCGCCGATAAGCAATCTGACCATCGCCAAAGTCTCGAAGCTCAATGTGCCGGTCTCGGGTAACGGCGGTCCCATGGATTACAAAGCCGCAGCCCATTTCCTGGCTTTAGGCGCAAGGTCAGTGCAGTTCTGCACCATTGTGATGAAATACGGGTTCGGCGTTATAGACGAGCTGAACCAGGGCCTGAGCCACCTGCTGGAGGAAAAAGGCCTTAAGTCGGTGGAAGAGCTTATCGGCATAGCGTTGCCGGATCCCGTCACCGGATTCATGGACCTCTCGCCTGTCAAAAAAATCCCTTCGTCTGACGCGGAGCTCTGCATGCACTGCGGCAACTGCCTGCGTTGCGGCTACCTGGCGATAAGCCTGAATAAGGATAAGACCCCGGAGATAGACGCCTCCAAATGCATCGGCTGTTCCCTATGCGTTAAAAAATGCTTCTCCGGCGCGCTGAAAATGCGCGCCAGGACCCCGGCCGAACAAAAAGTTACGCCGGATTAGGGGGAGTGGGTGGCAGGGGTGCCGGATAAGCGGAAGCGTCCGGAGTGGCCAGGCCACTACTTTCGCGCGAGCATACGAAGCGCGGAGCCCGGGTGGAGCGAAGCGACACTGGGCTCGCAACGCAGGCGCGTGCACGGTGTGCGCGACGCCGATTCCGCGTTCCGGTCCCCTGACAGGACCCACGAACCCGGAAACAAATAGTAAACCAGCCAAGGGGGCCAAAGTTTGGAATACGATTTATGCATAAAACCTTACTGATAAAGAACGCGGTTATCGCAACGCTGGGAGCTAAAAACAGGCTTTTGAAAAACCACGCCATCCTGGTGGAAGACGGCCTTATAAAAAAGATCGCCCCGCAGAAATCGTTCAAAGGCAGATACGCGAAAGTGATAGACGGAGCCGGAAAGCTGGCCATGCCGGGCTTCATCAACGCCCACATGCACTTCTACAGCACCTTCGCCCGCGGGCTCTGCAAAGCCAGGCCCTCCAGGAACTTCACCGAGATCCTGGAAAACCTCTGGTGGAGGCTGGATAAGCAATTAACGAACGCCGATTCCTACTACAGCGCAGTGATCCCATTGATCGAAGCCATACGGAAAGGGACCACAACGATTATGGACCATCACGCCAGCCCTTTCTCCGTGCGCGGTTCCCTCAGGGCCGTAGAAAAGGCCGTCAGGGAAACCGGGTTAAGAGCCTCGCTTTGCTATGAGCTCTCGGACCGGGACGGAAAAGAGACCGCTGCCGCGGGCCTTGAAGAGAACACGGAATTCATAAAATACGCCGCCGGTCTTAAGGACAACCGCATCAAGGCGATGTTCGGCCTGCACGCCTCCTTCACAGTGACGGACGCCACGTTGGAAGAAGCCGCGTACCGGGGCCATTCGCTGAAAACCGGCTTCCACATCCATACCGCCGAATCGCAGGGCGACCAGCTTTACGCCGAAGCGCATTACAAGATGCGCGTGGTGGAGCGCCTTGAGAAGTTCGGAATACTGGGGCCGAAGTCCATAGCGGCCCACTGCGTGCACATAAACGAGAAGGAGATGGACATCCTCGCGCGCACGCGTACGCCGGTGGTCCATAACCCGCAATCCAACGCCAACAACGCCGTGGGCATCGCCGACATTGTGACGATGGCCGGAAAGGGCGTGCTTGTGGGCCTGGGAACGGACGCCATGACACTCAATATGATGGAAGAGATGCGCGCGGCAGTATGGCTGCAGCATCTCAAGCATGACCCCTCCAAAGGATTCGCGGAACCGGTTACCGCCCTCCTTTCCAATAACGCCGCGATCGCCAACCGACATTTCAAAAACGTGGGGATACTGAAGGAAGGATACTGCGCGGATATCATTCTGCTGGACTACTACCCCCCCACCCCGCTTGGCGAGGACAACTTCTACGGCCACCTGGTATTCGGACTCTCGCAAAGCGCCGTGGACACCACCATCGCCTCCGGCCGCGTCCTGATGGAGCACAAGAAGCTGAAGCTGGACCTGGACGAGGAAGAGATCTCAAGAAAATCGTCCGAACTCGCCCAAAAGCTCTGGGCCCGGTTCTAGCGTCCTCCGGGCTTTTAGTATAATAGTCACTGTCGCCGACACCCGGCGCCTGCATCTATTTATCGTTTTAGTTCGATATACTGGAGGAATTTAATTATGGCTATAAAAGTTAACGGGTCTTCTCTTACTATAGAGGATGTAGTAAAGGTCGCGCGGCACGGAGAAGCGGTGGAGCTGAGCTCCGACGCCGTGTCACGCATAAAGAACTGCCGGGCAATGCTTGAGAAAAAGATAACGGCCCGGGAGATAATGTACGGGGTGAACACCGGGATAGGCGAATTTTCCGAAGTTGTCCTGAACGATGAACAAGTGCAGCAGTTCCAGCGCTATCTGATCTATAATCACGCCGCCGGCATAGGCAAGCCGGCCCCCATTGAGCACGTGCGCGCGGCCATGCTCAGCCGCATCAATGTCCATGCTAAAGGGCATTCCGGCTGCCGGCCGCAGATAACGCAGACCTACGTCGAGTTGCTGAATAAAGGCGTTACGCCCGTGGTCTGCGAGAAAGGCAGCGTAGGAGCATGCGGCGACCTCTCGCCCATGAGCCAACTGGCGCTCTCGCTGATGGGAGAAGGCGAAAGCTTTTACAAGGGCGAGCGCATGCCCACCAAAGCGGCCATGGAAAAAGCCGGCATACCGGTGCCGGGCCTTCAGGCGCGCGACGGGCTGGCCGCCATCAACGGGTCCAATCTGATAACGGGCATGGGCTGCCTGGAACTCTACGACGCGGAACGCTGGGTAAAGCAGGCCGAGATAACGGCCGGAATGACGCTTGAGGCGCTGCTGGCCAACATGAAGCCATACGACACCCGCCTTCACGAACTTCGGGGCTTTAAAGGCGCCGTAACGACAGCGGCGAATATCCGTTCCGTAACCTCAGGTTCCGACCTGTGCACTGGTAAACTTAAGGTCAAAGTGCAGGACGCTTACTCCATGCGCTCTACCCCGCAGATAATAGGCGCTTTCAGGGACCAACTCGCATACGCCCGCAAACAGTTCGAGATAGAGCTGAACGGCGTGGCTGACAATCCCATTTTCCTGCCGGAGAGCGACACGGTGCTGACCGGCGCCAATTTCCAATCCATGCCCATCAGCATGCCGCTGGATATGGTGGGAGCCGGGGTAACCATGGTCTGCGTGCTTTCAGAGCGGCGCCTTAACCGCCTGCTGAACCCCGCCCTGAGCGTGGGCCTGCCGGCCTTCCTGACCAAGGGCGCCGGGATGTTCTCCGGGCTGATGCTCAGCCAGTATACCGCGGACATGCTGATAGTGGAGCAGCGAATGCTGAGCGCCCCCGCCTGCGTGCAGTCCATACCCGCGGCCGCGGACCAGGAAGATTTTGTGAGCATGGGCATG
>CAZPMW010000060.1:0-10228 GCA_964587805.1 uncultured Elusimicrobiaceae bacterium
CGGGTTCGGATTGGTGATGGTGGATATCGGCAGGGAATAAGCTGCGTCCGGCTCGGTGGAAACCTTCACCTTGAAAAAGTAGGTGGCGTTGGGAGTCAAAGGGTAGTAAGAGGTGGTCAGGACGCCAAGATCTCCAGTGACCGAGGAATAAACCGTACTGAAATCCGACACGGTGGAGAGGATCATCAGCGGCTGTTCGGTCGCCGGCGTATCCAGCGACCAGGAAAGAGCGACCGAGCCCGTGGACGCGGCGGTAAACTGAACGCCTGTCGGCGTTACCGCTCTGACCGGTAAAATCGCTGATAGCACAAGCAACATGCCGGCCGCAAAGTGAAGTACAGGCCGGCGCCATTTTAGCCGGGAAACAACGCCGATTGGGTTTACAACCGTCTTGAATTTCTCCGTCATCTTTAAGCTTCCGATCACCTTTTCCGGCATGAGATCACACTGGCGCCGCGACTACCGGTGCCCTTTTGGTTTATATGCCACATAACAATATAATATAGTTATAATGATATTTCAATGGTACATGTGCGTGAATACAGTAAAAATGCGTGGCGCGAAAGATACGGACTGAACGGGAGGCAAAGATGGATCCGAATTTGAAAGCTGCGAGGATGAGGCGGCTGGAGCTGTCCGCAGCGGCACTTAGGAAAAACGGTTTTGATACGGAGGTGTTTGCGGGGGCGGCAGCGGCGGCGAAGGCCGTGCTGGCGCTTATCGGTAAAAATAAGAAGATAGGGCTGGGTGGCTCTATGACCACGGCCGAGTTGAGGCTGCCGGAGGCGCTGAAGAAAGCCGGCAACAGGATAATTACGCATAAGCCGGAGATGTCGGATGCGGAGAGGGTAAAGACCTGGCTGGCGGCGCAGGCGGCCGATTTTTACATCGCTTCACCGCAGGCTGTGACGGCTAAGGGCGAGATGATATTCGTGGACGGGCTTGGGAACCGAACGGCGTCAGTGCTCTATGGGCCGGGGAAGGTGATATTGCTGGCAGGCGTGAACAAGCTGGTGGGAGATACGGACGAGGGGCTATGGCGGATGCGGAATATCGCGGCGATAGCAAACAATATCCGGCTGGGGAAGGACAATCCCTGCGTGAAAACCGGGAAATGCGAGGACTGCGCGGGGCCGGCACGGATCTGCAATGCGGTGCTGATGCTCTGGAAGAAGCCGCGGCTTACGAATTACAAAGTTATCCTGATTAACGAACCACTGGGATATTGAAGGGTTCGCGGGGGCAGGGGGATTACCACTCCGCCCCTCGACCCTTGTTTGGGGACCCTCCCGTGGTCCCCCTCCATCCGCAGCGGATGGAGGCACCGAAGTGTCCGTAGCGGACCTTTGAAGGCTCAGTCCACTCCCCTCCGCTACGGGGGCGCTCGGGTAATCCCCCTGCCCCCGCTCCAGAGATAAAAAGGCATAGTGGCGCGGATGGGAATAACCTGCACGCCGCAGCCCACCCGACAAGCGCCGCATTGCTGATCCTAAAAAATAATAAGTAAAAGATGAGCGTCCCTACCTGTGAACAACGGTCATGGACAGGGCGGGGACGTTGATAAAGGCGGTGAATTTGCGGCCGCCGGCGCAGGCGCCGTTCTCGTCGAACGCTTTTTCATATTCGCCGGGAGGCAGGGCGAACTGCTGCGGGGTCTTGCGCGGGTTTATCAGGACGATGATGCGGCTCCATGTGTCTCCGGCCTCGGCTCCATTGAGCTGGTAGGCGATGTTAGGCTCGGATACAGGCAGACCGAGGTCCTCATAAAACCGGAGATTATCCCGCACTGACTGCGCGGACGACATTCTGAACGCAGGATGGGCTTTGCGCATGGCGATGAGGTCACGGTAAAAGGCGAACACCGCGCTATTCGTCCTCTTTAGCGCCCAGTCAGTTTTATTTATTTCATCTGGCAGGTTATAGGAGTTCCCCTCTCCTTTTTTCGTGCGCAGGAATTCCTCTCCGGAGTGGATGAACGGGATACCCTGCGAAGTCAGCACCACCGCCTGAGCCAGCTTGTCCATGCGGACGCGGTTCTCCGGAGACTCCCCCTTCGCGGAGACGCTGAGCCGGTCCCATAGCGTGTGATTGTCGTGGCAGCTGACATAATTGACGGATTCCAGGGGCGAATCAGCGAAGTCATCTATGGAACCTTTGATGCCGCATATCACGGCGCCGCGGTTGGCCCCGGACTGCACGTAGCCAGTCTCAGAGACGTTAAATACTCCGCCCATGAGCGCGTCGCGCAGGCTCCCGTTAAAAACGGAGAAACCTTTGGACCGCTGGATGCCCTTGTGCACGCCCGCCACCGGTGTCGGGCCGGCGGCCCAGGGCTCGCCGTAGATAATGATGTCCGGCTTCGCCTCCTTCAGGCGCTTCACCAGCGCGAATACTGTATCCAGATCCAGGAGGCCCATCAGGTCGAAACGGAACCCGTCCACTTTATACTCGGTGACCCAGTGGAGCAGGCTGTCTATAATAAACTTGCGGCCCATATGCGATTCGGACCTGAATTCATTGCCGCAACCGGAGCCGTTCCAGTATTTTCCGTCGTCCTTAACCCGGTAGTAATAATCCTTAGCCAATGCGTTAAAATTAAAGATTTTTCCGTCGGCCTCGGCTGTGTGGTTGTAAACTACGTCCATTATGACCTTGATGCCCTTTTTGTGCAGGGCGTCTATCATCGCTTTGCTTTCACGCACCCTTTCTCCGGCGTGAAGCCCGGTGGCGTACCAGCCTTCAGGTGAGTTGAAGTTGACCGTCATGTAGCCCCAGTTATAGGACAGGGCGCGTTCGTCATTCTCGAAATCCTGAAACGGCATTATATGCACGGCGTTCACGCCCAGTTCCGACAGGTGGTCAAGGCCTGTTCTGATGTCCCGGTTGCCGGGATATACGGCGCCGGACTCTGCGAGGCCAAGGTATTTCCCGCGCTCCAGCACGCCGGAACTTTCGTCTATGGTGAAGTCGCGGATGCTCAGTTCGTAGACCACGGCTTCCGACAGGTCAAAGGCCGGACCTGGCGCTACAGGGGTGGCGTCGTTCCCGACGAACGCCAGACCGTCATGGGCTGTGACCGAAGTGGCATAGGGGTCCAGCCCCTCAAATGTTTTCCCGTCCTGCACTACCCGGACCTTCCAGTATCTGCCCGTGAGATTCTCCGGGATCGCCGCTTCCCAAAGCCCGGAGTCCGCGGCGGTGAGAGCGCGCGCTGAAAAGTCCCCTGAGGCCGGAGCGGCCCGGAAAAGAGCGTCCACCTTTGACGCGAACGGCGCGAAGACTCTTATAAAGGTCTTTCCGTCCCTGACGCGCAGCCCCATCTCTCTGTCGCTGGAGAACTCACTCCCGTAAACCACGCCGCCCAGGCGAAGTGCGGCCGGCTCCAGACTTCTGGAATTTATTGTCCACAGGCCAGCGTTGAGCGCGCTGGCAGCGGGGTTTGCCTGACTGCCGAAAGTGAATGCGGCGACGCGATTGCAGGACATATCTCCGTGGAAAGCCGGTATCAGCGGATGGGAGACCCCGTCTCCGCTCACCGCGTGAAAGGCCTGCTCCAGGATAAACCGCAGATCTACCGGCCGGCTGAAAACAAGCCTGATCACGCTCCGGCTTTCAAGCGAGGCTGAAACGATACTTACGGAAATTTCCGGCGCTGAGACATACACGGCGGCATCGCCCTCAATGAGGAAAACATCGCCGGGGGCCGCTTTTTCCCGAACGCGGTCGGGGCCATCCTTGGCCTCCCAGTTCCTGTAGCGCGGGAGAAGGCCGACGGGTCCGCCTTCCAGGCCCGAAGCGCGCAGGTCGAGGGTGAAAACAGCGCCGTAATCATCAGCGCCCGCACGCGCTATTTCAAAGCCTTCCTGCTTTGACAGCTCGTTCCAGGCCCAGAGAGTCCAGCCGTCATAATCCCCGCGGAGACGGTTATAATGCACGGTCATCGCGCCACGCGCGTTAAGTTTCTCGGTCATAGCAAGCACTCCATGAAAAGCATTGTTGCGCAACCGGCCGCCTAATAATTGTAAAATATATACGCATGATCAAGGTAATATTTTTTCTGCTGCTGGCTCCCTCTGCCTCTCTTTACGCTGAAGCCGGAGCCCGCTCCGACTCGCGCCCGGCGTCAATATCGACTGAAACGATACGCCATACGATATTATCACAGAAAACCGTGCGCGGCATACATCTCAGCGCCTGGGGCGCAGGCTCCAAAAAGATCCGCAGGGACATAATAGCCAGGATACAGACCTCCGTCATTAATACCGTGGTGGTGGCGGTAAAAGAAACAGACGGGAAGGTTTACATTCCCGGAGTGGAACTGGCGCATAAATACGGCGCCTACGCCCCCGCTATCTCACGGCCGGAGGAGATGCTGAAGGATTTCAAGGACGTAGGCCTGTACACCGTGGCGCGCATCGTGGTGTTCAAGGACAATATCATGCCGCTCAAACGCGGCGCACTCGCGGTGAAGGAGCCGGGCGGCGGGCCCTGGAGGGCGCGCAACGGCTCCACCTGGCTCGATCCCTATAACAGGGACACGTGGGACTACACGCTGGACGTAGCGGAGCGGGCAGCGGTGCTGGGTTTTGACGAGATACAGTTCGACTATATCCGCTTCCCGACCGAGGGCAGAACCGGACTCTGCCGGTATTCTAAAGCGCACAGCCGGGCTAACGCCATAGCGAACCTCAAGGATTTCCTTATCTATGCCCGCGGCCGGCTTAAGCCGCATAAGGTGAAAATATCTGCCGATGTGTTCGGGCTGACCACCTCTTCGGATGACGACATGGGCATAGGGCAGGATATTAAAGTCATCGCCAGATACGCGGACTATGTGTATCCCATGATGTACCCGTCGCATTACAATCCGGGCGAATATAACATCTCCGACCCGAACGGCCAGCCGTACAAGGTGATAGATCGCGGCCTCAGGGACGCTCTGCGCCGGCTGGGGCCGAATTACGTAAAGCTCCGCCCGTACCTGCAGGATTTCAACATGGGCAGGCATTACGGCCCGCACGAAGTGCGGGCGCAGATAATAGCCACCAGACGCAATATGCTTGAAAGCTGGGTGCTTTGGAACGCGGCAAACAGATATAACTGGGCGGCCCTTACACCGCAGTCATTCAGGGCCTTAGTGGAACCGGGGTACGCGGAAAGCAGCAAGTAAACTCAATTTTCAGCTTATCTGATTATCTCCCTGTATTCCTTCTCAAGTCCGAACAACTGCGCGGTAACGTGCCCGATATCGGTCAGGCCGGGGCACACGCCCGTCTTCAGGCCGCCAAGCCCGCGGTCATAGCCCTTGCGGGACGCGATAAATGGCAGCGGCTCGTTGGAATGATATCCGTAATCGGCCCTATGCTCCATCCCGTGATCCGCGGTGATCATAAAAAGGTCGCCCTTGGCCAGTCGGCCCTCTAAGAGCGGGATGATCCGGTCTATTTCCTCTATCGCTTTCACGGCGCCGACAATGTCGCGCGTATGCCCGTAGACGCTGTCGGTATCCACAAGATTAGCGAAGATAAACGTACCTCTGGGACGATATACGCTCCGGGTCTCATCCAGGGCGTTTATAATCCCCTGCACGGAATACGGGTTCGTGTCGCTTTTGCCCTGATTGACGAACCTCAGACCCAGCGCGGGGTCGATAAAGCACTCATGCGCCAGCTTTATTCTGGCATGGTACGCCGTATTCACCAGGTCGCTGGTCTTGCCTACTGCGACTGTCCAGATATTGTTGTCGCGCAGGATATCAACCAGCGTTCTCTGCCCGATAGGAAGCACCGCGTCGTGGCGGTTTGAGGTGCGCGCGATGCCGCCCGCCGGGGTCCTGACATAGGCGCGGGCTATGGCGCGCGTGACCGGAACTTTCATCTCCATCGCAAGCGAGAACGCGACGTCGGCTATCCTGTGCTGCTCCGCGACGGGGATCACCGCCTCGTTCATGGCCAGCTGTATCAGCGGGTCGCATTTGCTGGCGTAAACTATCGGCTTACCGGTGCGCTCGTGCTCCGCCGCGTTGAGTTCTATGGCCTCCATGCCGGCGGCCATTTTATTAAAAAAGGTGCCGCGCCCGATGCGCTTCTCCAGTTCCGCGATATATTTTGCCGGGAATCCGCCGTCAAAAAGGGCGTAGGTGCGGCTGTCCAGCACGCCCACCATCTCGCGGTGGCCGACCAGGCTGTCGGCTGTCGCCGAAACCTGGTTAAGCGCGGCCGCGTAAGCTCTTCCGGCGCGGACCGGAGAAAATCTGCGCCTGAACTCCGGCGCGACTATTTCGCCCAGCCCCAGGCGGGAAAGATTCGGCAGCTTAAGCGTTTTCCAGTAATTTTTCAGCAGGTGCCCGATAGTGGAAAGTCCTGCGGCGTCGATAACCATCAGCAGGGCGACCGGGGATCTTGAGCGCATATCTTCCTCCAGATTATTGCCTGCGCCCGGCGCGCGCACGCCTGCTCCGGGCGCCCGCTATCACAAAAACGGCAGAACGTTTAAGAAATCATCCGGCGGATCAGCTTTGAGCTTTTTTTTCGCGCCGGCCATGGACCTGAACTCAAGAGAGTATGAGTGCAGCATCAGGCGCGGGTAAGCCGCCTGTCTGGCCGGGTCGCCGTAAAGGCGGTCGCCGATGACGGGATGCTTGATGTGGTACATGTGCACCCGTATCTGGTGGCGGCGGCCGGTGACGAGCTCCACCTCCAGCAGCGTGGAGCGTTTATATCTCTCAAGAACTGCGTATTTAGTAACAGATGGCTTGCCGTTAAAGCCGACGCCCATCCGTCCCGAGCCGTAGGTCCGTATCGGCTTATCCACCTCTCCGCGGCCCCCTTCCACGATGCCCTCCACGGCGGCCAGGTATTTCTTCACTATCTCTTTTTCTTTTTTCTCCGGGTACCTGCCGGTGTCTGGGTCCGGCTGCGGCATATCCGAGCCGAACAGCTGCGAAAAATAGCGGTGCGCGCGCTCTCCCCTGGCGAAGAGGATGAGGCCGCTCGCGTCACGGTCGAGGCGGTGCACTACGAACACGGAGCCGACCGGGGACAGAGACAGCATATCGCGCAGGTTCTTTTCACCGGAGGCCGGGCCGCGGCCAGGCATGGTCAGCAGGCCGGATGGCTTGTTGACCACCACGCAGTCGTCGTCCTGAAATATTATTTCGATATTACTCATAATGGTTCGCGGGGAAAGGGGGATTACCGCTCCGCCCCTCGACCCTTACCTGGAAACCCTCCCGTGGTTTCCCTCCGCCAAACTTTGACGGCGGAGCCTCCCTTCCGCTACGGGGGCGCTCGGGCAATCCCCCTTCTCCCGCTCCAGCGATACGCTTGTTCCGCCGCAGGAAACCTTTCAGGTCTGTCTTCAACTTACACCGGGTGGAAGTCTTTTTTATAATAATACCCGGCCAGCACGGACGTCACGCCTCCGAAAAACAGGAATAAGACCGCCAGCAGCATGGCGAAAGGCAGCCCCTGGGCGTCGGAGACCATGCCGATAAGCGCTGGCGAAACTGCGTCGCCGAAAGCGTGTATAATGAAAATATTCAGGGCGAACGCCATAGAGCGCAGGTCAACAGCTGCGACCTCCACGACAGCGGCGTGATAAGGGCCGGAATGAGCGAAGATAAAGTACTCGGCCAAAAAAAGCATGGCGAGCGTCATGGGCAGGCTGTCGGACAGCATGGCAAGCACTCCGAAAGGCAGGCTGAGGAAAAAGCTCAGGTAGCCCACTATAAAATAGGCGCGTTTTGTGCGCAAGCGCAGCCAGTCAGCGGCCCAGCCTCCTGAAAGGTTGCCGGCTACACCGGCCAGGACCGTAACCGCTCCGAAAATAATTCCGGCCCGGGCCACCGAGAGGCCGAAGTTGCGCACAAAGTAAGACGGCATCCAGGCGGCGAGCCCGCCCACCGAGAACGTGGCTATAGCCATTGAGACGGAGGTCAGCAGATATGTCCTGTTTTTCAGAAGGCATAGATACCGGCCCGCAGCCGGCTTCACCGACGGCGCGAGGTTTCTCTCCGGCGTTTCCTTCAGATAAAGCGCGGCGGCTCCCAGAAGCATGCCGGGAACGGCCGCGATATAAAAAGCCGCGCGCCAGCCGAAGTGCTGCCCGGCCGCGCCGCCCAGGATATAGCCTATCGCGCTGCCGACCGGTATCGCCAGCGCGTAGAGCGAGAGAACGCGCGCCCTGGAGCCGGCCGGGAACCATTCCGCCAGGTAGGCGGGTGAAACCGTGCCGTAACCGGCTTCTCCTATCCCCAGCGCGGCGCGCGCGCACAACAGCTGGGGATAAGAGCGGGCCAGGCCGGTAGCCATTGTGGCTACGCTCCAGAAAATTGCGCTTACGCCGATGATGGAGGGCCTCGCGAATTTATTGCTGAACCAGCCGACAAGCGGGGCGAAGCACATATAGACGAGCATGAACGCTGAAGCCAGCAAACCCAGCTGCGTGTCGCTGAGGAAAAGCTCTTTTTTTATAAGCGGGAAAACGGCGTAAAGCACCTGCCGGTCTATATAGTTAAAAAGGCTGACGCTGAAGATCAGAAACAACACTTTTCTGGAGTAAGGATTGGCCGTAAACATCATTGCTATGATACCAAATAAGGCCCGAAAACCCGAAATTATGCTAATATTATTTTTATAAACGCCGCAGCCGCAGGAGGCCCGTTCAATGAAAACAAAATCCTCATCCAGCGAGAAGAAAAACAATCTGACCTACACAAACAAGAACGGCTACGAGAAGCTTTCTTTAGCGGACGCCAAATTGATGGAAGCCGTGAGCAGACTGTATCTGGGTTTCCTCGGGGCCGCAAAGACCGAGCGCGAGGCCCACGACGAAGGCGTGCGCCTGCTGACGGCGGCCGGGTTCCGTGATATGGCCGGGCTGGAGCGCGGGCGCACGAAGCTGCTCCCGGGCGGCAGGGTATACAAATCCTGCTCCGGCAAAACGCTGATGGCCGTCATCATAGGGAAAAAGCCCCTGGAGGCCGGCATGCATATCATCGGGGCACATACGGACGCGCCCCGCATAGACATAAAGCAGAATCCCCTTTATGAGAGCGGCGATATGGCGCTGCTCGATACCCATTACTACGGCGGAATCAAAAAATATCAGTGGGTCACCATCCCGCTGGCGCTGCACGGCGTATTTATAAAGCCGGACGGACGCAAGATAACCGTCACGATAGGAGAGGCAGCTGAAGATCCCGTTTTCTGCATCACCGACCTGCTGCCGCACCTGGCCGCTGACCAGAGCAAAAAGACCCTTTCGGAGGGCATAGAGGGCGAAAATCTTGACGCCATCTTCGGGTCCGCGCCGGTGAGCGGCAAAGACGTTAAGGAAAAGATTAAAAGCAATATACTCCGGCTGCTGAACGAAAAATACGGAGTGACCGAGGAAGATTTCCTTTCGGCGGAGCTGGAGCTGGTGCCGGCCGGGAAACCACGCGAAGCCGGCCTGGACCGCTCCATGATCCTGGGCTACGGCCAGGACGACCGCGTCTGCGCCTACGCCGGGCTGAAAGCCATGTTGGATCTCAAAGGCACGCCGGAATATACCTCCTGCGTTCTGCTCTGCGACAAAGAGGAGATAGGCTCCGTGGGCGCCACCGGCATGGCGTCCAATTTTTTCGAGAACACCTCGGCGGAGCTCGTAAACCTGACCACCGACGGGTACAGCGAGCTGACGCTTAAGCGCGCGCTCAGCAATTCCTGGATGCTTTCGGCCGACGTAAACGGGTTATTCGACCCGCTTTACGCTTCTGTATCTGAGAAGAAGAACACCGCTTTCCTGAACCACGGAGTATGCGTGACGAAATATTGCGGCTCGCGAGGGAAATCAGGCTCCTCCGACGCCAACGCCGAGTTCTTGGCCGAGATACGCCGCATCTTCGATAAAGCGGGCGTCATCTGGCAGACGGGCGAGCTTGGCAAGGTGGACCAGGGCGGCGCCGGAACAATAGCCTGGCTTATGGCGCGCTACGGAATGCAGGTGGTGGACTGCGGCGTGGGCCTTCTGTCGATGCACGCCCCGATGGAGCTGGCCGGAAAACTGGACATTTACATGGCCTATAAAGCCTACCTGGCGTTTTTAAAGGACGCGCGCAAATAGTAAATGTGAATGGTAAATAATAAATAGTAAGTAGTCCGGGTCAGTCCGTAACTCTTCACAACTTACGACTTACGATTCAACACTTACCGTTTACGACTGACTCCATATACATATGCCCATA